>JBAQFX010000076.1:0-19823 GCA_049287485.1 Anaerolineales bacterium
GATATCAGCTCTAATACCACGCGAACCTTAAACTCAGGACTGAAGTTGCGCCGTTTTGTCATCAGGACCTCTTTTCTGGATTTTACTACCCCTAAGGTCTGTGTCCAGTTTTTGGGGTCCATTACAATCCACTCACCTATCTTCAAATATTTCATCTTCCTATGATAATCAGCTTGAAAGTGATCGAACAAAGGCGTACACATCTGCGCTGCCTTGTATACGCCTTTGTTCGAAAGATTTCCCCTCCCGCTATGGCTGTAAAGCCAATGGAAGAGATATCAGGGGTGACCGTGTGTAACTACATTACTACATAAAATGACCATCAGATTGCCTTCACCGTTTTTTCTTGATTTTCCCAATTTCTTGGGAGGGATAATCGTTCCTCTTCGTTTTCTGTTTTTTTTATTAGATAATGGTTCCCTAATTTCTTGCCAAATGCCACTTGATAATCGCGTTATGCTGTTTGCTGTGGCGAATTGAATGCATTTATTTTTTTTAGAAACAATTCCCACTGAGAACATCTTTTCCCTGCTGACGGTCCCTTGTGGATTTGCAAGGTCATCCAGTTCGAGTCATGATATTTGTAATAAATGTTAATTCCTATCAAGATAAACTCAACTTATAAAGTGCGTGAATAATCAAACGTCAGAAATCAACACTTCTCACAAACTCCAACACGTGAGCTACTCGTCGATGATCTGCCTATTTTCTTCGAGCAGCAACTTAACCCAAAGGCCAACTGGATGGCAGCCTTCACCGTTAAAGACCCCTCAGACCGTCAGGCCTTCAACAGTCACTGGCAGAAAATCCTGGCCGATCCATCCATCACCATCCGCACCATCCTTCGTGTTTTTCTTTCTAAATTCCTTCACAAGGTCATAGCTAATACCTTACAGATCGCTTACGTCTATTCAATCCTCCGTTCCCTGATATAGGTAACAAAATTCGAGAGAGCAGAAATGACACCCACCGCCACCTGTAGCAGCAGGATGAACCTGCCGACGCTATCAGTAAGCCACACAAAAGCAAAATGCATGCGCGCCGGGAATATATCGGCGATGTGGGCGAAATTGAACGGGAAGACATTCCATAACCATAGCGAGCCGAGCGCTAAAAACAAGTCGGAGATGGCTTCGGTTAGCCGGGCAGGGTTCACCCGTCCCTGGATGGCGCGCTGGATTGGAACTACCATGGAGATCACGATGGGTGCATATAAGGCAATCATCTCGACAGGGCCAAATTTTCCAGTGAGAAAACCTGTCTGTTTCCATTGGTGGTAAGCGAAGAATGCCAGCAACAGAAGCATTAATCCTACCGTGTATAACCCACCCCATCTTCGTGCAGGGGTCATAGTTTTATGTTCTGCTTCATTCTCTCTGGATTGCACATCTCCTCCTCTAATCATCTGTGTCAGAAATATGCCTTGCCATCCTGCCCCTCCACCCGGAAAATGGCAGTATTCACGTCATATCCAATCGGCAGAAATGTTACCTGTGAGGCTACTGCTCCATACATTACCTGCATGCAGGATGCTATACACTCTTCAGGAATATCCGGCCTTTCGAGCATCAGTTTACCTTTCTTCTGTTTTGCAGGTTATATTATAGTGAATAAAATAATGGTAAGATGGTTCAGTATGCCAAAAAATCACTCGCACCCGGCGAGCGTATCCTTTTTATCAAATTTTATAGTCCGAACATTGAAGATCACCAATCTCATCTAAGGAGTATCTCATGCCCACAACTCTCTCCCCTTTGCACCAGCTCTTCCAGAACCATTGGGATGCCTGGATGCGCTTTGACCCATTCTTCGCATCCTACGTAGGTGACCATCGCTATAATGACCTCCTACCCACCGCCACTGAAGAAGCGTACCAATCCTGGCGCGACCAGTTGGTCCATTTCCGCCAGCGCCTGCAGGGAATCTCAAACCAGGCCCTGACGCCGACCGAACAGCTTAACTACGAGTTATTCAGCCACTTGCTGGAGGATGAGATTGCCGAGCTTGGTTTCCATGCCTACCGCCTACCCATCTCACGTTGTGCGGGTTTCCACCTTATGTTTCCCGACATTTTCGAGGTGATGCCATTTGAGAACGTGCAAGACTACCAGAATTACATTTCTCGGCTGAATGCCTTCCACCAGTTCGCCTCTGAGAACATCACCATGATGCGAGATGGGTTACGCGCCGGATACCTGCCACCGCGATGCACCCTGACGGATGTAGATAAACAGTTTAAGTCTCAGATGGTAACCGAACCCCGCCAAAGTGCGTTATATCAACCCTTCAAGCATTTTCCCGCCCAAATCGGTGAAACAGACCGGAAAAAGCTCCTGACGGCTGCCGAAAATGCTATCCTGAGCTCAGTGGTTCCCGCATATCAAGCCATCTTGCAATTTATCGAGCATGAATACCTGCCAACGGCTCGTGATAGCATCGCTTGCACAGACTTACCTGATGGTGAAGCCTTCTATGCTCATCGCATCTACTATTTCACCTCCCTCCACCTGACTGCCAAACAGGTGTACCAGACCGGCCTGGATGAGGTGAAACGCATCCACGCAGAGATGGTTGAGGTGATCAAAAAGACGGGCTGGCATGGAGACATGCCTGAATTCCTGGAATTCTTACGCACCGATCCGCAGTTCTACGTCACCACCCCAGAGGCATTGCTCGAAAAAACCGCCTTGGTGCTCAAACGCATGGATGGTGAGTTGACCAGGTTATTCAAGACCCTACCCAGGATGCAGTATGGTATTCGTGAAGTACCCGATTATGCCGCTGAAGGAGAGACAGCCGCCTATTACAACCCTGGAACGGGAGATGGCAGCCGCGCCGGGATGTACTACGTCAACACCTATGACCTGCCATCGCGACCGTTATACGAGATTGAAGCGTTATCCCTCCACGAAGCTGTGCCCGGGCATCATCTGCAGCTGGCTCTGCAGGCAGAGCTGGCGGACCTGCCCATGTTCCGTCGTTATTGCGGCTACCAGTCATTCGTGGAGGGTTGGGCCTTATACGCTGAGCGCCTGGGGCTGGAAGTGGGCTTCTATACCGACCCATACTCAGACTTTGGTCGATTAAGTTATGAAATGTGGCGCGCCTGCCGCCTGGTGGTGGATACCGGTATGCATGCCCTGGGATGGACGCGCCAGCAAGCCATCGACCACCTGGCAGAAAACACCTCCTCAACCCTGCTGAATATTGTCAATGAAATAGACCGCTACATCGCCTGGCCTGGTCAGGCATTGGCGTACAAACTGGGTGAGCTAAAAATCCGCCAGCTACGCAAACGCGCCGAAGAAAAGCTGGGCGAAAAATTCAACCTGCGCGAGTTCCATGATGTGTTGTTGCTTTCCGGCGCAGTCCCTATGGATGTGCTGGAGAGGCAGGTGGAGCAGTGGATTGTAAGCAAGTAGTGCAAATCACACGCCGTTGACGAACTCTACGGAGACGAGAAGGATGGCAGAAGAACTCTCATGATCCTCTTTATCATCACTAACCTGAACTTCGTTATTCATATAACTTAGAGAGATAGAATTGATCAATGTTTCTTAGGTTGGTGCAAGATATAAAGGGCAGGTTTCAGATATCGATCTACCTAATATGAATAATCACAACGAGCCAAGTCCTAGCTGTACTGATATAATATTTAAGAATATCCCATGAAAGTAATCAATCTGACCCAGCTTGTTCACATGCTTTCAGATATGCTTGACCTGGTGGGTGTAAAAGATCTCCACCACAGCAAGCGCGTGGCCTACATGTGCATGGAGACGGGGCGTATGCTTGGTTTTGAACCCAACCAGATGGAAAACCTGTATCATGCAGCCTTGCTGCACGATTGTGGCGTCTCCACCACCAGCACGCATAACCACATTATGAAGGAGATGGATTGGCCCGGTGCGCCTGAACATTGCGCTCGAGGTAGCAGTTTGCTAGAAGCCCAACCTCTCTTTAAGCATCTCTCTACCATCATTCTGCTACATCATACCCATTGGCAGGAGCTTGACTCTAGTTTTACTGAATGGGTCGCCATGTGTGGTAACTTAATTCATTTATGTGACCGGGCTGATTCACTGATCCAACAGGCTTCCAGTAAGCCCTGGCTCTCAATTCGCAACTCTGTCCGTGATAAGCTCGTGCATTATCGTGGCACATGGTTCAATCCCTGGCTGATGGATGCGTTCCTGGAAATTTCACGTACGGAGAGCTTCTGGTTGCGTATGCAACCACAACACCTTAGCCAATTCATGGCTGAACGTGAGTTAGCCGACCCTCAACCCATGATCAGCACGAAACGTATGCACTACGTAGCCGAACTGGCAGCTGAAATCGTGGATACCAAGAGCCACTATACCGCCCGTCATTCGCAAGGTGTCGCCCATTTTTCCGCCCATTTAGCAGAAAAAGCAGGTTTTGACCGCGATTTATGCGCACAGATTGAAATTGCAGGCCTTTTACATGATATCGGTAAAATGCGTGTCCCGGATAGCATCCTTGAGAAACCTGCTTCACTCAGTTTTTCTGAGAAAGCAGTGATGCTTGGGCATAGCTTTGAAAGTTACCAGATCTTGCACCATGTGAAGGGATTTGAGGATATTGCCTGTTGGGGAGCCTACCATCACGAGACCCTCACTGGAGATGGATATCCTTTCCATCTGACTGAGGCTGAGATTGACAGACCATCTCGCATCATCGCTATCGCGGATATATTCCAGGCCATGACTCAGGAACGTCCCTATCGCCCCGCCAAAGAGCCTGAAGTGATTCTCAATGCATTGCAGGCTCGCGCCTCACAACATAAGGTCGACCCTGAGCTCGTCCAATTGGTGGTAGATGATTTCGACGCCTGCTGGCAAGCTGCCGCAATCCAATCTTAGAATGAATTCAAGTAGTTCTTTAAATATTAAAACTATTTACCGCAGAGTACCAAGAATGTTGTGATCTTGCAGTTTAGATATATCTTGTGATTAATTTCTGGTTTTTCTATATACACTTTAGTGTTCATGCTGTGATTAGTGGAGGCTTTTGTTGATGATCCAGGTAGGTGATAGAGGTCATGAATGACCCTATTTATTGGTGTTGCACGTAAAATCATCTCTCCACCACCTGGGATTTACCTGATTGGTTATGGTGACCGCACCAAGGGGAATATCGGCGTGCATGACGACCTAACCGCCACCGCTCTGGCCTTCGACGATGGTTTGCATCGGGCAGTGATCGTGGCCTGTGACCTGCTAGCAATCAATGAGCATACCGTGGCTCGCGTACAGGCACAGACCGGTTCTAATGTGGTCATCTGCTGTTCTCATACCCATTCCGGACCAATCACCTATGCTGGCCCGGGCTCCCCTCACAGAAATCGTAAATATATTAATCAGCTTGTCATCCAGATAGTCAGTGCCGTCAAGGAAGCACAAGCCAACCTACAATCAGCACATCTCACCTGGGTAAGGGGCGAGGTGGATATCGCCGTCAATCGCCGGGAACGAAAACCCAACGTCCATGTCGAGATAGGGGTTAATCGGACCGGACCAATCGACCGCTCATTCACCCTGTTGCAGGCACAATCGCTGGAAAGTAAACCCATTACCACATTATTAAACTTCCAATGTCACGGTACTGTGCTTGGTCCAACGAACATGCTCGTCTCTGGGGATTGGATGGGTGCATTACGGCAACAAGTGGAACAGGAGATTGGCGCACCCTTCATGTATCTACAAGGTGCCACCGGTGATCTGAACCCAGACCATACCTGGGGGAAAGATGATTATTGGGAGCTTGAGATAATCGCCGGGCGGGTTACGCAAACAGTTTTGAGTTCATTACCACAGCTCAATCCAATCGGTGGAGAGGCGGTCAGCTTTCACCAGGAAAAAATCTGGTTGCCCCTAGAAGCAGAAGCCCATGATAAAAAGCCACCACCCACGTATCGTGCTGTTCTGGCCAGGATGGCTAAAGTGCCAAGCTTCATGGTCGATTCCGTACTTAACAACCGCTTTCCCTGGAAGACGCATATCGCAGCTCGGGATGGGTTTTGGTCAGTGCCGGTGGTGCTGACCCAGCTGAGAGTGGGAGATTTGACTTTGTTTACCCTGGGTGCAGAAGTATTTAACGAGATTGGCATGACCATCAAGCACGCTTCCCTAACCACGCCAGCATTATTTGCCAGTGTGAGCAGTGGTTGCATTGGTTATCTGCCCACTGCCAGCGAACACGCTCTGGGTGGTTATGAAGTGGACCTTTCACCCTACTTTTATCGATTGCCAGGTAGGCTGAAGGCAGAATCCGCCGAGAGGGTTCTGGAAGCAGTGAGGAATCTCTCCCAGCTTTAGTAGGTTGGGTTGAGCACGAAAAGTGCTGTGTCCAACCCAACCTACGCAAAAGGCATGGAGTACGGGATGTCCATCGTGCTCTTCCTTTTGCTTGGTAGTATTGCAGGCAGGTGAATATGACGCTACCCGTCACCACCCCTAGAGGGGATGTCTCAATTCGCATTGCAACCGCTCAGGATGCAGACCAGCTATACAACCTGCGCCTGGAAGCACTGCGTATGCATCCCGATGCTTTTGCCGCAGATGTAGATATGACCGCTGCAAATGGTGTAGAAGCCTGGGTGACACTTATTGAGAATTATGCCAGGGATCAATCAGGCGCTGTCATCATGGCCAGCACGAAAGACAATTTGATCGGCATGACTGGGATCCTATGCGGCCATTGGCCAAAAACGCGCCATAATGCCACTTTGTGGGGAGTGTATGTTAAACCAGCATGGCGCAGGCTCCATATTTGTGAGGCAATGATAAAATGCTGCCTCAAATGGGCTATGGAAAACCAAATCACGGTGGTAAAGTTGGGGGTGAACACCTCGAACACGAACGCCATACGCTGCTATACCCACTGTGGGTTTTCTGCCTATGGCACCGAGCCCAGAGCAGTTTATGAGCGTGGCGTCTATCATGATGAGCACTTGATGGCGAAGATTCTGGATAAGGGCCCCAATGGCGAGGAATAAATGACCGGTATGCAGTCATTCCTGTTCTTCACCGCAATATCCATCGAAATCATCTATGCTGTGTTATTCATATTGACCATAAAACTACCTGGTTTCCGCTTTTGGCCTCCCCCATCGGTGTTATCCTGGCAATTTATGCTTGCCTGGTTGATGGTGGGGTTGGTGGGGTTGTGCGGTATCTGGTTAGGATTTCTTGATCTGGACAGTGGTTTCCTACCAGATATTAAAATCAGGCTTCCCACGGCAGGAATTTTTTTCGTGATCGGAAACATCTTGGGAGCCTGGGGTAATCTGGCATTAGGGATGCGAGCAACGCTCGGATTAGGTGACAGGCTGGTCATCAAGGGTCCTTACCATTACACGCGCAATCCCCAGTATATTGGAGATAGCTTGATGATCATTGGATTCATGCTGGTCATGAATTCCTGGATGGTGTGGGTAATTGGCATTCTCGCTTTGATGCTAAACACCCTCGCTCCGTTTACAGAAGAACCCTGGCTTCTCGAACGGTATGGAGAAAGCTACCAAGAATTTATGCGACAAGTTCCCAGGTTTATCCGTAGATCCAGGTAAAGTTGGTTGTATTTTTCAAAAAATTAAGGGTCGATTTTATCCTTTCTGATATCTTAGAAATAGATATTGAGTATATAATTCTATCAGGTAGATTGAGCTTATCAAATAATTAGAATATACCGTTCTGGTCTTATGGGAGTGGAGGGTTCTTTATGAAAGCAACAGAAATCCTCGTGGAAGAACATCGGGTCATAGAGCGGGTAATGAATGCCCTCGAAAGAGCCTCCAAACGTCTCGCCCGTGGTGACGATGTCTATCTCAGGTTTTTCACCGGCACTACGGTGTTCATCAGGGGATTTACAGATGGCTGTCATCATAAGAAAGAAGAAAGTGTGTTATTTCCAGCTTTGATAGAAAATGGCTTATCCAGGGAATCGAGTCCAGTGGCGGTAATGCTGGCGGAACACCAGGAAGGGCGACGGCTTGCTCAGGAAATGCACCAGGCAGTAGAACGGTTCCAGGCGGGTGACGTGCGCAAGCGCCAGGTATTGGTGGATAAAGCGGCTGATTATATCAAGTTGCTGCGTCAGCACATATACAAAGAGGATAACATGCTTTTTCCACTGGCAGATAAGATCATTCCTGCCCCCCAGCAGGAGCAAATCCTTCAGGCGTTTGCGCAATTCGAAGACGATGTCAGCAGTGAAAACCTGCATGAGAAATACTACGGGTTGGCAGAACGCCTCGAAATAGAGTGCCTGCGCTGACCTTTCCCTTGACTGATGCTTGAAACGGTCATTTTCCTGCTTGGTTCTATTGGTTTCATCATCCTTTCACGCCAATCGCTGATCAATCCCTCCAGCCATGGCTTTCCAAGGTTTATTGCCTTCGAAGGAATTTTAGGCCTGGTAGTACTGAATGCGCATCTGTGGTTTAGCCAACCATTCTCAATATCTCAGATGATTTCCTGGACATTGTTGCTAATTTCAGCCTTCTTAGCCATAAACGCATTTTGGGTCTTGCGTAAATATGGCAAAGCAGATCATTCCATCCGGGATGACAGTCGTACCGAATTTGAAAAAACAACCCGACTGGTCACTAATGGACCATACCAGTTCATCCGCCACCCCTTGTACGCTTCATTGCTGGGCCTGGCATGGGGAATATTCTTGAATCATATCAGTCCGTTATCTGGAGCACTGGTTGTCCTGGTGAGCCTAACGCTATTTTTGACAGCAATATACGAGGAGAGGGAAAACCTGCGCAGCTTTGGGGAGGAGTATGCAAGTTATATGCGGCATACCAGACGATTTATCCCGTTCCTGTTCTGATTCTCAATAGAATTACTGAGTATTGATTGGTTAACATTAGTTTAAACTCAACCTGGGACGTAAAATCTTCGACAGGAAGTACATGGAAAGCAGGATCAGGCACCAATAGAAGGCTTTCTCAAAGACAGCGAAGAGCAAAACGATAAAGGGGTCGGTGCCCTGCATGATGGGCGGTTTGGAAGCGGCACCCAACCCAAAAATGGCATAAATATGACTGAGCAGCCCCTCTGCCCCGCCCAGCAGGCACCAATTGACTGCCGGGTTGCTGGGTAGTTTCAGGCTCAGCCAAAACATCCCCAGGGCAAGCAGGGAATATCCCGCAGCAAAGATGAGAGGCAGCAGATACCGCCCCCAGGCTGGGAAAATATAGACATAAAACCAGTCCCAGCCCCACAGTAGCACAATCACCCACATCAGGAAATAGAAAACTCCAGCAGCAATGACCAGCATCCAGCGCATCTGTTGAAACCGTTCTCGGCTGACCAGCTGTCGGGCCAGGAGGATAAGCAATATGTCCACGATGAGCATGATGCTGACACACCTCCAAAGCAGGGATGTGGTGAGGTGAAGGTCAGGGGACATTTCTATTCCCAAAAGTTTGATCTATTCTTATCATGTATTTACTCACCCTCCACGAAACACCTATAAATAACTTGGTTGTTTACAAGCACCGAGCTGGAATAACCGTACACAAATACACGAATTACGCCCAATGTCATGATGAACGGAATGAGAGAGTGAATGGTTGTGGTGGAGATTGCTCACCAATCGCTTCGCTCCTGGCACAGGTCGCCAGCAAAGAACGCTGGAACGCTCCTTCGCAATGACAAAATAGCTATTCTCGAATGTAAAATTTACCATTCTGTTTCTTCTATTTACCGAGTTCACAATTCCTAGAGAATGCGAGGAGAGGAGAGGAGATCTTTCAACCTCTTTCTATCATTCAACCGCATGAAATAGGATTGGGTGAGTAATTACACCCCTGTTATAGAACAAAAGTTCTAAAAAAGGCACTTATTATGTAAAATTGGGAAAATTTTAAGATTTCTCATTTAGCTTATTCATTTCATTCCACTTAGATAGAATACACTCTTGGTGAAGTGTATCCCATCCAATTGCTTATGATCTTGAAGGTCTTGGAAGACGGCATGCTTAATTTGCAGCAATTTATTTGCCTCAACCTTCTCTATTTTCTCGAAAAATATGTCCCAACCGACGTGTTCCATTTGCCGCCAGAATTCTTCCTCATCCGTGGAGATGAATTCCGCCACCTCTCTGGTAACCTCGATGTGATGAAAGCCAGCCGAGTGCAGGATGATTTTGTATCCTGGTGCTTTTTCATGTGCCATGCCAATCGTGCGTTCCTGCATATATTCGTTATCGGTCAAGAGGGAAGGGTAATACCGCTCCATGGCCTCTTCCATCCAGGCCAGATCCTCCTGTGCCTCCCATGAGCAGCACACAAATCTACCCCCATCCTTCAGTACACGGTGAATTTCTGCGGCTTTTGTATCCGGTTGGGTGAATTCATTGCGGATAAAATCAAAGCAATCGTACCAGCCCATGAATCCGCACAAAACGATGTCAAATGTGCCGGTCGGAAAGCCGATATGCCTGGCATTGGTGAACAGTACGGCGACATTCTTGAGATTGAGCTGCTCTATCCTAGAGCTGGCGGTGGGTGTTCAACCCGGACATATGTCTATACCGACGGCAAACCCATGAGCGCCAATTTTTTTGGCTGCGGGGAACAAGGATGCTCCTGTACCGCAACCCACATCCAATAGTTTTCCACCGGGATAGATGGCAGCCTTTTCGACCAGCCTGGCAGCGAAATAATCCCAATAATCTGGTCCTGCCAGGTCAGTCACACCTATCGGTCTACTCCAAATCCTAGGCATTGGATACTCCTTTTTTAGGTATTCAGCAAAGATTATGTTTTATACATGCGATACAGCCGTTCCTCTACTAACCAGGTGATCAGGCTGTTGAAGACCCCAAAGACGATACATAGCAGCGCTACAAAAATCAGCTGTCCCGCCAGGAAGCCGAAGAGGATGCGGAAGATGGGCACTCCCATGACCAGGCCGATGCAGATCGTATCGAAGGTGAGAACTATGACTAAAACCCAAACAGGTTTCAACTTCATGTAATAACTAACCATCATCCACCGACCATAACCTATGGTCCTCCCAGGACGCCGACTACATTCTGCCTGACCTGTGCTGCGTCGGGTTGCAGGCAAACCTCAACGTTTGCCATTCCCTCGCCAACCAGGATTTGCCCCTGCTCAGGGCCGGGTGTGGTATTCACATCGAGAGCGAGTGAGACCATTGGGCAAAGCCTGGAATCAGCCATGACCACGGCAGCTACCAGGTCCCAAATATAGGCTTGATCGGTAGACCATGTGCTGAACACCCAACGAAGAATATCTGCCGCATACCGACTCTCAGGGGTGCCTGAGTTGACCCAACCGAGGGCATCCGCCTCAGCCCAGGTAACTTGATTTGTGGCATCCAGGGGTATCAGATGCAGGGGCAGACCTGAGGCAAATACTTCGTGCGCGGCGAGCGGATCGACCCAGATGTTCCATTCTGCCACCTGGTTGTGTAGCTCAGGCCAATCACTCTCAATATTGCCTGGCACGTAAATATTACCGCCCATCACATAGACTCCACTGATATGCTCGGCGAGGCCTGGATCGAGGCGCAGGGCTTCAGCCAGATTGGTGTGGGTACCGCTGACAAATACCTGCATGGGAGAGCTTGAACTGTAAAGTGTCTCTAGCATCAGCTCAGCTGCTGGGGCTGGCTCAACATATGTAGACGTCTGCGGTAGGACGATTTCCCAGAAACTATCACTGGCTTGCCGCCATGGGGCTGGAAAGGCATTACTTCCTTCCAGAGGTGTGAGGCGACCAACTCCCACTGGAATACCCGCTTTCCCCAATAAAGCGAATAGCTGAATGATCTGAGGCGCAAACCGGTCGGGATGAGCTTCTCCAGAAGATATAGTGACAGCTCGAACATCGTATCGCGGATTATGCAGGAAGTACAGTAAAGCGATCATGCCATCTGGGCTACCATCATCATCAAAGATGATGGGAATGGGTTCCTGCTCACTCGAGGTGATGGTTGGCAAAGGAGTAGCGGTCGGTAGACTTGCCGTAGATGGCTGGCAAGGGACCAGCTTAATCTTTGGCAAGTTTCCCTGGATACAGATCGATCCAGCCCCAAGCTTTGCCCACAAAGGAGCCATTGGCCAGATCACAATGATACATAGAATCAAACTACCCAATATGATTCCAACGATCACGATAGGCTTGCGCTTCATGTCTTTCTCCTTTCTTGAAAAAGATGATATCAAGAAAGTGGAGCAGTGAGTCAACCGCTAAAAACTATTGGGTTTGTTTATCAATATTCCTCGATTACCCGATGACCGTCTTCCCATCTTTGTAGAACAGCTCGTCATCCACCGTCACTTCACTATCAGCCATATCGCACAACATGTCCCAATGTATAGCCGACTCGTTCTTGCCGCCCGTCTCGGGGTAGCTGGCGCCCAGGGCAAAATGGATCGTGCCGCCAATTTTTTCGTCAAACAGCATGTCTTTAGTGAACTTGGTGATTCCGTAGTTGGTGCCAATACCCCATTCACCCAGGTAGCGGGAACCTTCATCGGTATTGAGGGTCGAAGTGAGCAGCTCCTGGTTCTTGCTGGCTTTTTCTCGCACCACTTTGCCTTTTTCAAACCAGAGCTCGATATCGGTAATCTCCTGCCCCATGAAGATGGCAGGGTACCTAAATCGCACCCAGCCGCTGGCTGAATCTTCCACTGGCCCGGTGAAAATCTCGCCATCGGGGAAGTTATACTTGCCATCGCAGGGTTCAAAGGTCCTGTCCTTGATGGACAAGGTCATGTCGATATTCGAGCCTTTAAGGGTTACCCTGTCGCGCCCTTTTAACCATTCGACCAGTTTTACCTGGCACCTGCCTTCCTCCTGCCAAAATGCAATGGGATTGTCTTCGTTCAGCATACAGGCAGCAAAAACGAACTCAGTGTAGTCCCGCAATGACATATCGGCATCCTGGGCGTTGGCATTATTGGGGTAAACAGTCAGGCACCAAGCCAATTCATGCCGGGCAGAACGCTCCATAAAGGTTTTCATCAGATCAGCCCTGGCTTTTTGACTACGGGCGATGCGCTTGGGATCGACCCCGCTTAGCATGCGGCGGTTGGAGGAGGCATCAATGACCAGATCAGCGTCATAGGTCTCGATGATGAATTTCCTGACCGGGTGCACGAAATCCAATTGCTCGTCGGAGGCGAATTTATAAAATATTTCGTTCAATTCCTCCATCGGTTGTTCAACAAATACATGCGCCCCGGCTTTAATCGCTTGCTCGTACACAGCCAGGGTCAATTCACTGGCGAGCGGGTTGGTAGAAATGTGTAATTTTTGCCCAGGCTTGATGTCCAACGAATAGCCGATCAGTACTTTTGCCAGCTTGGTGACACGCGGATCTGACATATTAGCTCCTTTAAATTCTTGATGGTCTGGATGAAGGATATAGGTATAAAAATATCCCAGGATTTCCTTGTGATACATTATACTGGCAAGCAGATAGAAACGAAATATTTATGTGTAAGCTACTGGATTATTAAATTCCATAGGATAAGAGAGGTTATTTGTAATTACTCACACCAACACCCCCTCTGCTAAGAAGAGAATATTGTTGATGGGGATGGGTGTGTATGGGCGATTTGTAAACAAGCTCCCTTTTTATAAGAGGGCTACAGGAGTCAGTATCACGATGGGTATGCGACGTTGCAAGCTTTGCCGGTATTTTATAGATGAGTCGTCCTGCTCAGTAACCAGCCGCCACAAGCGCTGATACTGCTCTCCCTGAGCGGGGTGAGCCTGAACGGTGATCATTTTCGACCTCACCTGGATTAAGTACATGACGAGATCTTTTCTGGTTGCCTTACCTGCCATGGCACACTGGTGACTGAAAAATGGAGGATCTTCTCTTGATTCATACTTTGTGGCGAACGATGCTCATGACGTCTAACTAAAAATGAAGGATAACTCCCTCCTAGAATATTCAGATGGGTTATAATTAAAGTAAGCGGGTGTGAAGGATTTTGGGAAGTTATCATTTGTTTACAGTGGCTTAATTGATTTATTCACCGAAAGTGCGTAATGCGTTGGTATTAATACAGTAAGTGAATAATCTGGTCTCCGAAATACTAACCAATTCAATAAGCAAGACAGGTTCAGCGTAAGAGCTATCCAGAGAATAGATACTCGTGTTAGCAGATTAAGAGGGATCAATTACACCACTCATCAGCGTGCAATAGTTAGTCTAATAATCGATCAACAGAGAAGGAGGCACTATCGGAGAATAAGTATTGGTTTCGTAGGTAACAACCATAGTTGAGAAATTTATCCACAAAGATAAAATAAAGGAGAATGTATAAATGAAAATAAAGCGAGTATATATATTGGTAATTGTAAGCATTCTTATCCTTGGGTTGGCTTCGGGAGCTGCAGCCGCAGTTAATTCGCCTGTGGGTCAGGAACCGACTTCAGAACCTACTGATGCAACTGGGAGTCGGGGCGGGGTGCCAGACACAACCCCACCAGTGGTGTATGTGTCACCCGCCAACTTTAGCGAAGGGTTCGACGACATCACCAATCTCCCGGAATGGTTTATGCAGAATAACAGCGATCCGTTGGGATTAACCGATTGGTTCCAGGGTAACGACACCGTCTTCCCGGCCTATGATGGCGCACCAACAGCTTATATTGCCGCCAACTACAACAATACGGCTGGCGTAGGTACGATCAGCAACTGGTTGCTTACTCCGCAGCAGGCTCTCGGGAATGGTGCTACCTTCAGTTTTTGGACCCGCACAGTTGAAGGAAGTAGCTACCCAGATCGGCTGCAGGTACGTTTAAGCACGGAAGGTGACAGCACGGATGTAGGCACTGGCGCTGAGGAGGTTGGCGACTTTGCTACGTTGCTGCTGGATATCAATCCAAACCTGGAAATAGGTGGATATCCTGAAATCTGGACCCAGTATGTGATCACATTGAGCGACATCCCAGAGGGTAGCAGTGGCAGGCTTGCATTCCGCTATTATGTGACCGAAGCTGGACCATCTGGCAATAATTCCGACTACATCGGCATTGATTTAGTGGAATACAACAATCCGCCTTCCATCACTTTATCGAAGACGGTGGGCACTGAACCAGGTATCTGCGCAACAACCGACGCCATCACCGTGACAGTCGGGACGGAGGTGTATTATTGCTATCAAATTA
Source organism: Anaerolineales bacterium (assembly GCA_049287485.1). GTDB lineage: Bacteria > Chloroflexota > Anaerolineae > Anaerolineales > UBA4823 > FEB-25. The sequence goes on from JBAQFX010000076.1 coordinate 15,194, forward strand.
CCAATACCGGGGAGATCACCCTGACTCTACATGACCTTTACGATACCGAGCTGGGCGTAATTTTGAATGATTTTCCCTATACTTTGGCGCCCGGGGAGAACAGCCCAGAAGTGATCGCAGAGGCAACCATCAATGCCACCACGGTGAATACCGCTACCTGGACGGCCTTCAATGAGCTCAACTATACCTACGATGACTCCATCGCATACAATTTTGAAGACATCTCAGGTACAGGGACGCCTTTCGTTCTGGGTGACGATGAGGTGAGTGGGGCACTGCCTCTAGGGTTCACACTTTATTACTTTGGAATGGGCTACACCGATGTGTATGCCAGCTCGAATGGATTCCTGACGGTGTTGGAAGGGCAATCTAGTGGCTGCTGTACAGGTCAAGCATTTCCAGATCCTGCAGATCCTAACGGTGTTATTGCCGGTTGGTGGGAGGATCTAAATCCAAGTGTGGGTGGCAGTTTGTACTATCAGATGATGGGTACTGCCCCGAACCGTTACTTTATCGTCCAGTACACCGATATCCAGCATTATCCGAGTGGTAATCCAGTGACTCTGCAATACAAACTGTTTGAAGGTAGCAATTTGATCGAAGTTCACTATATGGCTGCGCCTTCGGATGGTGGCACCCACTCGGCTGGATTGGAAAATCAGGATGGCACGGTGGGCACCCAGTATTATCTGGGCACTGCTGCGCTGATCACCCCGCTTGCAGTGCGTTACACACCTCAAGGGTCCTTTGGCGAAGCAACAGCAACGGACACCGCCCTGGTTAACGTACTGTTCCCAGATGTCCGCGTCGATCCAACAAGCTTTGATGTTAAGGTCATTGCGGGGCAGACTCTGGTGGATAAACTGACGCTCTTCAATGACGGCGAAGGCGCCACCCCATTCATGCTCCTGGAGCAGGATCTTGGTATGACCCCACCTCTCGGTATGGTTACACCCCAGAAGGTCACACCGGTTGAGTCGACCAGGACGGTGACCATCGGTGATCTTGACTTTTCCAGTAACCAGGCAAAAGAGATCCCAACTAATTCTTTGCCGGTGAGTTTGCCCAAAGCGCCCGGTGCTGTAACGATCACCCATTCGGTGAGCCAGGACATCCAAGCTGGCAACTCGGTTTCTTGTAATGCAGGTGGTTTGCATACGGATAATAGCTATCTGCGTGTGTTCACTCTTACCGATTTTGGAATCGATACAGATTTCTCCGTTACCAATGTTGAGATCGGTATTGAACAAGCCACTGGTAACGGTGGCATCCAACCAGCGACGGTCAACCTGTATACCCTCGAAGGACCGCTGCTTTGGGAGAATCTTACCCTGATAGGCAGCGCTCCGGTGAGTGTGAGTGACCAGTCCTTAACGATCATCAATATGCCGGTCGAAGGAGTCGCACTGACTAATTCAACTCTGGTGGTGGAATTCTTTACCCCTAATGGTCAGGTGGACGGAAACAGCCTCTGGGTAGGTTCAAATAACCTTGGTCAGACGGGATTGACCTATCTTGCAGCCGCTGACTGTGGCATAGTTGAGCCGACCGATACGGGTGCAATCGGTTTCCCGAATATGCATCTGGTGATGAACGTCACAGGTGAGGTGGGGAGTGCTGACGTACCCTGGCTGAGTGAGGATCCAATCACGGGTACAATTGACGCCGACAGTTTTGTGGAAATTGACGTGACATTCGACACCATGACCTACACGGTTGGCACCCAGCTCATGGGGCTCCTGAAGGTGAAGAGCAATGATCCAGACGAAGGTTTAATCACTGTACCTATTACACTCACGGTGGTTAACGGTTCCGACCTGTCGGTCAGCATGTCAGATAATGCAGACCCAGTACGCGTTGGAGATCTGATCACTTACACCCTGGTTGCCCACAACGACGGGCTGGATCCTACCACGGGCGTCATGGTCGAGGATACATTGCCTAGCAATGTAACTTTTGAGTCTGCCAGCGCTGGATGTACTCATGCAGGTGGCCAGGTTACCTGTGACATCGGTGCAATGGCAGTGGGTGAGAGTGTTACCCTAACTATCGTTGTCACTGCCGATGTTTCTGGCATGGCCACAAATACTGCCGAAATCTGGTCGGATAATCCCGATCCAGACCCGTTGAATAACATTGCTAGCGAGGATACCTTTATCATTTACAATTTCTACCTACCGATTGTCCAAAAACACTGATCGAACGGTCCATCATTAAAATTCGGGCGGTGCTAGGCATCGCCCGAATTTTAAATCGGTAAACTCAAAGGGTAAAGTCACCACTCCCACACCTCGGGTGAGGCGGTGGTGGAAGTGGGGGCGAGCGCGGGGGTGGGGGTGCGTGTCTGAGTGGATGGAGCTGTTTGCCTAAGAGTGGATGTACTGATTGCATTGGTCATTGATTTAGAGAATGTCGCAGTACCCCTACCTGCAGCAGTTGCGATGGTTTGTTGTTTCGATATTGGTTTACATGCTGATAAAAGCAAGAAGATAGCGATGATTACTACTACATTTTTCATCAAGCGCTGTTTAAAGCATCATTATTTTGGTGGCTGTTGACGAAACCGAACTTCATCTTATTTTCATAAGAATCTTGATAAATCCGCCATTCGGCAACGAGCCCATTTTCGATCCTGGCAGTCCAGATGGCATAGTCGGGAGCTTCACCTTTGCTCCAGGTGGCAAACCCATGCAGGATGAAAAGGAAATCAGCTCGTCATTCGTCATGGCAGGTAACTCGCGCATACTCGACCTGATCAATCCAATCCCCAATCATTTTCGCCCTCCTCTTCTGAATAGTGTAGGGTGGTTAAGATGGAATGTATGCCTCCCGATATTCTTTTGGTCATATAAATAACAAAATTTCAATCCATATTCATTAAAATTCTAGCATGAAATCCACTAATTTGTATGGACAACTGGATTAAGCATTTTGAATGAGAAACTATTAATCTTTCTATCCCTTGACACCAAAACTAAACCGATTTATAAAGGTAACACGTGTTAGTAGAGGGAGAATATGAAGCGAAGACCGACAAGTTATGATGTTGCCCGGGTTGCCAACGTTTCACGCACGACGGTATCGTTGGTGCTGAACAATGTCCCGGATACGCACATCAACGAAGCGACCCGCAAACGAGTAATAGATGCTGCAATCCAATTGAATTACACTCCTGATATTACCGGGCGAAGGTTGGCCTCTGGCAAATCCTTTAATTTCGGTCTGGTATTGCGTCTAAATCCAGACCAGGTCTATGCTGATGCCTTCCTGTTAAATATTTTATTGGGGATAGAACAAGCTGCCAGGCAGGTTGATTTCCATGTTTTATTCAAGCCACTGAACATCGATGACCTCAGTGGTTACAGCCAATTAATCCTGGGAAGGCATGTGGATGGCATCATCGTGGCTGGACCGCGTCAGGATGATACGGAGATCATTGATATTTACGAACAAGGCTTTCCAATCATGATGATAGGGCAGCTTCCTGGTACTGACGTCCCTTTTGTTGCTGTGGATGAATTGGAAGGGGCTAAAATTGCCACGCAGCACCTGATTGAGCAAGGCTATTCAGATATTGGTATGATCACCAATGCCCCGTTGGAATATACCTCTGCCCAGCTACGGCTGGCAGGTTACCAAAAGGCTCTCCGTAACGCAGGGATCATTCCTGACAAATCTCTCATAGGAATTGGTAGCTATACCCCAACGAGTGGTTATTGCGCCATGAGCAAATTATTATCCCATTCACCCAATCTAAGCGCGGTTTTTGTGGCTAGCGATGCTGTAGCCTTTGGTGCTATCCAAGCAGCCAAGGAGGCCGGGTTTTCAATTCCCGAGGATTTTGCCATCGTGGGATTCAACGATGTACCTCTAGCAGAATATTATGATCCTCCCCTTTCCACTGTCCGGTTGCCCGCCTTTGAGCTTGGGCAAGCAGCTGCTGAACGATTAAGCAAGCTGGTGGCAGGTGAAACCCTTGATCCATCAGGTTTTTTATTGAATACGGAGTTAATCGTGCGGAACTCGAGTATAAAAACATCGCTGAGGCAAGAGGATTAAAAGCTTTACAACCTTGAACCTTCCTTACCATATCGAAAGGAGATTATCGACAAAAATACAAACCATACACTAATCTAGCTAACAAATAAAATTTAAAAAACTAATTATGGAGAAAAGAAAATGACTAAGACCTACAAAGTACTAACGGCTTTGGTGATGGTGGCGATGCTGGTAACAGCCTGCGCTACCGCCACCACAGCCCCTGCCACAACCACAGAACCAACCATGCCACCTGCAACAGCGGTACCCACCACAGCGGCTCCCACTGAGGCAATGCCTACGATTGATTGCATGGGAGCCAATTCAGGTGACCAGGTGACTGTGATGTACCAGTGGTCTGGCGACGAGGAAGCAAAGTTCAACAGCATCATTGCTCCGTTCGTGGATGCGTGTGGGGTACAGATCGTGGCTAATTCGACGCGTGATGCAGCGGTGTTGGACACGGCGGTCAAGAGCACCCCGCCAGATGTGCTGTTCTGGCCGACCACATCACCGCTGACGCTATATACCAGCCAGCTACAAGACCTGAGCGCCTTGGGGGTTGACCCGGCCAACTATGCGAGTTACTGGG
>JBAQFX010000077.1:0-8722 GCA_049287485.1 Anaerolineales bacterium
AGTCCAACCCGCCAGCCCGGCTCGTCGATCAAGCCAATCACCTATATAGCTGCTTTTGAGAAGGGTTGGACCCCAGCTACCCTAATTTGGGATGTCCCTTCAGAATTTCCACCATCAGGTGATCCAAATGATCCCAGACCTCCCTATAAGCCCGTAAATTATGATGGGCAATTTCATGGACCAGTCACAGTTCGGTCGGCATTGGCAAATTCATATAATATTCCTGCGGTAAAAGCCCTTCAATACGTTGGTATTTACGATAATCCTGACACTCCAAATGAAGATGGCGTATTATCCGTAGCCAGAAAACTAGGCATTACTTCATTGACACGTGATGATTATGGACTATCACTCACTTTAGGTGGAGGTGAAGTCAGTCTGCTCGAGATGACAGGTGTTTTTTCTGTGCTAGCTAATGGTGGGAGATTGGTGCCACCTGTAGCAATCTCACGGATATTGGATCACAACGGGAATATAGTCTTTGAATATCAGGCTCAACCTGGTGAACAGGTGATTCGTCCAGAGCATGCTTTTCTGATTTCATCCATTTTATCGGATAATGATGCTCGGACACCCATGTTTGGAGCTAATTCTGTATTAAACCTCCCATTTCCTGCCGCAGCCAAGACCGGGACCTCAAATGATTTTCGGGACAATTGGACGCTTGGATACACTCCTGATATCGCCTTGGGCGTGTGGGTAGGAAATGCAGATTATTCACCTATGAAAGATATATCTGGGCTAACAGGCGCAGCACCTATTTGGTCTGACTTCATGCAATTCGCCATTCAACAACTGACTGACGGAAATCCAACTCCATTTTCTAAACCAAGTGGGATTGTCGATCGAGTGATCTGTACTATCTCTGGCACAGAACCTTCTCAATGGTGCCCGAATCAACGCTCAGAATACTTTGCGGCTGACCAATTGCCTTTACCGAGTTCTCAAGATTTGTGGTCCAAGGTAACCTTTGATACATGGACAGGTTTACGGGCTTCAGAAGCATGTAAAGATTTTACGAAAGAGGAATTCGCATTAAATGTGACTGATCCATGGGCGATTGGGTGGATTCAAAATGATGCAAAAGGAAAAGCCTGGGCTGAAGATATGGGATTTACGGATCCTATCTTATTTGCACCATCGAGGGAATGTCAGGCAAATGACCCTCATCCGATCATTGAATTCGCTTCTCTAACTGAAGGGCAGACCATAACGACATCACCAATGGAAATCTTTGCCAAAATTGATGTTTCGGCTGATTTTAAGAACTACTCATTATCATATGGATTGGGTGATAATCCGATTGATTGGAAGCTATTCGTTGAAAACAATCAACCCGTTAGCCAACCTACCAAGATATATTCATGGGGGTTAAACGATGTACCATCAGGTGTGATCACCTTGAAAATAACCATGAATAGCATCCGTGGTGGGTATGCTGAAAGAAAAATTCATCTTAATATTTTGGTTTCCACTCCAACACCAACGATTACCCCAACATTTACCGTTACTCCCACACCTTCTGTAACACCTACCCCTACCTTGACTCAATCCGCGGTACCAACCTCCACTCCCACTCAAACAGTACTACCACCAATAACCGAAACACCTACTGCAACCTTTACCCCTCCTCCAGATAGCACCCGACCATAATTTAAATCAACCATAATTGAGGCGTGGAAAATGTAAGCGGATCTAGTCCCAGAAATTGGTCTAGATTTTCGCGATTAAGCAGGGGGGTTTCAGATAATGATTTTAAATGTCGAAATTTTAAGAATAGCCATAACCCTTGTGCCGGATTAAAAGCCCTATTAAGACGGAGGTCTCGACGTAATTTATATATTAATAGGCTGGCGCGGCTTCCCGGGAAAACGATATAGCCTCTCATCGGTGGTTGCTCACCATATAATACAATTTCACCGATAGTTGAAGATACAGAAGGAAAAAAACAATAAGCAATCTTGTCGTTCTCATCAATCCAACGAATATAGGCCTTTGAAAGAGCGTTATTCTGATCCTCGCATTTAAAACCTAAACGCTCACCTATTTGATGAAGATACTCGCGTGCTCTTTGTAGGTCTGCGAGTCTTTCCTCAGGTTGATCTTCTGGACGTATGTGCCATCGATTTATATCGTTTGGATCAGGCTGACCGTACGATTCCAGGCATAGACTTAAAAATTGAGATCCAGGTGTAAATAACCCTGGAAAAGCCTGGCATATTGCCGTGTCTATGTCTATGATGGTACATCCTGGGTGATTAACTAGATAATTTACAATAAAAACTTCATAATTATCTGTTTTTGAACTATGATTAACTTCATCGGTTACACGTAGCCATAACAAGGTTGATTCGGTTATATCCGACGACCTAGTGGGGCGTTCCTTTTCAGAGATAGATTCATTTTCTGGGGATGGAATTTCAGGGATGACTGTGTCTTCTTCCTCATTGACTCTTTCCGTTCTATCAATTGAGAATAAGGATGACTGTGTATTTTGGTTTTTAATGGTCGCTTCGAAATTCGTTGCATCCTGAATGTTGTATTGAAGGAAACCTGAGCGGTAAGTTAATGCTTCACGGATTGAATTGTATGTATTCGAGTAAATATAAGATGGGGTTGCATCGGATTGCTCTGTAGGTTCATTCGGGCTGGCAGGCTTATCTGATCTTATTTTCTCATCCAAAGATTTCCTCTGGATACCCGATTCTTCAGATTTAATCACGCCAAAAAATGCTGCTGCCATAGTATTGAGATAACTTGCTGGTTCAGCGTTAATTTCTAAGTATTTTCTTGCAAATTGGATCGCGGTTTTGGAAATTGTGCTTCCCGGTTGAGTAGGTTCATGTCTCTTTTGGCTCTTCCATATAATTTGTGCCTGATATTCTTCAGGACGGATGGCTATACTTTCCAGTTGACATCCAGCAATGTTAGCTGCAATAAGCGCAGCTCCAATTAATCCCGGTTCTGCTTCTCCAATGATGCTAAAAACAGGCGTGGAAGGATCAAGTATATATACGAGTCGTTTAAATACGGAGGATAATGCAGTTGTATGCCATGCCCAATCATATCTCTGACGATGCAATACAGATTTAAATGGGACGACGGCTTCTCTACCCCACAGCCATCCCGCCCACAAAGCTGAAAGTGTCCAAAACGCCTGATTAGGTCTAGGAATTGCTGAGCAAACAGAATCTATTTTTACCTCTTGTAGAGAATCTATTAAGTTAACTAATCTACCTTCATAAATACATATGCCACCTGTAGCTGGTGGTAAATCGGGCCAGGTAGATACAGCGACCTTATTGGATGGATTATCCCGCCTGCTCCATAAGCCAATTCCTTCCTCAAGTGCATGCCATATATTATTTTCTCGGAAACGACGTGGGATAGTTAACGATCGTCGTCTATCCTCAGGGTTTTCTACTCTCCACATCGCATTGGATTGATCAAAAGAATATAACATTAACGCTTCCAGATATTTTCTGCCTGTTGCGGAAACAGTAAGACCTTGGATCTTGTTGATGATGGTAATCAGCGCATATAATGCTCTGGGGATGTAAACCGATAATGCCTGTTCAACATGGATACGGTCCCGGTCAGAGGCAGCTACCACACGTTCCAAAGCACGAGCTTTATGCAAACGACTTCCCGAAATTTGACTTGCTCGAGCTGCATCGTATGATGTACATGGATGTTCCCCATTGTCGCCACAATATGGGCAGGTATAAATTCGTGAATATGGCGATGGATTACCTTGCTCCCATAGAAATGCATTTGCTGATATAAGTTGCCCGCAACGGGCACAATAGGTGTTGTACAAAGCTCGAATATGTGGCTCGATACGCTCATCACCTATATAGGAAGCCGCAAGCTCTGCTAAGGCAGCTTGTAAATCCTCTGCATCTGGCGGATTTGCGATCATCTCCAGTAAAAAGCGTACAATCGGATTATTGGCTGTGACAATGACTTTATATCCTGCGCGCGCAGCTTCCACATTGGTATCGGGAGAAGAGCCAAAAGGATCTAAAATCAAGGCTCCTGGCGGGACGTTTACCTTCAACCAGGTTGATATTATTCCCTCAGGAATGGGTGGAAGGTAACGAGATAATGGTTGCTCGCTTGTAGAGGGAATACCCGGAATAAATGGAATCGATCCGAATAGGTTGGTATCCATTAAATAATAGTATATCGGTAACACACAAAAACACAAGATATTAAAAATGGTATACTTTTAATCTATGAAACTGATTATTCAAATCCCATGCCACAATGAAGCGCAGGTAATCACGAATACTATAAAATCATTGCCCACCTCTTTGGATGGTTTTGACGTGATTGAATATCTGGTCATAGATGATGGAAGTAGTGATGATACTGCGAAAGTTGCCATGGAAGCAGGTGCCCACCATCTTGTGAAACTTCCAGGACACATGGGTCTTGCAGCTGCATTTACAAGCGGCCTTGAAGCGTGTATTACTCATGGAGCAGATGTGATTGTAAATACAGATGCTGATAATCAATATTACGCAGAAGATATCTGCTTGTTGACCAAGCCAATTGTAGATGGAAAAGCTCAGATTGTGGTTGGCGACCGTGGGGTTGCTACTTTGGAGGACTTTTCACCATTTAAACGCCTGCTCCAGCGTATAGGAAGCTGGGTGGTGGCCCGAATCTCCGGAATAGATATCCCAGATGCTACCAGTGGTTTTCGAGCCCTGACCAGGGAAGCAGCTCTTCGCACGCTAGTATTAAACGATTACTCATATACCTTGGAAACCTTAATTCAAGCTGGTGCGCACAGGATACCCGTAGAATATGTAAAAATACGGACGAATCCACAAACCCGTCCATCGAGATTAATCCGTAACATCCCCCAATATTTAGCGAATTCAAGCGCAACAATTGTAAGGTCCTATACGATGTATCGTCCATTGCGTGTTTTTACTCTATTTGGTAGTATTTTCATCCTTGGTGGTCTGGTTCTGGCCGGGCGATTTTTATATTATTACATTATCGGGCAAGGGGGTGGGCATCTACAATCTGTGGTGCTGTCGGCTGTATTGCTGATAGTAGGATTTCAAGTCATATTGATTGGTTTAGTCGCTGATCTAATCGGTTTCAATCGAAAGATCTTGGAAGAATTGTTATATCGTTCAAAGCGGATGGAATTTCCCACAATGGAAAGAATGAATCAGAAAGATCCAGAACAGACTGATCATGAATCAAAATGATCGGGTTGAAAATTGAACTATTAACTTTTTAGCACTTGTTTAATCGACGCACAAAATCAATACCTTCGATTTGAGTCTTACGCTCATTATTGCAAGATCTGAAAAGAAACATGCTGACGGAAATTGAGGATCCGTATGAATATAGCGACAACCTGTTACCGGGCTGGTCTCTTCATTTTGCATCATCATTTTTTTTATCAACTTATTCTACAAGCTCGGCATTACTCCCTATAAATACATCTCAGATCATAAAAGCTGGATCTTCTTTTGGACAAAACTTTACTGCTCAATATCCTGGCTTAACAGGCATTTCCGTTTTTCTGGCACCCTCATAGATTTCAAGAGAAGGTAGTCTGCTTTTCCATTTGCGTGCGAATCCTCAATCCAACGAAGACATCGCACGTGCCAGGTTACCAATGTCAGAGATTGCCCAAGAGTGTTATTATAAATTTGACTTCCCAGCACAAAGCGGATCTGAAAGAAAAGCTTATTTTCTCCAAGTCGATATCGGGGTAGCGGGCAAAGTTCAGGTTTTCATTGCTTAGGCTGGTTCGTATATTGATAGTGCATTTAATGAAAACGGGATTCCCCAAGAAGCTCAGCTAGCATTTCTGCTAGATTACGATCGAAAAGTATATATTTTTCGATCGATCCCGCTCGTATTCAATGGGTTAAAGTTTTACTCATTGGATTGGTGATTTTCTTTCTTCCAGGATGGGGACTATTCAGTTCATTTACTGCATATCAAAATACCGCTGTGGTGGGCTCAGATGCGGGTTGGTGGATTCCATTATTGGCCCATCGCCAATCATCCATCCCACCTCTGACGTATGGAGCTGAAGAGAGGATAATTCATGATTACGCACATAAGGTACACGGTTTTTACGATGTGATTAAGGAGAATGGTATCAACAGTCCGGAAACCCTGGAATTATTCCAAGCACAACCCGTAAATTATATTTATGTCGGGCAACGCCATGGCAGTATCCATAATCCAGCTCCACCTATTCTTGATCCCGATGTTTTTCTCACGGATCCGCATTATGAACTCGTATATCACTAAGACCGAGTGCGGATATTTAGAATCAAACAAATCATATATAATCAATATAATGTCATGTATTAGTATATAGAATGTGAACAATGCGGATTAGTTTTATTCTTTCTTCATTGCGTCTTTCAGGTGGCGTTCGGGTAGTGACTCAATATGCCAACCGGTTATCTAAACGTGGGCATCATATATCATTAGTTATACCGAATGGAACAATCGATGCTCAATTGACCGGGGAAATTGATCCAGAAATAAAAATAATTACTACAAAGCACAAACTCGAACCCAGCCCTAATTTATTACAATTGTTTCGCATATCTTGGGAAATGGCGAAATCGGTACCAAAATCCGATGTGATTATCGCTACCCATACACCTACCACGGTGGTAAGTTTTCTTGCAGGAAAATTATTAGGTCGGGGGAAAATTATCTGGTATTACATGGATTATGCAGAGATGTTCGATGCGCGACCCATCGAACAATGGTTTCTTAGAAATGCATTAAAATGGCACGCTTACGCAGTCACTTTATCCGAAGCTTGCGTCCAAGAATTACATACGTATTCATCTGGTGTGGTCATAAATATTGGATTAGGTATTGATACTGCGGTTTATCATCCACAACCATTAGCGAATAAGTCAAGCTTTAGCGACCCAGATAGAATAGCTATCTTCTTCCTGGGTGATGCAAGACCCCGAAAGGGTATGGCAGAATTTCTGAATGCAATGGAAAAGTTATCTGTAGTGGAACCTAACCTAATGATGTGGATTGCATCTAAAGAGGATATCAAGCTACAATGCACAATACCATTCAAACTGTTTTTCCGTCCAACTGATACTGAACTTGCTGTTCTATATTCAGCATGCGATTTGTTTGTGTCTGCTTCTTGGTATGAGGGATTTGGATTACCGCCTTTGGAGGCTATGGCTTGTGGAGCTGCAGTTGTTACAACCGATTCGCGAGGTATACATGAATTTGCTATTGATGGCGAAAACTGCCTGATTGTACCGCCTAAAAACCCAGAGGCATTAGCTGAAGGTCTCCAGCTGTTATTAGCTAATCAAGGCTTGATGAAAAAATTCAAGATGAATGGACCTCTCACCGCAGCGAAGTTCGATTGGAAGAAGGCTACAGACAGGTTTGAAGCTGCATTGCGGATATCGGAAACCGATAAATAAACACCACCTTCTGTCAAGTGTAATTCATCTCTGCAATTACCTTTTGCAATTTTGCAGTAACAACCGCTTCACTGCCATATTTTTCATAAACTTTGCGCCCCTCAATGGCTAATCGGTTGCATAAATGAGGATTGCCATATAATTCCCGAATTGCATCCGCCAGAGCAACGGGATTGTCGGCTGGGCATAAGTATGCAGAACTACCATGTTGAAGCAGTTCTTTATTCGCGGGTGAATCTACGGCGATGACGGGTTTTTGCATGGCAAGCATCTGATAAATTTTCCCGGGAATTACCCGTTTAGCTTTTTCACTCGTTCCGAAATGACCACCCAAGCAGATATCAGAAGCAGCAATTTCATCAGATAATTTATTAAGAGAGACTGGTGGAAGGAAAATGACTTTTTGTAAACTTGAATTCTTTGCAGATTGGACAACCGATTGAAATAAAGGACCATTTCCAATAAATCTAAATTTGATCGGTTCATTTTTTAAGATTTTAGCGGCATCAATGATTGTATACATTCCGTGGATCGGTAAGTACGAGCTATAACTAAGCACAGTAGTAACACTATCATCGGATTGTGGGTTTTCGCGTGGATAAAATATATCCTCGTTACATGATACCGGAATTGAGGAAAGCTTATCAGGTGAAATGCTGAAGGTCTCGGAAAAATATCGTTCCTGTCCGGGTGTATCCAATAATATTTTATCTGCCAGATGGCAAGCAAAACGATCTAAATATGCAGCTAACCTGCCTCGAAGAGATTGTGGGGGGAAGGTTAGGCGATCAGCTGTGAGGGTGTCGTAGGTCGACACAAAGGCATCAAAAATGATTGGCTTACGGCTACATAATCCAACCGGGATCATCAGTAAATGACCATAGAATCCAACGAAAATCAAGTCGTAAACAGAGGAGACATATTTGGGAAATGAACGCAGGGCAATTTTAGTACTTCGAAAAAATAATGATTTAACAACCCCCGATTCAACCATTGTATCAACTTCAGCGATTCTCCTAAATGCTCGCAGCAAAACTTGATTTCTCGTATAATCAATTTCACGACCGCAAATAAAGAGAATCTTCATAATGCAATTATAATTCGATTGGTCTGCCGGCATGTTTACTGATTTAACAATCATTCTCGTTAATAGGAATCTTATTCTCGACACCATGGAATGTATTGGTTCATTTATACAAAATCACTACCAGGACTCTAGCAGTGTCCTAGTGGTCTGTCAAACATGAATCACAGGATAAAGG
>JBAQFX010000078.1:0-4167 GCA_049287485.1 Anaerolineales bacterium
AGCAGCGAATTGTATGGTGATTCTGATACATTCTAGACATAATAAACGGCTATTTTCCTAATTTCCCCTATATTTTCTCCATCGCTCTGAAGAAGACGCGGGTTCGAGTCCCGCCAGGCCCACTGGATTGCCTCCACAGGCGGAGGATTATTATTTAATACATCTCCCTATGGAGATTGTGGTTGATTTCTGGAGTTTTCCTTAAAATTTTGGGTTAGCGCGTGCAATCTTGCTTAACAGTTTATCGTGCAATTAAACAACATAGGTGTGATTCATGAGAATCACTCGGGTATGATTCACCAGATGGTCAATCTGACCAGCGAACCCCTCTGGAACAGGGGGATGCTACCATGTGGTTATAAATAAAATTACAATAGATTTAGGTCAGCTATATTTTTTTATTAGCTGTTCTTTATCAATTTTCGCAGCAGCAGTTTTGGGAAGTGAATCCACAAATTTATATGATTTCGGGATCTTGAATTTTGCCAGGCGGGTTTGGCAGAATGTAATCAATTCATCCGTTGTCAGTGTCGCACCAGGTTTGAGAACAATGATCGCACATCCAACCTCACCCCATTTTTCGTCTGGTATGCCAATTACGGCTGCTTCTGCAATAGCTGGTTGAGCGTGTAAAACATTTTCAATCTCGGCGGGATAAACATTCTCACCACCCGACTTGAACATGTCCTTCGAGCGCCCCTCGATGTAATAGCATCCATCTGCATCACGCCGTGCCAAATCGCCTGTGTGCATCCAGCCATCAACGATCGCTTTAGCAGTTTCTTCCGGCTTGCCCCAATAACCAGCGCAAACGTGCGGCCCACGGATGATCAATTCGCCAACTTCATCGGTACCACACTCATTCCCCTTACCGTTAATGATCTTTACATCGATGTGGATCAAAGGATAGCCGACTGAACCTATCTTTTCCAGGCGTTTTTCCGGAGGCAGCCAGAAGGTGTTTGGTCCCGCTTCGGTAAGGCCATAACCGGTGAATAATTTAATATTGCGTTCGGCAAACTTTTCGACGATGGTTCTTGGGCAAGAGGCACCACCACTACCAGCTAGCTTGATCGATGAAAGATCGGCTCCCTTCCAACGTGGCGATTGCTGCATCATGATCAACATTGTAGGCACCCCAACTAAAAGGGTGACATGCTCATCACGAATCAAATCAAAAACCTGATCGACATCGAAGCCGCGGCAAACAATCGAGGTTCCACCGATGTGAACCAGTGGGGCGAGGAAAACATTGAATCCTCCAGTGTGGAACAACGGCATATTAACGATGTTGATATCATCGGGACCCAATCCCCAGCTCATTACGGTGTTGACGGAATTGGCGGTTATGGAGCGGTGGGTCAAGATCGCCCCTTTGGGTAAACCGGTAGTTCCACCTGTATAACAAATCGCCCAGGGATCATTCCAGTCCAGCATTACCTCGGGTGGCTCAGACTCGGCATACTGTTGGCGATTCGAGAATGAAATATCGCTGGGCTGAAGCGGTTTATCGACGGAGACCCACGACTTAATGCTCGGAGCACTAGTGCGCACTGCTTCGGTTTGCACAGCAAATTCCTGGCTGTAGACGAAAACCATGGGTGTAGCATCGTTGAGGACCCCAGTTAATTCGTAAGGCGTAAGGCGCCAGTTGAGTAATTGGATGATCGCTCCAATTTTTCCGCAAGCGAACCACAGATCGAGATATTCAATGCAATTCCGGGCAAGGATCGCAATGCGGTCACCCTTCCGCACGTGCAACGCATCATGCAAAAAATTTGCCGTGCGGTTGACATTTCGATTCCATTCGCGGTAGGTGATATGTCGCTTGTCATGCAATGTGTCTATAAGAGCTACTTTATCTGGCGTAAGCATCTCACGCCGTGTGAGCCAGTTGTTAATATACATATTTTCTCCTATGATCTAATTCGGACCCCATTTCACGACAGAGGCTGACCAGGCGTAACCGATACCGGCAGCGACCATCACCATGACCATTCCATCACGTAAGCGTCCAGTTTCCAATCCTTTTTTAATTGAGAGCGCCTGGTCATGTTGACCGATATGTCCATATTCTCCCAGGTAGAAAGACTGATCTTCACGCAATCCCAATTCGCGCAAGACGAATTGATGCGCGGATGGTTTCATGTGGAGAATATTCAGATAGCCGATATCCGAGCGAGACAACCCACTTTTAGCGAGTGCTTGATCAATTACGGCGAGGAAGTTTTGCATGGAAATGCGATCAAGCCGTTCCTTCATGCCTTCAGGATCAGGCACGTCGATCTTATTGCGCCGTCTCACAATTGCTTCCGCCGTGATAGGCTCAATCGTCCCACCGGCAGGGATGATTACATCGAGTGAGAACGAACCATCCACCATGACTGATGATTCAAGCAAGCAGTTGCGGGGGAAATTTTTTTGAAGCAGAAGGGCGCTGGCGCCAGCACTTAATCCAAACGCAAAGCGTGAACGCGGGTTAGTGTAATCAATAAAATCACCATTTCGATAGCCACCGGCGATGAGTACCGTGTTTATATCAGGATCGCTCACCATCATTGCTTTAGCCAGCTTCAGCGTTGCCATTGTCGTTGCACAGCGCATCTGGACATCGATCGCCCAGGCATGCTTTGCCCCAAGATCATAAGCCAGCTTGATCCCGGCGGTCCATAAGGGATATTCTTTCCATTCCTCAGTCGTGCACAGGATGAGGTCAAGTTCATCGGGTTGAATAGAGGTTTGTACAAACGCATCTTGCGATGCCCATAAGGCCATGGCATTGGTATGATCTGCTTGACCGGGCACCGGTTTGCATCGAATCCCCATCTTATTGACAATCACATCTTCAGGAATACCCGATAGGCGTGATATTTCGGCCGCGGTAATGCGCGCCTTTGGGAGGTAGACGCCGGCTGAAACGATGCCGACCGAAGGAGAAGAATCCACTGCGCCTTACTCTTTCAGAAACTGCGCCACTGTGGCATTGAATTCATCGGCGAATTGGATAGGCGCGGCATGCCCTGCATCCGGGAAGATCACCAGGCGCGCCTGGGGTAGTTTTGCCTTGAGCAGGTGAGCATTCTTGACCGGGACGATGCGATCTTTGGCACCATGCACGATGAGCACGGGCGATTTTATCTGTGAAATCAGATCTTCGCCATTGTACGTGTTCACGGCTGCCTTTTGCCGGTTGTACGCCTCAGGTGGTTGAGGATGGGCAACGCGCCAATCTACGTACTGTTTAACTAGATCAGGGTGCTGTTGGCACCAAGTCTTGCTGGTGAATAACTCAAACGAGCGCTGGATATCCTTGGCTGGATCGCCACTCCGCCGCATGGTAAACAGGGCGGGGATCACATCGAAGAGGGATGGCTTGACCATATGCGGCCCCCCGAATCCAGTTGAGGCCAGCACCAGGTGGGTAACCATCTGAGGATAAGCAAGGGTGAATTGCTGGGCAATCAACCCTCCCAGCGAAGCACCAACGATACTCGCCTTCTCAATCTTCAGTGCGTTAAGCAGACCGGCAGTATCATCGGCAAACATGCGAATCGTGTAAGGCTGCTCAGGTTTGTCCGATTCGCCAGCACCACGTGTGTCAAAGGTGATCACCTGGAATTGCTTTGACAGCTCAGGCACCTGGCGGAACCAGAGGAATATATCTGCACCGAGTCCACCGATGAAGACCAGCGGTTCGCCAGTACCGTGAATTTCATAATACGTATTGATTCCATTGGTTTGAATTTTAGGCATTTTTTCTTCCTTTACTAGAGATAGTCCTGTGCGTGATCACAATTATCGAACTAATTTTTATTATGATTTGACTTTATTCGGGAATTTTATAGGATGCCTCCCGGTAGAGACATAATCCATTAAAATGATGATTAAGAAGTCTCACGTAATAATTCAGTAGGTAGAATTTATATTACGAATGGTTTGAGTATGCGAGTAGCATCTATTATATTATATGTCGTTTGCACTTGGTTGGTAAATGAGTTGAAAACCTATCCGTTAAAAATATCTCGTGTTAGAGGAGCTTGGTTGTGGACGAAGTGAAAACATACACTATTGAAGAATCTCACCAGTATTTCGCCAAAACGCTGAATGGCGTATTCTGTGTATTGTCCATAGATTAAGCGCCAAGGGTACTTCCCGCTTAAGCGGGGA
>JBAQFX010000079.1:0-3972 GCA_049287485.1 Anaerolineales bacterium
CATATAACCACTCCCTCAACACCGCTTTTAATTTATAATTCTCCGCCTACCCTTCAAAGCGGCGTCGTGAATTGGATTTCATTACCTACACCTAATTGGATTCAAACAGGTTGGAATTATTATTATGATCCAAACGGTAATCTCAGAGGACCATATCAATTTGTTGAAACTTGTGTAAATGGGTGTTATGGCCCACCAGCTCGATATTATCAAGAATTTAATTATCAAAATTGGGGTACCGAAGTTGAGTATTTAATCGAATATACACCAGGAAGTGGTAATCAATGGTGCGCATATATTAATGGATACCAAAAGAAATGTCAGGCGATTGTTACCCCACCAATCATGGGAGAAGCTTTCTCGGAAATTCATGTTAATAGTATGAATGATTTAGACACTTATTTTAACAATGATTATTATAAAGGTGCAGATTTTATATGGCGTCTCCTTGATCAAAATGAAATTCCTGGCACGCCCAATTTCCCATATAATCTACAAATTTTTCAGCCCTACAATTTTCGTACATATCGATCAAATTTAGCTTATCTCCCCGTTATAATGAAATGAGATTGAGAGGGAGTATCGGATGAGAACAAAAAGAATTATCAAATGGGTAGCATTGATCTTTTCAATTAGCATTTGTATCGTTGCAATCGCTTTTTGGGCGATTCGCGCAAATGCTCAAACCCAAACAATCGATGATTTGAAAACCTTGCTTATTCAAAAAGGTGTTCCGATCAAATCAATTACTACAGTAAAACAAATTCCTTTCATAATCAAAATTTCAATTCAAAGCAAAAGTAATGATAAAAATTTACTGCCTGAGGATCTATATTTTGCACAATTAGTGAGGAAAGCTGCGTCCCTATTCTATAGGCAGGGGCAGAGAATAGATAGCTATGAATTAGAGATAGTCAATTCTGACGATGTATCAATAAGCTGGGAGTCTAATAACATGCTCCCAGGTGAGTTTTCGCAACAAAATTCGTTGAGATCTCCTTCAAAATTTAATGATATTGAGACGGCGAGTATTGTCCAAAACAATTTGAATTTGTACGGATTGGTTATAGATACAATAAATGTATCATCCGATTCATTTTTAGGCGATTATGGTAAAGAATTGACGTTTCAATTATCTACCACTGACATTAATTCGGCAAATCAAGATTTAATTCCTTTTCTTTTATCTTTGCATGATGCTCTGGATGAAATTAATAATGAGTATGGAACAAATATTACAATATGTTGGCTTAGAGTTTTTGATAACAAAGGGAATCAAATACTAAATTACGTATGGGACCTAGAAACCAGGGAAGAGACTTCGATACAGGTGCCTGGATTAAGAGCCTGGTATCCTGTTCCACTTCCAGTCCCCACAACAACAAATACTCCTTCAATTACTCCTATTGCATCAAGCACACCAACCCCGAATAATGGGACCCAATCCTATCCTCCTCCATCGATCCCTATTACTACCATTGTACCGCCTATTGAACCGTTGCCAACCAACCAGCCCTATCCATAGAAGTTCCATAGGGCTGAAAATGGACACATTTCTAATATGGAAATTAAGGTTCGAAATTGGTTTCTATTATTTATCCTTGTAATCAACATAACAAATGTTGGAGATCTTCAGCAAAATTCTATTTCGAACCAAAAGATTCTATGGGAGAATTATGATGAGCCTCTAATTTCTGGCGGAGTTATTTCACAGATAATTATTGCTCCAGATAATAATGAGCATTTAATAGCTCTTCAGGAACAAACTGACAACTGGCAAACAATAGCTGAAAGTAAAAATGGGGGAAAACTATGGTCAACTTTAGTAAACCTGCATCAATTTGGTATTCAGTACCTTGATATAGATTTTGACTATCCGAACATTTTATATGCCAGCGGGGATACTGGCATCTATCGGTCAGATGATGGTGGATACAATTGGCAAAAATTAACGAATTATGGTCCAATAATCAGTGTACCTTCTTCGAAAACAATCTATTCGATAGAAAAATTGGAGGGCACTTTGGAATGTCCTTCTGGACAAACGAATTTTGTAAGAAGTGTCGATGGCGGAAATACTTGGGAAGCTATTCTATTGAAGTGTGGAATTTATGGTTATATTTCAAGTTCTTATTCAAACCCAGCTGTAATTTATCTCAATGAGATCGATCCAAATCGCCGAACCATAACCCTAGCACGCTCTGTAGATCGTGGAAATTCCTGGTCTTATACCCCTTTGGTAGGACCGTATTTTACAATGGGCTTGTTCCCGATTTATATTGATCCGCAAATATCAGATAAACTTTATTCGTCGTCAGGAAATGGGATTATTATCAGTGAAGATGGTGGTCAAACGTGGTATTCAAAATTAGAAGTACCCATCAGTGGAGCTTTTTTATTCTCATTCACTAAAAATAAAATATACGCTATTCTTAATTCAACCTTGGTTGGATCATATGGATGTATTTATCGAAGTGATGATGAAGGAGAAACTTGGAAGATACTTTCATTCCCGCATGAGGGAAATCCAATAGCAATACTTGCTACATATCACAATTTTTCATCCAGGATTTTTGTCTCAATTGATGGATTCGGTATTGAAAAAAGCACTGATGGAGGGTTAACATGGAGAATTAGCAATCGAGGATTGGTTTCTACTACAAAAACTGCGCGGTTGGTGTTTCCCTATAGCCCATACATGCAAATATTCACACTTATTGATTGGCCACGTAAGGCTTTATTCACTTCAAGTGATGATGGGTTATCATGGAATCTTCTAAAAACAGAGAATAATTTGAATGACTTAGCTATAGACCCAATCGATTCAAATCTGATGTGGATTGTCGGCGACAGAGGATTGGAGGAAAGCAAAGACGGAGGAAAAAAATGGAGGTCGGTTTCCTCGTTATCTGGTTCAAAATTGTCTATTTCTCCTAATTCTTCAAACAGACCGTGTTCAACGCATAATGAAAATAGCCAAGGATTTATTGTTTGCAGGGAAGTAAGTAAAAATGGTAATGTGACCTGGCAATCCTACCTTGTCCCAGGGAGTAAATCATTGACTGATATTGCCATAAGTCCAAATGATGGTTCATTAATTTTCGTCAGCGGTACATCTGATTACATCTATGGCTCTATTTATCAAAGCGAGGACAGCGGAAATAATTGGAGGGAGAGCCTACGTAGTTTAGCTAATTATTATCCGCTATATATAGCAATTTCCCAAAACGAACCGGCGACTATTATAGCTATATTTGACCAAATTCAATTTGATGATTTATTGATTTATGAAAGCCTTGATTTTGGAATAACATGGAGAGATATCACATCTGATATCAAGATTATTGCAAATGATTTATCGACCCGTTTTACTTTTAGAGCTGTTGCCCTTTTTGATACTTCAAATACACTTTATATCGCAACAGGAAATACAATTTTCTCTCGATTAACCCCATATCAACCATGGAAAATATTTGGACTAATTAATGATCGAATATATGAAGCAGCTATCAATCATGGAGATCCAGAATATTTATGGCTTGCAGGTGAGACCACTGGTTGGAGAACGCTATTACCCATGTATTTCTACAATTGGTTACCAGCGATCCGTAGATAAAAATTTCCTTTCACGCTTTACCTATTTAACTCCTTCGTTTATATACCTCCCTTAAGTTATTACCCCGATTCGTACCAGGTACAAACCTGGTTTGAACCTTGGGGTTCGTACCAAAAGAGATGAGTTTATACTAGGGGGTTCATATCAGCCTACCTTCATGAAATAGACCTGTTCTGGCGAACAGCCAGCCTACTCCCAAAACATCACCCTGGGTTCGCTGACCAGCTCGAAGGACCATTGATACCCGAAGATATCGTTAGCGGTTTGAATGACATCAAACCCTTCGAGGTACGGGACGCTGTCTTCACCAGAATATTGCCTGCGCTTTACCCGCTGCATGTCCAGGGGTTGGGACA
>JBAQFX010000080.1:0-53152 GCA_049287485.1 Anaerolineales bacterium
GTTATTAAGCGCTGCCAGGTCATGGGTATGGGGGAAAGCAATTTGCCGTAAAGTTAACAAAGCCTTGATATATTTCTCAGCACTTTGTTGAGCGTGAAAAGTTGCCCCATAGGTTAAAGGCAATTTCCGGTTCAATGAAATCCGTGCAAGTTGATAATCCTCTTCTGCGCGATTTGCCCATTCAAGAGGATCACCGGCGCCGTTCATATAACACTTTGCCTTTCGTAAGGATTTCCCGGATAAACGAATCCCCGTGCTCCAAAGAAACTGCAATCTCACCCGGAGTGCGAACCAGGATATCCATGGGGAATGGACGAGGGCGCAACAACCGTGAAACTGCTAACACCCGCTCTACTGGGCGTCTGTTGGTATCCATGATCACCAGAATATCCAGGTCACTATCTGGGGATGGTGTGCCGTAGGCATACGAACCGAAGAGGATGATTTTTTCAGGCTTTACGCCGACAACGATACGTTTGACGATATTCTGTAATAGTTTTGCCGTCATTGGTGCAAATCCGGGTGGTTGAACTGCAATTTTTCTAAGCCATTCTGCTGAAAAAACATCCATGATTTGATTATACACTAGAGCAAACTTTATCAATAAAAAGCATCGTTCGAATTGCATCAATTACAACCACTAAAGAATCTCGTTTATAATACCCGCACCGCATGGTAATTACTGGTATTTTCCTCAATGGTTTTCGATATGGAGAAATAACATGAAACGCCGACCCTCCCTCACTCGCCGGACGTTCCTGAAGCTGACTGCCACCGTGGCAGCAGGGGCTGCACTGGCAAGCTGCACGCCCAAACAGAGCCAGCCTGCACCATCAGGAACAACGGCGGAAGTAAAGCCCACCATACCACCCAGCCCAACCGTTGGAGTCGTCCCATCAGATACCCCCCCGGCAGAAAATACCCCCGCTGAGACCAACCACGAGGCTTCTACTAACCCAGAGCCCTCCCCCACCACCAGCCCGGCTTACCTGGCGGTTGTGCATGGGCCAGACCCGGCTAGCATCACTCGCGCCGCCATCGAAGCCCTGGGCGGTATGGCAAGCTTCGTCAGCCCGGGTTACGATGTGATCATCAAACCCAACATCTGTACTGACTATCACCCACCTGAATATGCCTCCACCACCAATCCCACCGTGGTGGCCACGCTGGTAAGGATGTGCCTGGAATCGGGTGCCACACGCGTGCGGGTAATGGATTACCCCTTCGGTGGCACACCCCAATCCGCCTACCAGATATCCGGCATCGCTGAGGCAGTCGAGGCAGCCGGCGGGGAGATGCACGTCATGAGCCGTCCCAAGTACACGGTAGTGGATATCCCCCAGGGTAAAGACCTGAATCGGGTGGAAATCTACCCGGATATCCTGGAAGCCGACCTGCTGATCAATGTACCCATCGCCAAGCACCACGGATCCACCCGGCTGACCCTGGGAGGGAAAAACCTGATGGGCACCATCCTGGACCGCAATATGATGCACATCAACCTCACCCAGCGCATCGCTGACCTGACCAGCCTGGTGCGCCCGCCCCTGACGGTGATCGATGCGGTGCGCATCCTCACCAACCACGGGCCAACCGGGGGCGACCTCTCGGATGTTAAGCAAACCGATACGATCATCGCCAGCCGCGATATCGTGGCTGCGGATTCATACGCCACCACACTGTTCGGCCTGACGGCAGCAGACATTGGCTACATCCAGGCCAGCGCCGAGCTGGGATTGGGCACCATCGACCTCTCCAGCATCGACCTGCGGGAGATTTCCCTGGGATGAGCTGGAAACGCTGGCGGCGGGTCAGACAGGCCGTCCAGATCCTATTTTTCGCTTTTTATATCACCTCGATCTTTGCGGTGGTGCAAAAACGGGTTGCCCCGGCGCTCTCGGATATTTTCTTCCGCCTCGACCCGCTCTCAGCAGTAGGGTCGATGATTGCCAGCCGCCAGTGGATCCCCAAACTGGGGTTAGCCCTGATCACCATTGGGCTTACCATCCTGATTGGGCGCGTGTGGTGCGGCTGGATTTGCCCATTGGGCAGCCTGCTGGAATGGGTATCCTTCCGCAAGAGGCGCAAACGCGCAGCCTCCATCTCTCCCCGCTGGAGGCTGGTGAAATACTTCTTGCTGGCCACCAGCCTGGCCGCGGCACTGTTTGGCAGCCTGACCCTGCTGGCACTGGACCCGATCGCCATCTTCACCCGCACTCTGGCCACCGCCATCCTGCCAGCCTTGTTCTATGCGGTTAATTCCATCGAGACCGCCTTATACCATCTGAACATCATTACCCCTGCACTGGATAGCTTCGAGGGGCTGGTGCGCGGCACAGTACTCCCAGTGGAACAGCCTGCCTTCGCCCAGAGCCTGGCTATCGCCGCGCTTTTCTTCGGACTTATCGCTCTGAACCTCCTGGCAGATCGCTTCTGGTGCCGTTACCTGTGCCCGCTGGGGGCGTTGCTGGGATGGCTCTCCAAATTCTCGTTATTCCGCCCGGTGATCGGCCCTGCCTGCACCGCCTGTACGCGCTGTGCCATCGTGTGCAAGCCAGGGGCGGTTGACACAACCCAGGATAACTTTTACATCATGCCAGCGGAATGCACCGTGTGCATGGACTGCCTGGCAAACTGCAAGCCGGGGGACATTCGCTTCAGGTTTACCTTGAAACCTGCCCAGAAACAGGAATTTGACCTGTCGCGCAGGCAGGCCCTCGGGGCACTGGCGACCGGGACAGCTGGCGTGCTGTTACTCGGCACTGACCTGCGCCTCAGGCAAGATAACTCACTGCGCATCCGCCCTCCTGGGGTGACAGATGAAGAAAGTTTCCTTTCCACCTGCCTGCGTTGCTCGCAGTGCATGAAGATCTGCCCCACCACCACCCTGCAACCTGCCCTGACCGAGGCCGGACTGGCAGGCTTGTGGACGCCCCTGGTGGTGCCACGCGTGGGCTACTGCGATTACGGCTGCACCGCTTGCGGGCAGGTTTGCCCCAGTGGTGCCATTCCACTGCTCACTCTGGAAGAAAAACGCCAGGCGGTGATCGGTAAAGCCAGCATCGACCGGGACCGTTGCCTGCCCTGGGCCAGTGGCTTGCCCTGCATCGTGTGTGAAGAGATGTGCCCCACCCCGCAGAAATCCATTCGCCTGGAAGAAGCGCAAGTGGTGGATGCCAACGGGCAAACGACAACTGTGCAACGACCCAGCGTCTTGCAGGAGCTGTGTATCGGCTGTGGCATTTGCGAGCACAACTGCCCGCTGGAGGGAAGTGCTGCCATCCGCGTGTATAACGCCTGATTCCAGGATGCTGATTGCTACCCGATGGATGGTTGAAAACAGTATAAGCGATCGATAAAATGATGTAGAATATCCTTACAGGGAACTGTGCACCTTGTCTAAGGAGGCGACCATGAATAAAAAACTCATCTGTACCTTCATCATACTGGGGATGCTGGCATTGGTCATCACGGCCTGTAAATTACCGGCTGCTGGCAGCCCGCCGCCTGTCACCACGCAGGAAGCAGCACAACCTACTGCGACCACGGGCGTGGTGGTAGTGCCGACCAATACCTCCATCCCACCCACCCCGGTGATCGTGACTGCCACAACCGTCCCACCCACAGCTGTCATTGCCACGCCCGAGGCACCCACGTCTGAGCCACCCACTAACGTCCCGCCAACACCCATGCCCCTGCCGCAGGCTATCCGTATCCAGTTTGCTACCGGGGGCACTTCCGCAGTGATCGATAGTCAGATCGGGGCCGGGCAGACGCTTTATTATGTCTTACAAGCCAGCGCTACCCAGACCATGAATGTGAAGATCTCTTCACCCAATGGGGATGTCTACCTGGGAGTATTTGGGGCTGACCGCCAGATTTTACTCGACAGTGCCACGCACTATACTCTTTGGTCTGGCACATTACCTACCACCCAGGATTACTACCTGAGTTTGAGCGCAACAACTTCCACCTCTTACACACTCTCGGTGGAGATACCTCCATTGCAAACCGTACCCACGCCCAATCTTACCCCGGTGCCAGGCACATTCGACCCGGTGGCAACCTACGGTAACCCAACCTTTGATGACCCGATGACGGGGGGCAATATCAATGATTGGACCATCCCGGCCACCGGTCTGTTACCGAATACCAATTACATCAAGATCGTAGAATCGGATGCTAAATTCTACGTTACCGGCAAGCTGCCAGGTTTCAGCACCTGGTACTTCACCTGGCACGAGCTGACCAATTTTTACCTGCAATCAACCTTTGACACAGGTAACTGCAGCGGTAAAGATGCATACGGACTGATCGTGCGCGGTCCGGAACACCTGGCAGGCGTTTCCTATGGGTACGTGGTGGCGTTCTCGTGCGACGGATCCGTCTGGGTGTACCGCCTGGATGGCGCCAACCCCTACACGGCAGTGGACCTGTTGAGCTGGACGCCCAGCGAGTATATCCTGGCTGGTGCTAATAAGGAGAACGTCATGGGGATCAAGGCCATTGGCAATACCCTGACGATTTATGCCAACGGGCACCAGATCGCCGAGATATTTGACAGCAAATATGATTTCGGCCGATATGGGCTCTTCGTCAGCCCCGAACTGACCGCCAATTACACCTACCGCGTGGTGCACATGTCGTATTGGGATCTGACCCCTTAATCGCGCATTCCACTCCTTCTTCCTATTCAATCCTGGCTGCGGGAATCAACCCGCAGCCAGTTGCTTTTGCTTCCTAAGTATATATTAAACAAATTCTAAGGAAACCTACATTGTAAGATACATCATTCCCTGATACAGTAAGCGAACCGTATCAAAAGCTCATATTTCTGGTGACATGATGGATGAATGGCTAAGTTTGAGTGAGGCGGCAAAACAATTGGGGGTCCACCCCAGTACCGTGCGTGCCTGGGCGGACCATGGATACCTGCCTTCCCAGCGCACACAAGGAGGTCACCGGCGCTTCAAGCAAAAGGACATCGAACTGCGGATGCACACTCATTGGGAGGGTGGCATTCCCGAAGCCAACTCGGTCTATGCCAACGTGCTGCGAGACACACGCGTGCAGATCAGCGAGAGCAACCTGGAAGCAGAAAAATGGTACCGCAAGATGGATGAAGAGGCACGGGAGCAATACCGTCTGAGCGGGCGCTCTCTGGTGCAGGGTCTAATCGGGTATCTGGTCACGAATGAAAGTGGTCTGGAGGCTGAAGCGAGGTCTCTCGGATACGAATATGCCTCGCGCGGCCAGCGAGTGGGGTTGACCAGCGTAGAAGCCGCTCACGCCTTCCAATTCTTCCGCACCAAAGTCATGGATGCCATCCTATCAGCTTACGAGAGTGCAGATGTACGCTCACCCCAGGTTTGGGCAGACCTGTTCCGCAAAATGAACTCGTTTTCCGATTTAATCATGCTCACGCTTCTGGATACTTATGAAGCGTTCCAGCATAGCAACCATTAATCCAGCATTCGCTGGGGTCCTAATCCCGTTTATGGAGTAAAAAATGCATTATCTGCCAATTTTCTCAACCGTCATCAGCTTCGCTTTTGCCATTGCCGTGTTCAATCGCTTTAGGGTCAGGCATGGAGCACACCTATTATTATGGAGCATCGGCTTGGTGCTGTATGCGATTGGCACATTGACTGAAGTCATCAGTCTATTCACGTTTAATGCCATTGCTCTCAGGCTATGGTACCTGAGTGGTGCCATGTTAACGGCAGCCTGGTTGGGTCAGGGAACAATCAACCTGCTGGTACGCAGGCGAGGTATAGCCCCGACTCTGAACATCATCCTTATAGTGGTCAGTTTGCTGGCTTTGGTGCTGGTTTTCCTGGCACCCATCACATCGGCGGCAGCTACATTTAACACCGCCGAACCGCTTTCAGCCCAGTATAAGGATATATTGACCCGTTCCGGGGTTATGGTATTCCTGACCATCCTGCTCAACACGTACGGCACATTCACGCTGGTAGGTGGTGCGATTTACTCCGCTTATATCTTCTGGCGCAAGCATGTCCTCTTCAACCGCATGGTAGGCAATATATTGATTGCCGCAGGGGCCATCCTGCCAGCGATTGGAGGATCATTTATACGCATGGGCTTGCCAGATTTCCTGTATTTAAGCGAGTTCCTGGGCGCCATCCTGATGTATATTGGCTTCCTGCAAGCTACGGTGGCAGTGCCAGTGAAAAACCCCTCTCCGGCTTCAACTGATTAATTAAACGAGCCGGCCTGATAAATCAGACCGGTTTTCGCTATTCATACAGTCCTGGTTTGATGGTAGCGGGTTGTGAAGATAGACCGACCAATGCGGGTCATGTTAAAGCCTTTTTCTTTAAAAACAGTTGAGATGGGGGTCTGACTTTTTAAGCTATAATATTTTTATCGATAAGGATTACAAAACTCACCAATCGATCCTGCCTTGTTGAAAACATCGATTCCCCTCCTGGTATTGATCCTCATTACCTGTGCGTGCGGTCCTGGTACAGGCACACAGGTGGTAATTACATCCCCGACTCCCCAGACGGATTGGTACGCGGTGTATTTCACCAATCCTGGCGACCCAGCTGCAACTGCCTACCGGGGTGGTATCGATGAGGCATTGGCATCTGCTATCGACCAGGCACGCATCAGCGTGGATGTGGCGATCTATGACCTCAACCTGTGGTCGCTGCGTGATGCGCTGATCAGCGCTCATCGCCGGGGGGTGCTGGTGCGCTTGGTCACCGAAAGTGATAATATGGATGAACCAGAGATCCAGGAGCTTAAAGAGGCCGGCATCCAGGTGCTGGGAGACCGGCGTGGAGGGTTAATGCATGATAAATTCGTGATCATCGACCGTTTGGAGGTATGGACGGGCTCGATGAACTTCACCACCGGTGGTGGCTACCTGGACAATAACAACCTGATCCGGGTGAGGTCATCTAAACTGGCTGAAGATTACACCCACGAATTCGAGCAGATGTTCGTCGATGACCACTTTGGTCCCAGCAAAGCCGCTGGCACCCCCAATCCCAGTTTTACCCTGGATAGCAGCCTGATCGAAGTTTATTTCTCCCCCGAAGATGGCACCCTGGAGCATATCCTCACGGCGGTTAATTCAGCCCGGGAGAGCATTTATTTCCTGGCGTATTCATTTACCTCCGATGAGCTGTCCCAGGCTTTGATCGAGCAATCCCAAGCGGGGGTCACTGTGGCAGGCGTTTTTGACGAAGACCAGTACCTGTTCAATACAGGCACAGAGTTTGACAACTTGCTGAATGCCGGTGTGGATGTGCGCCTGGATGCCAACCCACGCCTGATGCACCATAAGGTTATCATCATCGACCAGCAGGTGGTGATCACCGGCTCATATAACTTCAGCAATAATGCTGAACATAATAACGATGAAAATACCCTTATAATTCACAACCAGGATATCGCTGCACAGTACCTGGTAGAATTTCAACAAGTCTATGAAAACGGACAGAGGTGATAGATGATAGAGACAAACGGTAAATATTACCTGGGACGCATATTTGACCCTCAGCAAACCAAGACCACCGAGCAAGTTTTACTCTACGAGCCGGCCGATTTGACCACACATGCCGTGGTGGTGGGCATGACCGGGTCGGGTAAGACCGGTTTATGCATCGACCTGTTAGAGGAAGCCGCACTGAACCATATCCCCGCCCTGATGATCGACCCCAAGGGAGATATTACCAACACTCTGCTGCACTTCCCCAACCTGCTACCACAGGACTTCCAACCCTGGGTGAACCCCGACCAGGCACGCCGGGCAGGCAAGAGCCTGGAGCAGGCTGCAGCAGAGGCTGCCCAGCTATGGAAACAAGGGCTTACGGATTGGGGTATCGACCAAGCCAGATTGCTGGAGCTCACCAATTCAGCTCAATTTGCGATTTTCACACCCGGCTCGGATGCCGGCATCCCGATCAACATCCTGGCCTCATTTAATGCACCTGGGATCGCCTGGGAGGCCAATAAGGAGACCCTGCGAGAAAGGATCTCAGGCACGGTGACCGCTTTACTGGGATTGGTGGGCTTGCAGGATATTGACCCGGTACGCTCACGTGAGCACATCCTGCTCGCCAATATTTTCGAGAATGCCTGGAGCCAGGGCAAGGACCTCGACCTGGGAGAACTGATCCTACAAACCCAGAGCCCACCTTTCCCCAAACTGGGTGTGTTTGACGTCAACACCTTCTTCCCCGAGAAAGACCGCTTTGCGCTAGCCATGTTGCTGAATAACATCCTGGCAGCACCGGCTTTCCAGGTATGGATCGAAGGGCAACCCCTGGATATCCCATCTTTACTGTACACACCAGATGGCAAACCTCGCCACAGTGTGTTCTACGTTGCTCACCTGAGCGATTCTGAGCGCATGTTCTTCATTACCCTGCTTTATTCAGCCGTGGAAACCTGGATGCGCTCGCAGACCGGCACGACCAGCCTGCGCGCCCTGGTGTATTTCGATGAAATCTTCGGATACCTGCCACCGGTGGCTAACCCACCCTCCAAGCAACCCATGTTACGCATGTTGAAGCAAGCACGGGCATTCGGGGTAGGACAGGTGCTGGTGACCCAGAACCCGGTGGATTTAGACTACAAGGCACTTTCCAACGCCGGGACCTGGATGGTGGGCAAGCTGCAGACCGACCAGGATAAACAACGCTTGCTGGATGGGCTGGATAGTGCCATGGCAGGCAGCCTGGACCGCTCTGAATATGACCGCCTGATCTCCACGCTGGGAAAGCGGGTTTTCTTGTTGCATAATGTGAATGCCAAAGCACCTGCCCTATTCCAGACGCGTTGGGCAATGAACTACCTGACTGGCCCACTGACCCGCTCGCAAATCCCAGCCTTGAACAATCTGGCGGGTGCCACGCCACAGCTTTCTATGCAAGGTCCGGTTAGTGCACAACCGGTTGCAGCTGGCAGCCAGGCTGCCTTACCCGTGCAACCCGAGGGTTTCCCACCACCCGCGCCAACCACGAGCACAACGGGCGTGCCAGTGGCCGCCTTCTCGTCCACCCGGCCCACCATCCCGGTGGGAATCGCGGAGTATTTCCTGCCCAATAACCTGACCTTTACCCAGGCGTTCAAGGCGGCCGGGAGAGAATACCCCACGGAGGCCTTCAGCCAGGGACTGATCTATCGACCGGTCATCCTTTCACAGGTGAGCGCGCGCTTGTATAACCTGAAATACAAGCTCGATATTGACAGTTATAAAACCGCTCTGGTGGCAAACCCCGACCGGCGAGGCATCGTAAGATGGGATAATTACCTGACGGACAAGATCGATCCTGCCAGGCTTGACCAGTCTGCCGACCCCCGGGCTCGGTTTGCAGCACCGGAAGCACCATTAAATGATGCAAAGGTGATGAATGCCCTGCAGAAGGATTTCATCGATTGGGTTTACCACACAACCCAGGTGACGGTGCGTGGGAATGAGACCCTCAAGCTGTATGCCGGGCCTGATACATCGGAAGGTGAGTTCCGCACACAATGCAGCGAGGTTGCACGCCAGGCAAGTGAAACGGAACTTAAGAAAGCTTCTGCAACCTATGATAGCAAACTACGTGCATTGAAAGACAAGCTGGAACGGGAGCAACTCGAATTAAAACAAGACCAGGATGAGCTATCTAATCGTAAAATGGAAGAAGCCGGCACCGGTCTTGCTAATGTAGCCAGCCTGTTCGGATTAGGTCGTAAACGCAGCCTGACCACCTCGCTTACCAAACGGCGAATGACCTCAAAAGCCAAGAGCGACGTGGAGGAATCGGTGGATGCGATAAAAAATTACCAGGAACAGATTGCTACCCTCGAAAAAGAAAAAGAAGCTGCCCTGCAGGCAGTGACCGAGAAATGGAGCGAGGTCGCCAATCAGATCGTCGATATCCCCATCGCAGCACAGAAAAAAGACATCCTGCTGGATTATTTCGGTGTTGCCTGGATGCCATACCACCTGGTGACGGTGGGGGAGCAGCTCATTGAACTGCCGGGATTCTCGGCTGCTTAGAGGATGCATGACTGAACAGCATTACGAGATCCGGGATAAGGCTGGAAATCAGATTCGAGTCAATCTCAAGCGAGATAAACGCCTGACTAAAACTTCGCGCTGGGAACGGATGCCCGATGGCTCATTGCTGCTACGCGTCCCTTACCGTTTACCGAGGCGCAGGATCGGGCCTTTGCTGGAGCAAATTACCAGCCAATTGGACAAGGTCACTGCCTTCCATGCCCAGCGTAATGATGAAGTCCTTCAAAAAAGGGCTGAGTTGATCAACCAAAAGTTTTTTAAAGGGACCATCCGGTGGAATGCTATCCGGTGGGTGAGCAATATGCGATCTCGCCTGGGAAGCTGTACGCGGGGAGGCCCTACGGACGGGGAAATCCGTATCAGCGACAGAATCAAGGTCTGGCCCGAGTGGGTGGTGGATTATATCATCGCCCACGAATTGATGCATCGCAGGCATCCCAACCATTCCGCTGCCTTTTGGAAAGAGCTGAACGCAGCTTATCCACTGGCGGAAAGAGCACGAGGTTTTATCGATGGAGTAGGTTTCGCGGCTGGACAACCTGTTGAAGAAGATGCAGAGCATTGATATGACCGTCGACCATACAGGTCGAAAATTTCGCCGAAGCATACTGGCATATAACTTGCAACGAAGTAGGCGATATGGAACATAATCCCTCCCCAGCTGCTGATTACATGAACGCCGTGGGGCTACTTAACCGGCGAGAGATCGAGGCGCGGATTCTAGCTCCCTTGCTGGATGCCTTGGGTGAGGAGGCTGACCGCCAGCTGGTGTGGGAAATCACGCGTAAAGTGATCCGGGATATTGCCCGACAGCAGGGCGTTCAGCTTGCCAACAGTGTGAAAAAGAATGACCTGGAGCACTTCGCCACCATCCAGGATACCTGGAAAAAAGATAATGCCATGCAATCTGAAGTTCTGGAGCTGACACACAAGCGATTTGCCTTCAATGTTTATCGCTGTCGGTATGCGGAGATGTACCACCATTTAGGTTTCCCTGAGCTGGGTAAAATACTTTCCTGTGAACGAGATTTTGCCTACATTGAAGGATACAACCCGAACATCCGCCTCACCAGAACCCAGACGATCATGGAAGGAGCAGAAATCTGCGACTTTTGCTTTGAGATGATGCCGGTAAAAAAACAACGTGGATGATTTGCTTGACGCACTATTCGGATTATGCTAGTATCATCTTAACATGTGTCATCTCTCTCAATGAACATGTTTACAGTCTTCCGGGCAGATTTACGGACTGTATGAAGGAGACAGAATAATTATGAACCTCAAACGCATTTTCCGGATTTTACTTATGCTTTTCTTGATAGGATCCTTTACGCTTGGGCTGACTTCCTGTAAGCTACCTGCCTCCAAAGGCCCTCAATCTGAATCAGGTGATGGATTTCCCGTCCCGGGAGAAACATCGGGAGGGATTGATGTCTCTGTTTTTGCCACACAGACTGCCCAGGCAAAACCACCAGTGGTGATAAACACCTCCGTTCCAGGTGAAACTTCTCCTGCCAGCACGAATCCTGCGGCAACCGGTGTACCCGGAGCCCCTGAGCCCACTGCTACTGAGATCGTTTACGTCACTGCTACCCCAGGTGGCCCACCAGCGTCCTACACGCTTGAAGCAGGAGAATTTCCATTCTGCATCGCCCGCCGGTTCAACGTGAGCCTGGCTGAATTACTTGACCTCAACGGGTTGACACTCAACTCCTTCTTCTATGCCGGGCAGGTCTTACAAATTCCCCAGACAGGCGACCCATTTGAAGGTGACCGTGCTTTGCATGCCCACCCTGACTATTATAAAATCCAAGCAGGGGATACGCTTAACACCATTGCCTGCTATTATGGCGACGTATCACCCGATTTGATCGCTCTCCAGAATCACCTGACCAGCACGGATTTACCCATTGGAGAGGTTTTGATCATACCGTAAGGATGGCTTATGCGCTTACGAAGGTTTAAACTGGCCTCCGCGTTTAAACCTTCGTAAATTTTAAGGAGGTTTATGCCCTTTTCAACCATAGCTCAAGAAATCATTTATCGTGGGCATGCT
This sequence comes from Anaerolineales bacterium, assembly GCA_049287485.1. GTDB lineage: Bacteria > Chloroflexota > Anaerolineae > Anaerolineales > UBA4823 > FEB-25. The sequence continues at coordinate 12,102 of JBAQFX010000080.1, forward strand.
TTTAACCTGCGCCGCGATGAATTAAAGACGCCCGATCAACGCACGATACATCTGGATATCATTGAGCACGTCGGCGCAGTCACCCTGCTACCAGTGGATGTAGATGGACGCATCTTGTTCGTACGCCAATACCGGCATGCTACGGGCAAAGAGCTGCTTGAGCTGCCGGCAGGCACCCTTAATGAGGGAGAACTTCCGGAAGCCTGTGCAAACAGGGAAATCAGGGAAGAAACGGGCTTTGCGGCCGGAAAATTGCAGAAATTGGGTCAATTCTTTCTTGCCCCCGGTTATTCCACTGAATATATGCTGGTTTTTTTAGCCACTGACCTGCGCCAGGCCCCACTACCGGGCGACCAGGATGAATTCATCACCTTGCAACCCATCCCGGTTGACCGGGCATATGAAATGGCACTAAATGGTGAGCTTCAGGATGGAAAAAGCCTGGCAGCCTTGCTGCTGGCGCGCCCATATTTCTACCCGGCCTGACTAGTGGCATTGATCAGAATTTAAAACACCGCAAAAGGAGCCACTTTCACGGTGTTTTTTTGCAATTTTATGTCCCAAGTGGTGGAATATTGGGGACCTTCTTGGTGACAACCAATGACTCGAGGAAACTGCGGTTCAACAATATCACCGGGGTTTCGATTTTCAATTCTGGGTACAGGGGGGCTGTGATAACACCATCATAAATCACAATGAAATGACTGGTGCCTTCGCTGATCAGGGCGGAGAATTCGAAGCGCCCAGACCATTCCAGGGTACCGGTAAGGTCGTAAGTGCGCGTGGAAATTTGAACCGGGTAAGGGATCAGCCGTTGAAAGCCGCCCCTCATGACCCCTTGCAGTCCCATATATTCACGCTTGCCCAGGCAAACCGCGGCAATCTCCGCACGTACCATGTACAGTTGGGCAGCATAATTCATTACGCTGGATGGCTTGAAAATGGGAGCAATACTCGCTTCGTTGACCTCTATAAACGAGTTCGTCGTATCGGATAACATCCCCACTAACCCACTTTGGATGACTTTAATTTGACCGAAAATGTAATGGCTGCTGGTTAATATTTCGGCGGGGATGAGGCGGTTGGCAATCGGCGAGACCATTACGATCCTCCTGTGTACTATTTAGCTATGAGGTTGAGGCCGGTTCAGGTTACCAGACTGGTGCCTGTGATGCGGTTTTGGTTTACGACCGGTAATGGGGCTAAGCACCATATTCAGCCAACTGACGGCATGGACATCATATTCTCGCTTACCACATACATCACAAACCCAGGATGGAAAGTTCGGCACAGTGATCAATTCATCATTCAACCAGGTGAAATAAGTCAGATATTCCAGATGATAAACGCCGGTGTGGCACTCGGGACAAATAGGGCTATATTCCGATGGCTGTTCAGCCTGCGGTTTCTGTTCAGGTGCTTTTGGCTCATCAGTCATTTTGAACTGCCTCAGCTTCTTGCACGATTTTCACACCAGCACTGGCTCCCAGACGGTTCGCACCAGCTGTAATCATTGCCATAGCATCCGCATAGGTACGGATACCGCCAGCAGCCTTAACACCCATTTCTGCACCGACCACACGGCGCATTAATTCTACATCTGCGATCGTTGCACCTCCAGTGCCAAATCCAGTGGAGGTCTTGACGAAATCAGCCCCAGCAGCCTGGCTGATCAGACAGGCGATGATTTTTTCCAGACGAGTGAGCAGGCACGTCTCCAGGATGACCTTAACCAATGCTCCCTGGTTATGGGCAGTGCCCGTGACGGCCTGAATCTCGTTCATGATCAAACCATAGGCTTCCGACTTGAGGGCTCCGATGTTGATCACCATATCGATCTCTGATGCGCCGGAATTAACACACGCCAGTGTCTCATACACCTTGAACTCGGGTAAGACCGCTCCCAGTGGAAAGCCTACCACGGCGCAAACATTCTCTTTTGTGTCTCGTAAAAGTCCGCAAGCCAGGGGAACATACACCGGATTGATGCAGACGGAAGCAAAGTGATACTGCATGGCTTCCTGACACAGGACTCGTATCTGAGCAGCGGTAGCTTCGGGCTTCAGCAAGGTGTGGTCAATCCATCCTGCGATCTCTCTACCCTTTGGGATGCCCAGCGGGGCAGGTACAGGAGGCAGTTGATGCTCGTATTCTTTTGCTAAGGCAATGATTTCTGGTAAATCCATCTCAACGTTCACCATTAGTGGGCTGCAGCAGCCAGCGGCACGTGATCCACCAGACCCCAGGACGGTGGTGGCCAATATACCAAAATCGCCTTGCCAACCACGTAATCCATGGGGACTGTGCCCCAATCGTGCGAATCGGATGAATTATTGCGATTATCTCCCAATACAAACAGCTGGTCTGCTGATACTGTCCAGGTGCCATTGTAATTCGTGGTCACCTTCAGATAAGTTTCATCCAAAAGTTGCCCGTTGACATATACCGAGCCATGCCTTACTTCGACTTCATCCCCCGGCAACCCGATGACCCGTTTGATATACTCTTCCTCAGGGTCGCGCGGGAAGTGGAAGACTATGATATCCCCATGTTGTGGGCTGCCTAAACGATAGCTTATTTTACTGACGATCACGTATTCGCCCGAAACCAGGGTGGGTTCCATGCTGGCTCCATCTACCCGGATGCGGGCGGAAATCATATTGATGCCGACAAACAATACGACTGAAAGTACGAGCGTCTCAAGAACATCCATCACAAAGCGTAAAAACCCGGACCGACGTTTTTTCGGTTGGGCATTATCTGTATTGATATCTGATTGATAAGTATCCAAATTTCCTCCGCATTCATGGCATTATAAAACCGCTCCCCCCTCAGGGCAAGGGAGCGTGGATTAATGAATCCTAACATACACGTCGGTTTACAACAGCTGGATGGTTATTTTCTCCGTGGTCGCAACACGATTCGGATTGGTGTGCCCAAAAATGGATGCTCCTGGCGAATGCAATTTTCCAGATAGCGCAGGTAAGTAAAGTGGGCTAATTTAGGGTCATTGACATGGAGCAGGAAAACAGGAGGGTCGTTTCGCACCTGGGTGCCATAATAAATTTTAAATTCCATCCCAGCATGGGAGGGTGCAGCATGACGGTCTTGGGCCTCCCGTAAAATTCGGTTGATTCTTGAGGTTGGCAGGCGAGTGAGCCGCTCTTCCTGAACCCTCAGGGCCAGTGGCAGCACCTGGTCTACACGTTGACCGGTCTTGGCCGAGATGAACAAGATGGGCACATAGTCCATAAAGTTCAATTCCTGGCGGACACGATCAGTGTAGGCAGCCATGGTATGGGTATCTTTCTCCACCGCATCCCACTTATTCACCAGCACCACCGCACTCTTCCAGGCGTCCAGGATGAACCCAGCAATATGAGCATCCTGGGCAGTCAGCCCGGCCGTTGCATCCAAGATCAGCAAGGCCACGTCGGATCGTTCAATGGCCTGTAGGGCGCGTAATACGCTGTATTGTTCCACCCCGGGAGTGATATGCCCACGCCGGCGAATGCCCGCCGTATCAATCAACACGACAGGCACATCACCATAGGTTAGTTTGGTATCAATTGCATCGCGCGTGGTCCCGGCGATGGGGCTGACAATGGCGCGTTCCTCTCCCAGGATCTGGTTGAGCAGGCTGGATTTACCAACATTGGGTTTACCAACAATGGCAATCTTGACCGAATCATCTTCGGCTTCCTGGCCTTCCTTTTCAAACGTGGCAACCAAAGCATCCAACATATCTCCAGTGCCGGTGCCATGCAAGGCAGAAATCGGATATGGCTCGCCTAAGCCCAGCTCATAAAACTCCATCGCAGCCATGCGGCGGGCGTCATTTTCACATTTATTGACCACCAAAAGCACCGGCGGCTTCAATTGCCCATCAACCGTACGCTGATGTTTCCGCAGGATCTGTGCCACTTCATAATCTGCAGGGGTCACACCACTCTCCGCTTCGGTGATGAACAGGACAGCATCTGAATCACGGATGGCAATCTCTGCCTGGAGGCGAATCTGGTCGATAAAATCGGCAGAGCCGATGGAGAGTGGTTTTTGACTGCGCCCGGGGCCGGTCTGGGTAGGGTCAATCCCACCTGTGTCGACGATATCGAATACCCGCCCAGCCCATTCCGCTTCCATCACCAGGCGATCGCGGGTTGTGCCAGGGATCTCATCCACCACTGCCAGGCGCTCACCTGCCAGGCGGTTAAATAACGTACTTTTCCCAACATTGGGTCGCCCGACCAGGGCAACGACAGGTTTCGTCATGGCATATCTCTATGGAGTAGCCGTAGGGGAGGGGGTGATAACCGGCGTTATGGTACCGTTCGGGGTGACAGTTTGGGTGGGTGTAGGCGCGGTGATGATGATGACCTCCACAGTTGATGGCAACATCGAAACCTTTTGAACCCGGTCTGGCAAGATATTCACATCGGGAATAAATTGATACGTACCCACATCATAACCGGTTAAATCGATCACCACCCTTACATCGGTTGGCCCCAATGTATTCAACACGGGAATAGGTCCTGAGAGAATGACATCCACAGTGGCTGGGCTTGGGCTGGCCTCCAGGCCGGGTGCTAACCCGATGATATCAACCGGCAAAGAAATCGCCAGGCTAGACTCAATGGCAGCAATGCTGACTTGCACCAACACTTTAGAATCCCCCACCACGGAAATCCCATCTGGAAGGTTTAAGTTTATCAGGGTTTCAAAATCGTCCTCTTTACCAATCAAATCGATGGGGTGGGTTTCCACATAACCTGGTAGATTATTAACCAGCTGGGGGTTAGATGAAAATACAACCACCCCAACAGGCGTGACAAAAATATTGGTCAGCCGGTAGCCATTAGCCACCTGTCCCGTAGATACTGCCCGAACAATCACATAGCGATAACCACCCTGGAGAGTGATCGGTTGAGAAATGGTGACCTTATCGGGGGTAAGGGAGATTCCGATCACCACCCGACCTTCACTGTCGAGGATCAATGGCGTGATATCCCGGTTAATGGCTTGAGTGGCATTGGTTATATCCAGGGTAACGCGCACTTCTTTAACCGTAGAAACCACGGATAACGGCCCCGTCACGGTCACCTCAGAAGGATCCAGCTGGGGGGGTTGAGCCTCGTAACCAACAGGTGGCTCACCCTTGATGATCAGGTTCACGGGAATAACCTGGGTAATAATCGAATCAAGCGTGATGGTAAGCTGTTGTGGATCCTGGCTGATCAGGCGGACAAGGTGTGGGGTGATCTGTATCTGAACTGGTACATCATGCACGCCAGGCCCAAGATTGGATAAATCCACCCAGGCACGGACTGATTGTGGGTCATTATTCAATGCAGTCCATACCGAAGAAGGAGCCCTGAGGACAAGCGAGACATCACGGGTTACATCTCCCATGATCTGTAAGTTGGGATCCTGACCGACAATCTCAATTTGAACTGGACGGTCCAGGATATGCTCTTCATTTGGATCAGAGGCGATGACAGCGGATACCCAAACGATGACTGCCAGAATTAAGGCGGTCAATAAGGTACCAAAGTTCTTCGCCAACCAACGCAGGATTCTCACTTAATGAACCTCTCCTCCGGGTTTATTCCTTTTTGGGTAAATTCCTTTGAGTATATCAGCCAATCCCTGGCGCTTTGCCTCAGGATTGAAGAACGCTCTCAAGATGTTCTCCAATCGATCCGCATCCAGGCGGCGTATTATCCTGCCGTTATGGACCACTGAAATTGTCCCGCTTTCTTCAGATACGACAACCACGACCGCATCACTCACCTCAGAAATACCCAGAGCAGCGCGATGACGCAGTCCTAATTGTCGGTCTGGTGTGTGTGCTAAGACACCACTGGCTGAAAGTGGCATGACGCAGGCTGCAGCCACCAGGCGCGACCCCTCCAGGATCGCTGCGCCGTCGTGCAAGGGTGTATTGGGGTAAAAGACTTGCAGGATCAATTCAGGTGTGACTTGAGCGTCGACCATCACTCCAGTTTGGATATACTCTTCCAAATTATCCAGGCGTTGAAGCACAATCAACGCCCCATGCCGACGATCGGAGAGACGTAGGGAGGCATTCACCACTGCTGAGATGGATTTTTGCATGCCGGGTGAGGTTTTGCCATTACCAAAAATATAACCCGCCCGACCCAGGCGTTCCAGTCCACGTCGTATCTCAGGTGCGAATATAACCGGTATGGCCAGGACCAGAGCCGGTAAAGTTGTTCGGACCAACCAGGAGAAGGCTGGCAGTAGAGCCGTGCTGTTTAATATGCTACCCAATACCACCAGGAGAAGGATACCTCGAATTAACACCACTGCCTGGGTGTCACGTAATAAGATCAGCAAGCCAAAAAATATCAACGCGACTATCGTCAGGTCAATGACGCTCAGCCAATTAAGCCGTTCGAATATAAATCCAAGGTTCTCAATCAAGTAACGAATCAAATTTTCCACAATAGCTCTTAATAAATATGCTTTTGGCTTGTTCTCTTTCTACGAACTCCACTTGCGAGCTTTCATCTCGCAGTAATCAAGGTGAATTATACCGGACGTAGCACCCGATCTTTCCGCAACTGCTTATAAAACATGGATTCCCCTTCTCCCATGGTTTCTTGAGCGGCTTCCTGCCAGGCGCGCACCCCCAGGGATTCAATGGTAGACGATTCATACCCCAATGAACTCCATACATCCTCCTTGCTGGATAATTCAGGGGGTAAGAACAACAAAGCGACTTCGCACTGCAAATCGCGGGAGGTCGTTTCAATTTCATTCAGCAAGGCCTGCATGGCAGTTGATAAGGGCTGGTTCGACTCGATGAAGACATCATCGGTGCGCTCCACCAGATTTTCCACTTGCCATCCGACAACACCAACCGGCTTACCATCCAGTTTGAGGAATAAAAATGCTTTCTCGCCAAAAGCCGCCATGATATCTTCACTGGTGGGCTGTCTCTTGCCATCACTGAGCTGGCTAATTAGAGAAGCAATCTCACTTGCATGGCGGGGCCTGGCTTTTTCCACCAGCATCACTCCTGCTGGTGCGGCTGCAGGCTGGAAAACGCCACTCTCATAAGTCGGGAAGAGATTTTGCCAGGCTTTAGTGACCTGTTGCCAGGTATCCTCAAATGGACCTTCGTTGTGAATAACGGTATTAGCCGCCTTCACTTTTTCAACCTGGGGCGGCTGGGCATTAACCCGCTGATGTGCCACGGCCGTGCTCATCCCCCGTTTTTGAGTCAGGCGAGATATCTGCACCTCTTTTTTGGCATAGGTCACCCAGATGGTATCACAGGCTTGGCGAAGTGGTCCTTCCAAGAGTTTAATCGCTTCAACCACAATCACTTTTTGCGAAGAACGCCGAATGAGGATATCTACCGCCTGGCGTACCAGCGGATGAACGATAGCTTCGAGCTGGGTAAGTGCGTCGGGGTCTGCAAATACCACACGCGCCAGTTTAGCCCGGTCAATCTGCCCATCCTCAGCCAGAATCCACTTCCCAAAGGTGTCTACCACGGCCTTATAGCCGGGGGCGTCCTTGGCAATCGCGCGATGACCCAGGGCATCGGCATCAATACCGTATGCACCCAGGTGCTCCAACATTTTCCGAACCACGCTTTTGCCTGTAGCAATATTTCCTGTCAATCCAATGACAAACTTGCCTGGCCAGGCACTCATCTTGCCTCCTGAGATATGTCATCATTTTAGTCGCGCTAATGCAGAATGTCAAAGGTTATTGCCTAGCTTCGTCATCCCCCTGCCAATCTGAACAATGCTCAAACACCATCAAGCCTTGCTCCAGCCTGGATGGTAAAGCACGCACAATGCCCGACTGACAGCAGCTGCATAAGCCGAGGCATGCCCCTCGTCTGAAAATATTTGGGTTTGCAAGTCCAGCCCTGGATAATTCCGTGATTTAAGCGTTTCTAAAAACAAATTAAACTCTTCCAATAAATCGGCTTCATGCTCTCCGGCAGTGAGGAATAATTTCGCGGGTAGATCTTTATGGGTGGCAGCATAAGCTTCCTCATCCGTGAATAATTGTCGCCACATGGTCGGGCTGCCAGCAAAGTAGCGCTGGAAAAGTTCAGGGGCATGAAAGAGCACATACAGGGTAAATAGCCCGCCATCGGAATACCCTGCCAGACCGCGATCAATGGTGGAGAAGCGATAATTCGCCTCGATAAAGGGGATGATCTCATTGGTGATTGCATCGAGGAAGTCCTGTGCGCCACCAGAGTGTACTTCAATTGGTGCGCCTTCCAACAGAGGTGAGAGACGTTCTACCCACCACTGGTCGATCTCGGATCTACTCACGGGGGTTAGATCCCGCGTTCGCCAGCTTGCCCACTGAACCAGTCCTCTGATCCGGTCAGCATCCAGGCGATAGCCAATGCCCACGATGAGGATTTCGGGTGTGTCCGGTCCGGGCGTCTCAAAGATTAGCGAGGTGGTGGAGTAAGTGAAGAACGAGCGATTTGCATCTGTGCAGTATAGAACGGGATAGACATTGCTCGATCGTTCATAACTCCATGGCAGCTTGATGTATAGTTGCAGCTCTCGATTGAGGATGGCCGAATGCAGCGATTGCACTTCAATTCCGGGCACGCTGAGGGGAATGATCATGTCGGATTTGCCTCCAGGTGAAATATAGCATATCCATGATTATCGCGCCAAACAATAATTTTTGACCGTACCTTGTTTTAGCCCATCTAGCGTAACAAAAATGCTTAATGCGTGTAATTCCCATTCTATGAACTCATATCCATGGTCTATCCCAAATAATCCGGGATTAAACCCAGATTTGTCCATAAATCATAGCATCCAATCCCCACCAGCAACAGACCCCCGATGAGGTTGACTGTGCGCGCATGGATGGCAAAGAAACGCGTAATCTGGCGCTGGAGCGTGCCTGAGAGTAACGAGAGTAACATCAAGGGAAACCCAAACCCTATCCCAAACCAGAAGAAGATGGAGAGTTTGCTCAAGACTTCTCCGGCGGTCAAGGAAAAAGCAAATATTCCCACCACCAAGGGTCCGGAACAGGGCAGGGCAATCGGTCCGTAAAGCAAGCCATATACAAAGGCATTCGCAAAAGGATGTGAAAAAACAGGCACACGAATTTGCGGCAGCTGCTTGAATGGGTTGATGTCCAGTAGGTGTACATCATCTCGCCGCTGGTCGTGGTGCACTTTTTATTGACGGTGAAGGGCAATATCTTCCACTTACAGGGTAACCTGGCCCAACCGTTGATTTATGGTGCCCTTGTGCTGATTTTGCTAATTCTACGGATTAATAAAATCAAGATCGCGCTGATCGGCCTGCGTCACCGTATCAACTTAACTCAAAAATCAATCCGTTTACATACCAGCGCGCAGAAGTAAAAACAAGACCTTTTATAAAAATCACAAGCAAAGGTCATCCCAGAGATGGCCTTTTATTGATTTAAGTATATGATGCCTCTTAAAGTGTATAAGCATGTTTAGCACGTACAAAAAGGCACCAAAGAAATAAAAACCGAGAGAAAAGACAATTCAAGCCAGGATCGACGAATTTGAACCACGTGTATGACATTATAGTATGATAAAAAGGCAGTTTATATTGTATTTGTAAAATTATTAATAACGATAATCACAAATAGCGTATAATTGTTAGACAGTTTTCAATATAGAGTCTTAGGATATTAAATGGAGAGGAGGTGTACATCCAGAAATTACCAATCGATACAAAACTTAAGATTTATCGAGTTTCTATGTGCAAAACTATCGAATGAATATACAAGGAGGATTTATGAAACACAATCGCTGGTACAAAATTTTCGCTCTATTAATCATGGCCAGCATGATTTTAACCGCCTGTGCGACAACAGCAACGCCAACCGCCGCACCAACCCAAGCCGTGGCACCTACAACTGCACCTACTACAGCCCCAGAGAAGACTACCATCATCATCGGGACAACTGACAAGATCTCCAGTCTTGATCCTGGGGATGCGTATTCCACGCGTGACTGGGAACTGATCAAAAATATCAGTGAAGGCTTAGTCACGTGGAAACCTGGCACCACTGAACTTCAGCCAGGCCTGGCTACCGATATGGGTACCATCTCCTCGGATGGTCTGACTTACACTTTCACCCTTAAGGATGGGATCAAATTTGGTGACGGGACTGCCCTCGACGCAACGATGTATGCAGCACAACTCAACCGCTTGCTGACCATCGGACCCACCTGCCCGAATGATGTGGCTGACACTTTGGCTATACCTTATGTGGCCAGCATTGAAGCACCAGATGCTAAGACGATTGTCTTCACCTTGAAGCAACCAGTGGCGTACTTCGTTCAGCTTTTAGCGACTGCCCCATATACCGCCTCTGATCCCAAGTCCTTCCCCGCCACTGAGTGTGTGCTCGAACCAAACGTACCAATTTACGGCGTTGGTCCCTGGTTCATCTCACAGTACACCAAAAATGAGCAGATCGTGCTTGAGCCGAACCCCTATTACACGGGTGATCTAAAGCCGCAGGTCGATCAAATCATTGTGCGCGACTACGCCGATCCGCAAACCATGGCCCTGGCCGTCCAAAACGGCGAGATCGACGTTGCCTGGCGTTTCCTTTCGCCTGAGCAGCTCACTCCGTTGAAGGAGATATCTGATTTGACCGTCGGGACCGTGGCCGGTGGCTCAATCCGCTATCTGGTCATCAACCACACCATGGCACCTACCGATGACCCGAACGTAGATAAGGCTATCGCTTCGCTTATCGACCGCAATGAGATCGCTGATACGGTCTACAGTGGAAACGTATCCCCCTTATACTCTCAGGTCCCACCCGGCTTCCTCGGTGCAACAGAGATTTTTGATACCATGTACGCCTCCCCGAACGTCGACGAGGCTATGACTTACCTGGAAGCCTCGGGGTATAGCGCAGCCAACCCTCTGAAACTGGAAATGTGGTACCCACCAGAGCACTACGGTGCCTCAACGGCAGCCTGGATGGAAGTGATCAAGAAACAGCTCGAAGCCTCAGGTGCAATCCAGGTCACTTTGCAGGCTCAGGAGTGGAGTACTTACGTGACTGCCCTGACCGGTGGCGCATCCTATGCTGTGGGTGTCTTGGGTTGGTTCTTTGACTACCCCGACACATCCAACTACATGGACCCATGGGTCTACAACAAGGGTATGGGCACCAATGTATCGCCGTCGGCAGAAGGCACCAGTTATGGTATGCCGATCAATGATGAGGCCTCCCAACTGGTGGACCTGCTGGCACAGGCTGACACCGAGACGGATCAAACCGTTCGCGCTCAGCTCTACCAACAAGCCCAGGAGATCTATGCGGACTTAGTGGTAACCATACCTTTGTTCTTCATCGCTGAGCACGTTACCTACCGTTCCAATATCCATGGCTCAAGTGCTTATGCCACCCCTGAGACCCTAAACATCGGCCCCAACATTGAATTCAACTACGCAACGCTTTCTAAAACCCCATAATATCGACTATACTGATTAGGGGAGCGGGTTAACCACCCGCTCCCCAAACCTTTCACTCATCTGGATCCATGACACCTATCGGCCTCATTGCCCTCATTATTGGGGTACCCGCCCTGGGATTGCTGGCTTACGTGTTCATCAGAGGCTCAGTCGGCTTACGGCGCTACATCCTGACGCGTATCGTGATGACTTTGCCGATGGTCTTTATCCTGGGCTCCCTGGTTTTCTTGATCATGCGGGTAATACCTGGCGATCCAGTCAGATCTCAACTCGGTCCCAAGGGTACCCCAGAGATGATCCAGCACATTCGCGAGCAGCTCGGGCTGAATGACCCATTGATTGTGCAATATGGCCGATTCCTGGTACAGATGTTTACCCTTAGATTTGGAAATTCCATCATTGGTGGTCATCGCCCGATCATTGATGAAATGAGCGAACGTTTCCCTGCCACGCTTGAGCTGGTAACTCCTGCCTCGCTACTTGCCTTAATCATTGGGATTTATGGTGGTACCTGGGCAGCCTCGCGTCGCAAAAGGACGATCGACTACGGTTGGCGTATTTATGCCGTGGTCATTTATTCATTACCCATTTTCTGGTTGGGGCTGATGTTGCAGCTCCTTTTTGGGGTCAGGCTTAATTTACTGCCGATATCCGGGCGGATTGATTCAATCATTGGCACAACCCTGATCCATCGCAGCAACATTTATACAATCGATGCACTTATCAGCGGCAATTGGCCGGCGTTACTTTCTGTTCTCCAGCATCTGGTCTTACCCGTTATTACCCTGGGGCTGATCCTCTCAGGCGTATTCGTCCGTCTTACCCGCATCAATGTAATTGAAACGCTCCAGGCTGACTATATCGCCGCGGCACGAGCACGCGGCATTCGTGAACGCATATTAGTCTATGGTCACGCGTTAAAGAACGCCATGATCCCGGTAATTACCCTGATTGGATTACAGGTTGCCATCCTGCTTGCGGGCGCCGTCCTGACTGAGACCGTCTTCTCCTGGCCGGGCATGGGTAGCTATCTGGTGGAGCGCATTTCCTCTCGTGATTACACTGCTGTGCAAAGTGTGATTACCGTGTTTGCTTTGCTAGTAGCATTGATCAGCCTGGCGGTGGATGTCATTTATAGCCTGGTCGATCCGAGGGTGAGGTATTAAAATATGGGTGGTCTCAAAGAACGTCCCCCTGAATTCACCCCGGAGATCACCACCTGGGAGGTTGAGCTACAAAAGGTTGGCCTCGTCCGTCGCATGCTGAACGCCCGGCGCTGGTATGGCGCTGATTGGTGGTTCGTGGCTGTTTCGGCGGTTTTAGTCGTAATTTTCATCATCGTTGCACTCTTCCCGGGCCTATTCGCCCCTTATCAACCGAACGCACTGGTGGGACCCAGCTTTCTGGCGCCTGGGGCTTACCCACCGGTTCCAATACTAGTCGTTCTGAATACATCATCAGCCAATTCCTTAAAAGACCTGGCAGTAAACAATAACCAACCTCGCCCTTCCATTAGCGTAGTTCAAGGTGGAAACACCGCTGGCGCTTTAAACGATGCCGCCAAACAGATCGATGACCAAATAAAGAATGAACCTGAAGGGCTGCGGTTGCGACCAGTCATCGATCGTTATCCAACGGTGCAAGAAGCCTTACAAGCTGTTGTCGACGGGAAAGATATTGCTGCAGTGGTCGAATCAGATGAGTTTGCCAGTTTGTCGGCTCAATACCCAACCCTGCGCGAGGGAGAGAGTATTACGGGGGGAGCTCAAACCACAGGTGGATTCCTGCTCGGGACGAATGATATTGGTCAAGATGTGTGGAGTCGCTTGCTGTGGGGAACACGCGTAGCCCTGATTATTGGATTTAGCTCTTCGATCGTCGCCCTGGTTCTAGGCGTACCCCTGGGATTAATGGCTGGCTTCGTTGGGGGAACTCTAGATCGCCTGATGAGCTTGCTGATGGATAGCATGTATGCTTTTCCAGGCCTGATCCTGGCAATCGCCATCACAGCTGTTTTAGGCCCCAGCGTATTGAACGTAATCGTGGCGATTGCCGTGCTGTATATCCCCACATATTATCGTATTGTGCGTGGTCAGACCCTGTCTGTAAAAGAAGAAGTCTATGTGGAAGCGGCGCGCAGTATTGGTGCCCGCAGCCGGGAAATCTTGCAGCGCTACATTTTCCCCAACGTAATCCCTTCGGTGGCAATCATATTTTCTGTGAACGTGGCGGATGCCATCCTGACTGGCGCTGGGTTATCCTTCTTGGGATTGGGCTTACCCCCAACCATTGCGGACTGGGGCATTGACCTGGCACGTGGTCAACGCTTTATCCAGAACGCCTGGTGGCTGATCACTTTCCCTGGGCTGACAATTTTGCTGGTGGTGCTGGCTTTTACCTTGATGGGTGAAGGTTTGACCGAAATATTCAATCCCAAACTGAGGGAGCGATGATGGCTGACAATATTTTATATTCCATTCGCAACCTTACGGTTGAGTACACCACTCGCGCTGGCTCAGTGAAAGCAGTTGAAGATGTGTCTCTCGATATTCGACGCGGTGAGATCCTGGGTCTGGTAGGCGAATCGGGCTGCGGCAAATCCACCCTGGGTAAGGCGCTCATGCGTTTACATACCGGCCCGGCACGGATCACTGAGGGCGAGCTGTGGTTTGACGGGCGTGATTTGATGACCCTGTCACAACGCGAGATGCCAGAGATTCGCGGGGCAGAAATTGGCATGGTCTTTCAGGACCCGATGACCTCGCTAAACCCCGTGCAGCGAATCCTCAGTCACATTACCGAGACCATCCAGACCCACGAACCGGAAGTATCGGATGAGGAAGCCCGTAAACGCGCAGAAGAGTTGATCGAGCGCCTGGGCATTCGGCGTGAGCGGATCATGGATTACCCCCATCAGATGTCAGGGGGCATGCGCCAACGGGTGATGATCTCACTGGCACTGTCGCTGAGGGCGAAGCTGGTGATTGCCGATGAACCCACTACCTCATTGGATGTGATCGTCGAAGCCAAATTCCTCGACTTGCTCAAGGAGCTACAAAAAGAATTCGGCCTGACCATCCTGCTCATCACCCACAACATTGGCGTGGTAGCTGAAATCTCAGATCGCATTGCAGTGATGTATGCCGCCAAGCTGGTAGAGATCGGCGATGTTAACGATGTGTTTGCCCAACCCAAACATCCATATACGCAGGGTTTATTGCGCTCGGTGCCGAACATTAAATTGGACGGGGGTGAGCTTTACAAGATGGCTGGGGCGCCCCCTGATCTATCTCACCCACCGGCTGGCTGCCGGTTTCACCCTCGCTGCCCGTTTATTATGGATATCTGCTCGGAGGAAGATCCTCCCCTGGAAGCCATTGAAGGAGGCCAATTAGCAGCATGCTGGTTATATCCTGCGGTGATGGCCAAGAGTCAGGAGAAGCTGCATGCCTGAACCAACCTCTGTAGCCCTGAACCCCATACCCATTGACAAGTCACTTGAAACGGAAGAATTGGTACGTGTCGAGCACCTCCGCAAATTCTTTCCCATCCAATCAGGTCTATTTGCTTCTTTGCTAAGTGGTGGGCAAATCCCGGCGGTCAAAGCTGTAGATGACATCAATTTTACCATCCACAAGGGCGAGGTGTTCGGTCTGGCGGGTGAGAGCGGGTCTGGGAAATCTACTGTCGGTCGGTTGGTATTGCGACTATTGGAACCCACGGCTGGGAAAGTATTCTTCGATAGCACGGATCTGGGAAGCCTTTCAGCAGAAGAGATGCGTCGCATGCGCTCACGCATGCAGATCGTGTTTCAGGACCCACTGGCTTCGCTTAACCCCCGCATGAAGATCGGCGAAGCGATTGAGCACCCTGCACAGATCCACATGCCCGAACTTTTAGCCACGGAACGGCGCGATCGTGTATTGGATATCTTATCTGAAGTTGGGATGAACCCACCGACTACTTTTTATGACCTATATCCTCACCAGATTTCCGGAGGTCAACGGCAGCGAATCGTGCTAGCGCGTGCCCTGGTGACCCGTCCTGCTTTTATTGTGGCGGATGAACCGATTGCCATGGCAGATGTTTCGGTGCGGGCTCTATTACTTGACCTGATGATGGACCTTAAGCAGAAGTTCGACCTGACTTATCTATTCATCACCCACGACCTGGCGACCGCTAAATACGTGTGCAACCGCATCGCCATCATGTACCTGGGCAAATTATGCGAGGTGGGACCTTTAGTTGATGTTTACCAGTACGTCCTGCATCCCTACACGCGGGCCTTATTGGAAGCCGTTCCCGTACCTGACCCCACCCGGCGTCGCACAGAGCCCATGCCTCCCGGCGAGATACCGAATGCCATCAATCCACCTTCTGGGTGCCATTTTCACCCGCGCTGCCCGATGGCGCAACCAAACTGCTCGGTGGACGAGCCGCTATTGCGTGAACTGCGACCAAATCATTACACTGCCTGCCATTACGCCGAAGAACTCTTGAAATAACCTTGCCTGCCAGGTGGAAGAAATGACCCAGCCAGGACTGGATTTGCAGAAGGAGAATGCAATAACAGCCATGGCATTTTTTTATCAACGGGGATTGAGATTAAAATAGTTATCAGAAACAGCTGGTTATGCCGGTTGAAATGTACGCATTTCATACAGAATCAGCGTATCGGCACTGAAATCCATGAAACTTTTAAGCAAAAAAACCTCTGAAAAATCAGTACGGCAGGTTGAACGCCAGCTTAACTTGCGGATTTTTCCCATCCTGATCGTGATCCTTGCTATCCTGTACCTACTCACCAGTTTTCGCGGCTGGCTGGTATTTTTCATTGGCACCGCGGGGGCCTGGCTGATCGCCTGGTTGTGGATCCATTCGCTCGAGCGTAGCCTATCGATCGAACGCAAGATTAACTACGCCTGGGCAACCGTGGGCGAATCGGTACCAGAACAAGTCAGGCTGATCAATCATGGCTGGCTGCCTGCCATCTGGGTAGAAATGACCGATGATTCAGCCTCGCTTGAATCACCCCTGCGCATGGTTTCAGATGTGGCAGCCCATAGCTCGCGTAACCGCAACCTGAGCCATCTATTCAGGCGGCGTGGCTTATATACCCTGGGACCCACCCACCTGCGTTGTGGAGATCCCTTCGGGATTTACACCCTGAGCCTGACCGACCAGCATGCCAGTACCATCCTGGTCACGCCTCCAGTTTTACCCCTCTCCAGGCTGCGTATCCCATCGGGAGGCTGGTCTGGCGATGAACGCATGCGCCACGGTTATGTGGAGCGCAACATCAGTGATGCGGGTTTACGAAACTACGTGGCAGGTGATTCGTTGCGTCGCATCCACTGGCACGCTTCTGCCCATTTTGATTCCCTGATCGTGCGCCAGCTTGAAGCCGCCAGCTCCAGAGATTGGTGGATCTTTGTTGATTTAGACAGCTCTGTACAAGCCGGGATTGGCCAGCAATCTACGCTGGAGCTTTCCATTGTTCTGGCCGCCTCGCTGGCAGTTCGTGGTCTGAAAGAATATCGCCGGGTTGGCCTGGTGCAGGCAGGTCCGAAGTATACCTGTTTGGAACCAGGCTCAGGCCAATCCCAGGGATGGCGCATCCTGCGCTCCCTGGCGATCGCCACGGCAGGTGAGCACTCCCTGGCAGACCTGATCCAGCAAAGCCACTTTGCTAACGCGGCCACGGCGATCCTGATCACCCCTTCAACCAGCACCGCCTGGGTGGCCGCGGCTGACCGGAATCGAAAAGGTGGCAACATCATGGCACTATTGGTTGATCCAACGGATTTTGCCAGTCCGGTTGACCAGCGCAAAGTCATCACGAGCCTCGCCCGTTGCCGCATCCCCTATGCACGCATGCCAGGCTCGCTGCTGGAACAAGCTTATTCAGCTGGCAACCGGGCAGAAAGTAAGCATATCAAGGGCGCTGAAACCTTGAAGCGCTATCTCCAGCAAGGGAGGCAGGTTTGGCAGAGCATGGACTGAATTCCTCCCTGAAGGTCGTTGTCAGGCGCGCTGGAAAAAGGGAGAAATTTATCAGCCTGTTGCTACTGTTTATCTTGTTAACCGCCGCAACCGCGGGAGTGTTTGCTGTCCTCACCGGCCCAGATTGGATTTCACTGTGGGAAAGCCTGCTGTTTGGCATGTTGATTGGCTGGGTGCTGGCCATCTTTCGTTGGGGGGCATGGCGCTCTACCCTGCTGGTAATCATCATTGGGATATTACTTAGCCTGTTATTTGCAGGCGGGTTGAATGCGAGACTCCTGGCAGTCTTGGATGAGTTCTTCAAGCTGGTTGGAGGGATCATCCCCTCCATTAAATCCAGAGAAGTCGACCTGACCCCGTTGGTCAACTCGGTGCAACAGGTACTCACTTCCGCCAGCATCGTCCTGGGCCGTGTGTTTTCCTGGCTGAAGGATTTGCTCACGGGAAAGCCTGTTTTTGACCCGGTTGCCGCCAATCTCGTGTGGGGTATCGTGGTCTGGTTGGTAGCTGCATGGGCAGGTTGGATGGTCGAAGCAGGCAGGAATGCCCTGATTGCTGTCCTACCGGCACTAGTCCTGAACTTGAGCACCCTTTCCTATGGACGCTCTAACTCCATCACCATATATATCCTCCTGGCAACCACTCTGGTTCTCATCGCCGTGGTGCAATATGACCAGCATGAGCAGGAGTGGCAGGCGACCAAAATCGCTTACCCCAGGCGCAAAGGCAGGCAGGTTGGCAATACCTCGTTGGTAATCGCCATTGGCCTGGTACTTTTGGCTGCATTTATTTCCTCATTATCCATTAGCCGGGCCTTGAACTGGATAAGCGAACACAACCGACCCGTCCCACAACAAGAGAGTGGCCTGGCTAAATCGCTGGGTATCCAGCAAGCTACTGCACCACCAGATGCCTTTTCTGCGGCACGCTCACCCGGTCTCCCCCGGCAGCTGCTGATTGGCTCAGGCCCGGAGCTCTCCACAGAGATGGTAATGACTGTGCAGGTCAAAGATCTGACCGCACTTGTACAGAATGGTCAGCTTCCACCGCTATACTGGCGCAGCTTCACTTACGATGTTTACACCGGGCGTGGTTGGAGCACCAGTCCCACCACCCAGGAAACCTACCATCCAGATCAACCGATCCAAACCAGCCAACTTCCGGACTATATTTTGATCGATGAAATCGTGAGACCAGTCCCTGGTAAGGCTGGAACGATATATGCAAGTGGAGAGCCTGTCTCAGTCAATCTATCCAGCAGCGTAGCCTGGCGCAGCTCAAATGACCTGTTCGGACTCCAATCGACCGATGAAGGATATGAAGTCCAGTCACTCATACCGCAGGTCAGTGAATCCAATTTACGCCTCGCCGGGCAGGCATACCCTGACTGGGTCACCCGCCGATACCTGGCACTGCCCGAGGAGGTTAGCACGCATGTGAGAGAATTAGCCCTCCAGCTCACAGCCACCGTGCCGACCCCTTATGATCGAGCGCGAGCCATTGAACAGTACCTGCGTAGCACCTACCCCTACACCACGGATGTCCCCCGCCCACCAGCCAACCAGGACCTGGCAGATTTCTTCCTGTTTGACCTGCGTAAAGGATATTGTGACTATTATGCTTCCGCTATGGTGGTCCTGGCACGCGCCGCGGGTATTCCCGCCCGTTTGGTCATCGGCTATGCCACCGGAGAGTATAATCTGAATTCACAGCGCTTCGTCGTCAGCCAGGCGGATGCGCACTCCTGGGTTGAAGTTTACTTCCCTGGCATCGGTTGGGTGACCTTCGAGCCAACTGCCTCCCTGCCAGAGATTAACTACTCAGCACAACCCACCCAGGTGGCTACTCCCATGGTGACGCCTCCCCAGGCAGCGCAATCCCCAGGCCCGCTCAATACAGCAAGCTACCTCGGATATGGATTGTTGATCTTGCCGGTCCTGGTGGGTTTGATTTGGGCAGGGTATGATCAAATCTACCTGAGACAGTTGAAACCAATTCCTGCCGCGCGGGAGATTTATCAGCGGATGAGACGCTACGGTAAACTTTTCGATGTGTTATCTGAAGCGGGTGAGACACCATATGAGTTTGTGGTGGCCCTATCCTGGCGGGTTCAGGCCACCACAGCCGGGCAAGATCAATTTACCAGTGAATTGATCCATCGGGTCCAAACCATCATCAACCAGATCGTCCGGCTGAGTTACCGGCCGGAAGAAGCTGAAACCGTGAAGTCGGAGCAAATATTAAGCCAATGGCGAACATTGCGCTGGCGTTTTCGCTGGATGTGGGTTCTGAAAACTCAGCAATCGTGGCGAGTTAAGCGAGCCTCAGGGATGGCGGATGCCTCTACAACGAGCAGCCGGGTAAAATAGGAGGAGAAACAAGATGGCGATGGAAAATTATTCGACTGAAAGCGCAGTGCTTGAAATCCAGGAATTTAGCGAAGCGGTCATTAAAAATGTTGAGAACGTCATCGTAGGGAAACGCCAGGCGATCGAGCTGGTGCTCATGGCCTTATTGTGTGAAGGCCATGTATTGATCGAGGATGCCCCCGGCACAGGCAAGACCATGCTGGCACGCGCCGTGGCCATCACCACCGGGTTGGATTTCAAGCGGCTGCAATGCACGCCCGATTTACTTCCCAATGACGTCACTGGCGTTTCGATCTTCAACCAAAAAACGCGCGAGTTCGAATTTAGACCCGGCCCGGTATTCAGCAGTATCCTGCTGGCTGATGAGATCAATCGGGCCACGCCCCGCACGCAAAGCGCCCTGCTGGAAGCCATGGGCGAAGGCCAGGTGACCGTGGATGGGGTGACCTATAGCTTGCCCAAACCATTCATGCTGCTGGCCACCCAGAATCCCATCGAATTCGAAGGGACATTCCCCCTGCCTGAGGCGCAAATGGACCGCTTCCTGTTTCGAATCGGTCTTGGTTATCCCGACCGAAGGAGCGAAGATAGCATGCTACAAATGCAACAGCTGGCGCATCCCATTGATAGCCTGCAGCAAGCGGTGAAAGGAGCAGATTTGCCCGGACTTCAGCGTAAAGTGCGCCAGGTGCATGTCGTCGAAAGCATCCGCCGTTATATATTGAGCCTGGTGAACAGCACACGTGAGCATCCATCCCTCTCGCTGGGTGCCAGTCCACGGGGCAGCCTGGCATTATTCCACACCGCCCAGGCACATGCCGCCATGCGTGGCAGGGATTACGTCATACCGGATGATATCAAGCATGTGGCCGTGGCCTGCCTGGCGCATCGCATGCTGATGAATCCCGAGAATGCCCTGAGCGGTGAGACCACTATAGAGGTGATTAACGAGCTGCTCACCAAAGTGGAGGTACCGCTGGGCGAGGAATCACCAGATAAACGATGAACATTAGTTATCAGGCTGGAGTCGAGCGAGGGTCAGCGTGCAGTCAGCCCCCGGATATTTGCCAGATTAAAAAACCATCTTGGATGGGCTCCTAGTTCGAGGTATACTAATTGCTGAACGGAGCGTACAAATGACTGAAAAAACCTGGGAGACCCTTAAAATACAATATTGCCAGCACGTGGATCAACAGGTTGGCCTGCAAGTCCAGGTGGTTTACCCTCCCGAACACCTGCCAGACCAGCCCGGGCGCATCCTGGCCCATCGCTGCAGTCATGGGTTCGCCTGTAACCTGGATGGGCGTCCGAGTTGCATTTGGGCCGGTACCAACCCGGTCATCGATCCATTTAAAGAATAAGAATTGCAGTAGTGAAATATGTAGGGGCACGATATCTGGCATGCGCCAGCATGATCGTGCCCCTACAAACATTACTAACCGTTTTTCTAGGTGAATATTCGGAGTAAAATGGATGATCATCTCGGAAATTGTGTCGGGGCGGGTCGCGACCCGCCCCTACCGTTGTTAATGGACAAATATGGAGCTTCGAATAGAATGCATCTTTTCCAGTAGGGGCGCGATATCTGGCACACGCCAACATGATCGTACCCCTACTACGGATTTATCCAACCATTTCTCCCTATTTGATCACACCCAATTTCCGGCCCACCGTGGCAAAGATCTCCAGTCCCTTGTCCAGGTCCTGCTTGCTGTGCGAAGCCGAGATCATCACCCGGATGCGGGCTTTGCCCCTGGGCACCGTGGGGAATCCGATCGACATGGCAAACAGGCCGGCTTCGAATAGCTCGCGGCTGAACTGCTGCGCCAGGGGTGCCTCACCCAGCATGATGGGGGTGATGGGGGTGGTGCTTGTGCCGGTATCGAACCCAAGACGGCGCATCTCGGCCTTGAAATAATTGGTGTTTTCCCACAGCTTATCCACCAGCTCGGTGGAGCTTTCCAGGATATCCAGGGCGGCCAGGCAGGCAGCCACATCCGGGACGGTCATGGCGGAGGAGAACAGGAAGGGGCGCCCACGCTGGCGTAACCACTCCACCACCACCGGGTTACCCGCCGACACCCCGCCCACCACACCGAAGGCCTTGGAGAGCGTGCCTATTTCGATATCCACCTTACCGTGCAGGTTGAAGTGGTCCACAATGCCACGCCCACCCTTGCCAACCACGCCTTCCCCATGGGCGTCATCCACCATCAGGATAGCCTCATACTTTTCCACCACCTCATAAATTTTATCCAGTGGGGCCATATCACCGTCCATGCTGAAGACGCCATCGGTGATAACCATGGCGCGTGGATAATTTGTGCGTTCCTCTTTTAGCACCCGTTCCAGGTCTTGAGGGTTGCAGTGGGCATAGCGGATGATCTTGGCGCCTGAGAGCCGGCAGCCATCGATGATGCTGGCGTGGTTGAGCTCATCGGAGAAGACGGCATCTTCCTTGCCCACCAGGGCCGGGATGGTGCCTATGTTGGCGTTGAAGCCAGATTGGAAGGTAATGGCAGCTCCCACCCCTTTAAATGCCGCCAGGCGGCGTTCCAGCTCAAGATGCAAGTCCATGGTACCGGCAATGGAGCGCACAGCAGCCGGGCCAACACCGAATTTCTTCACTGCCTCCTGGGCAGCCTGGACGATACGCGGGTGGTTGGCCAGTCCCAAATAGTTATTGGAACAAAAGTTGAGCACCCGTTTGCCATCCACCACCAACCAGGCACCCTGGGGCGAGCTTAGCGTACGGATGCGATTGTATAACCCATCATCTTTCAGTTTTTGAAGTTCATCTTGAATCCATTGAAGTTTCTTGACCATAGGTATCCTCGATATATTTAGTTTTTTCACCACAATCTCGTGAACTACTTCGGTTCTTTTGGCTTGCGCCCACCACCGAAGGTGAACATACGTGCAAAAACATCCCTTGCAGAGGGAAGCTCAACATTCGGTGCATTTTCTGTGGCTGCCCAATTGGCGGTGTTCCTTTCCTGCAACCATTTTTCACGACCATTCCTGGCCTGGGTCAGCTCCTTGAGCAGGTTGTCAGTATCTTTTGTCGCCAGCAGCTGGCGTAGAGTAAATAAATTATCCATATAAGTATCGATCCAGCGCACCAGGTGCTCATTAGCGGAGATTGCCTGGCTAAAGAGCGAGTTGACGTCGCCAGACTGTGCCATGACACTGGTAACGACTGCAAAGGGACGGTCAGCCAGCTTGCGCGCTTCGTACCAACCAGGTTGGTCTACAGTCGTATTAAGTAACACTGCTGCCAGCAATTGAGGCAAGATGCGCGTGGATGCCATCATGCTATCCTGCTCAAGCGGGTCCATGAACAGGTGCTCAGCACCTAACAGGTGGCAGAAGTCTGTCGCCAGCTTGATCGCTTCAGAAGGCACCCCCTGGGGGGAAAGGATGGTCATCATGCCATTCTTGAACAGGTCTGCATGGGCAGCCTCCACTCCTGCGCCGGGAGTATCCAGGTAAGCTGGGTTGAGCACCGGCGTCAGCCCAATATAGTAACGCTTGGGTGGAAGTAATTCCTTGACCCACTGCAACACTTCGCTTTTCACCGGTGCGGTATCCATAATGAACGCTTCCTCCTGCAAGTCAGCTGCGATAAATTTGAGCGTTTCGTGGATCTGGTCTAAGGGTATTGCCAGGATGATGATGGAGGCGTTCTCCACTGATTTTGGCAGGTTAAAATCCACCCGATCCAGTGCTCCCATATCTTTTGCCCGGTTGGCTATGCGGATGTCTTTATCATGGCCAACACGAATGAATAAGTCTTTCTGTTCTCCCAGAGCCAGGCCGATGGACGCCCCAATCTGACCTGTACCAATGATGGTGATTTGAACTGTCATTTTGTGCCTCGATTAACTATCATTATCAACAATCCACAGTTTGTGCAATAGCTTGTCCTCATCATTTCCCACTTCATCCCCATGCGGGTGATGATGCTGGCGGATTAATGCTTCTGCCATGGCACTCACCCCTGCCTGTCTTGCCATCTCAGCCCCCCAGGTGGCATGTTGTTCTGCCACGACGAAAGCCTTGCGCCAGCCCGCTAATGCTTCCCAACCCTGGGTTGGCGAAGTACCCCAACGCTGTGCATACTGGGGCATCAATGCAGAAACCACGACCACCATAGCTCGCTGGAAAGGATTAAGGCAATACTTCAGCTTGCCAATATCATGCAGCAAGGCAGCCGTTAGCAGGTCAGGCTGGTTTTCACCTTGTTCGAGCAATTTGTGGAAGACTGTCATCGCATGCATCTTTTCAGCTGGCTGCAACCGGTTGAAAAGCTCCCATTGCTCGGCATTTAATTGCGCCTGGGCCCGCTTAAGGTCATAACTATCTGTTTTTAAAGTTACATTACGCCAAAATTGGCGTACCCGGTACAGGATGCGCACTGTCGCTAAGCACCTATCAACAACCGCGTGAGCAAAGTAAATACCGGTTGGATCACTTTTCCAATCACATCAATACCTATTAATGGTAATACAAACAAGATGACCATCAGGATCATTGGTCCATATGGGCGAATACTTTCCAAAAAGCGCACCCCTGATGGAGGTAAAAAATAATCCAGCACCTTCTCACCGTCCAGTGGAAACAAGGGAATCAGGTTAAACAACATCAGCCAGAGGTTTACGCTGATGAATATGTACAGGAAGAGTGGAATCGTAGGCAGGATCTCCCCGGGTAAGATGCGGATGCCGCTGGTGGAGACCAAGCCCAAGCGGAAGAATGCAGATGCCACAATTGCCATTAACAGGTTAGACATCGGTCCTGCCAGAGAAACCAGCATGGGTGCCGCGCGTGACTGTCTTTGCAGCACGTACGGGTTGATCGGCACGGGTTTTGCCCAGCCAAAACCCACCAACAACATCAAAATGGTGCCGATTGGATCCAGGTGCGCCAGAGGGTTAAGCGTCAGGCGACCGTTGGCACGCGGGGTATTATCACCGAAGTAATTGGCGGTCCAGGCATGGGCAAACTCATGCACCGGAAAGGCAGATAGTAAAATGACAATATAGGTGATCAGTTGAGGCATGGATGGCAAGAAATTAAGCAAACCTTGGTATCTCCTTAGGCAAGGATTATACCATCCAGCATGTAGACGGCTGCGTGTTATAATGCCCTCATGCTGCCTGATTTACGGCTGGATGATGTCATTCGTTTACGCAAACCGCACCCTTGCGGAGGCTATGAATGGAAAGTTGTCCGGCTGGGTGCATATATTGGCCTGGAATGTCTGAGTTGCGGGCGACGGGTTCTTCTACCACGACGCCAGCTTGCCCGTAGAGTGAAGTCCATTTCACCACATTCTGATACCCCTGCCTCCCCCAATGACTGATCACCCCTCCAATCGACCTCATATCCTGTTCCTGTTTTCAGATACTGGTGGCGGTCACCGTAGCGCTGCTGAAGCCATCATCGAAGCATTGAAGCTCGAGTTCAATGACCGCTTAACGAGCCAAATGGTTGATATCTTCCTGGACATTGCTCCACGACCATTGAATTACATGCCCAAATGGTATCCGTATATGGTGCGCGTTCCGGAAGTATGGGGGTGGGGTTTCCGCATGAGCAATGGCCCCAGGCGAGCCAGGATGATCGTGGAGAGTGCCTACCCCTATGTTCGCCGCAACCTGCGCAAGGTAATCAACCAGAATCCGGCTGACATGATCGTGTCCTTACACCCTCTGGCTAATGACCCATTCCTGCATGCCCTGGGTGAGCATCACCCTCCCTTCATCACCGTGGTCACAGACCTGGTCACCACCCATGCGCTGTGGTATCACGAAGCGGTAGACCTGTGCGTGGTTCCGACCGAAGCCGCTTACCAGCGCGCCTTGCTGGCCGGCCTGCACCCGGAAAAGGTGAAAGTCATTGGTCTGCCGGTGGCAGACCGCTTCTGCCAGCCTGTTGGCGATCGCAAGGCACTTCGCCAGAAACTTGGTTGGCCTCAAGAGCGGCTGGTGGTATTGCTGGTGGGCGGAGGCGAAGGCATGGGACCCCTAGAGAAGACTGCCCTGGCGATTGCCGAAGCAAACCTGCCTATTACCCTGGTAGTTATAGCCGGCCGTAATGCGGATCTCAAACAACGTTTGGAAGCTCATCAATGGCCAATGACAACCCTGATCTATGGTTTCGTGCACGAGATGCCCGATTTCATGCGGGCTGCCAATATCCTGGTCACCAAAGCCGGTCCGGGCACGATCAGCGAAGCTCTTAATGCCGGGTTGCCCATGATCCTGTACAGCCGCTTGCCGGGCCAGGAAGATGGCAATGTCGATTATGTCATCTCCGAGGGGGTCGGTGTATGGGCACCCAAGACCAGCTATATCGTCAGTGCTCTCCATGCATGGATTAATCACCCCAAGCAACTTGAGCTGGCTGTCGATGCATGTTGTCAGGCAGCCCGTCCTGAAGCAGCCCGGGAGATTGCGCGCATCCTGGCAAACCGGCTTGGTATCCAGAATTAAAGGACAATTTCAATGTCTTCCTCAAAGGGATCACCAGTCCGGTTTAGCTGGCTGACCGCCTTGGTGTGGTTGTTCGTAGCGGCGGGAATCATCATCTTGCTCTGGCAGGTGATCACGCGCATCTCCGCCAGCAACCTGCCGGTTAGCCCACCCACTCCTGACCAGACGCAGGTATACCAGACCATCGCGGCCGTGCTGACTGCCCAGCCAACCAGTACAGCCACGGCCAGGCCCCAAATGGTAACACCCTCACCCACTTCCAATCTTACCCAGGTCACCTTCACCCCCCTTCCCTCTCCGCAGCAAACGTTCACGCCTGGAGGAACGCTGCAAACAGACACCCCCATGCCACGCTGCGATCAAGCTGCCGCAGGTAACCCGATCGACCTCACCATCCCCGATGATAGCCTGATCCCAGCCGGGCAGGGTTTTACCAAAACCTGGAAGCTGGTGAATGCAGGGTCCTGCACCTGGACAATGAGCTATTATGCCAGCTTTTTCTATGGTGACCGCATGGGTGCCCCCGAATCTGTGCCTTTACAAGTTACAGTCTTACCAGCTCAAAGTGTTGACATCTCTATCGATATGGTGGCTCCAGCGGCACCTGGCACATACCAGGGGAATTGGAAATTAAGTAACCCTGATGGCGTCTTGTTTGGTATTGGTCCAAACGGTGACTCGCCCTTCTGGGTGCGCATCATCGTAGCTGAAGGCCAGGCCGCAACCACTACTGCAACAGCGGATGTCACTACCACGGCGAATCCGACCGACCTGACGACCCCCACAGCCACACCTCAGGGGCAGGTCAGTGGCGAGCTTTCGCTCATCCCGGGTGACACCCTCGACCTGGATGCCCTCCTGCTCAACAATGGTAACGAAGATCTGCTTTATCAATCGGATGCCAGTGAGTATCACTGGCTGGAACCACAGGAGGCAGCCACGATCGGCGTTTATGGAAACCTGGAACCGACCCAGGCGGATTGCCAGCTTGCCAGCATGAGCAAAGCCCCGATCGCCGTGGAGAGCCTGTCACCTGGCACATATCTGTGCTACTTTACCAACGAGGGGCGCTTTGGCCGTGCCCTGCTTGAATCGGTGGACCCGGATAGCTTCGCACTGAATATGTACCTGCTCACCTGGACGCAGCCATGAGCACACTTTACCTGGTGGCCACCCCCATTGGAAACCTGGAGGATATCAGCGCTCGCGCCCTGCGCATCCTGGCGGAAGTAGGCTTGATCGCCGCGGAAGACACACGTCAGACCGCCAAATTGCTACAGCGCTATGATATCCACACCCCCTCCATCAGCTACCACGAGCATAACAAGCTGGTGCGCCTGGAGCGGGTGCTGCAGGCATTGGAGCAGGGAGACGTTGCCCTGGTCTCAGATGCCGGCACCCCCGCCTTGAACGACCCTGGTTATGAGCTGGTGCAGGCCGTGCTCGCAGCCGGGCACCAGGTCAGCCCCATCCCGGGGGCATGTGCTCCCATCGCTGCCCTGGTGGCCTCCGGGTTGCCCACCGATGCCTTCCTATACCTGGGCTACCTGCCTCGTAAACGCAGCGAGCGCCAGCGCCTGCTGGAAGGGGTTGCCAGGCTGCCTTACACCTTGATCTTCCTGGAAGCACCCCACCGCCTGCTAGATTCTCTGGAAGACCTGCTTGGTACCCTGGGTGACCGCCAGATAGCAGTGGCGAGGGAATTGACCAAGCTGCATGAAGAGATTTTTCGTGGCAGTTTAAGCCAGGCCATCCAGCATTTCACCCAGGAGCCGCCTCGCGGAGAATTTACCCTGGCGCTGGCCGGTGATACAATTAGGGTTGAGCGCTGGAGCATGGAGCGCCTGGAAGCTGAACTGAGTGCTCAGCTACCGCAGGGTGAGTCTGCTTCTCAGTTGGCAGCCCGCCTGGCAGCGCCATCTGGCTGGTCGCGCCGGGAAATTTACCAGCTATTGCTCAAAAAACAGGGGAAACAGGCTTCAAATAAATCATAAAACCATTTAACGATAGGGATGGATAATAAAATATGATGGATCTGAACAATTACACTTCGTTCGCAACCATTGACCGTCAAAATTACCTGGGCGAGATCGAAAACCTGCCCCACCAGCTTGAAAATGCCTACCAGCAAGGCCTGAGCCTGAGCCTGCCCGACTGGCAGGGGATTCAAGCCGTGCTCATTGCCGGCATGGGTGGTTCCGCCATCGGGGCCGACCTGCTGGCGGCTTACGCCGCCCCGGTGACCTCCGTGCCCATCGTGGTGCAGCGCAACTACAGCCTGCCTGCCTGGGTCAGGGGACCGCAAACCCTGGTGATCGCCAGCTCGCACTCGGGCAACACCGAGGAAACATTGACAGCCTTTCAACAGGCCCTGGACAACCGCTGCAGCATCCTGGCACTGTGCACCGGCGGGAAATTAGCACAGGCAGCCAAAGCGGCAGACGTCCCGTTGTGGGTTTTCGAGCATGCCGGGCAGCCACGTGCCGCAGTGGGCTTCTCCTTCGGGTTGTTATTGGCCGCACTTTCCAAACTGGGACTGGTTCCAGACCCGGCAGATGAGCTGGAAGGAGCCGTGGCTGCCATGCGCAAGCAGCAGGCTTGCCTGCAGGCGCAGGTGCCGGTGGCGAACAACCTGGCTAAACGCGAAGCCGGGCAGCTGATGGGTCGCTGGGTAACGGTTTTCGGGGCGGATATGCTCGAGCCGGTGGCCCGCCGCTGGAAGACGCAGATCAACGAGCTGGCCAAGGCCTGGGCGCAGTTTGAAACCCTGCCCGAAGCCGACCATAACGCCCTGGCTGGCTTGTTGCAGCCTGAGAGCTCGCTTTCATCCGCCATGGCGCTGTTCCTGCGCGCCCCATCCTATCACCCGCGCAACCTGCTGCGTACGGGACTCACCAAGCAGGCTTATATGCTGGAGGGATTGAGCACCGACTTCATGGAGGCCCAGGGCGAGACTCCCCTGGCCCAGCAATGGACCATGCTGCACCTGGGTGATTACGTGGCATATTACCTGGCAATGCTATACGAGATCGACCCTACCCCCATCCCGGCATTGGAAGGGTTCAAGAAGCAGCTGGCAGAACGATAATGCATCGGCACGCATGAACATCTAAACATATGAATGTTAGCTCATTCTCAAGCCTAGAACCGATCAGGTTATATTTTCAGTAGAAGCGCAGAGGAGGATATGTTGTAGACTCTGAAATCCTCCCCTGCGCTCCTAACAGTCCAAGTAAACATGAAATTTGCTTTCGGGGAAATATGAGCTAAATCCAAATTACAGCCCTTATGAAAGTATAGTAGATAAATCCTAATCCTTTGTGTCCTTCTTGTTGGTTTTACGGTTTCCTCTACGCTCTCTTGACACCCCCCCAACCTCATGTATAATCCTCCCAATCGCATCCTATATCGACCAGCGCGGAGATAAGTAACCCGCCAGCCTCCCAGAGAGCCGCCGGATGGTGCGAGGCGGCAGGCACCAGGGCGAAATCCACTCCGCCGGACCGTAAGGTCTAATCGCTCCTGCAGGCCCGGAAAATACCGGGGTAAGGGAGCCGGGGTCAGCCCGTTAGCGCTCAGATGAGGCCAGCCTAGTCTCTCCGCGGATCAACGGTTAAGCAGGCTGGCAAAATGCAGGTGGCACCACGGGCGCTCCCTCGTCCTGCTGGAGAGGGGGCTTTTTATTTCAAATATGGAGGTGCATTTATGCTAGACATCAACATCATCCGTGAACAGCCCGACCTGGTGCGCAAATCCCTGTTAGACCGCCAGATGGAGACCAGCCCGGTTGACCAGATCCTGGAGCTGGACCAGCAACGCCGTCAGACCATCCAGGAAGGCGAGAGCCTCAAGGCAGAGCGCAACCTCGTCTCCAAGGAGATCAGCCAAGCCAAAGACCCCACCGAACGGCAGGCGAAGATCGAAGCCATGCGCCAGGTAGGCGAGCACATCAGCCAGCTCGACGAAGCGCTGCGCAACTTCGAGGGCGAGCTGAATGCCATCCTGGCGGGCATCCCGAATATTCCCGATGAGCGCACACCTTACGGGAAAGATGAGAGTGAGAACGTGTTGATGCGCGGGGTAGGTGAGATCCCCGAGTTCGACTTCGCGCCCAAAGCCCACTGGGACCTGGGCCCCGCCCTGGGCATCCTGGACTTTGAGCAGGGTGTCAAGATCACCGGCTCGCGCTTTTATGTGCTCAGTGGGGCAGGTGCCCGCCTGCAGCGCGCCCTGATCGCCTGGATGCTCGACCTGCACATCCGCCAGGGTTACACCGAGAAGTACACCCCCTTCATGGTCAAGGAAAAGACCATGTACAGCTCCGGTCAGCTGCCCAAGTTCGAAGACAACCTGTACCATGACGTAGAGGATGACCTGTGGATGGTGCCCACCGCCGAGGTGCCTCTCACCGGCCTGCACATGGACGATGTGCTGGAGGAAACCAGCCTGCCGCGCTATTACACCGCCTACACACCCTGCTTCCGGCGCGAGAAGATCAGTGCTGGTCGAGACGTGCGCGGCATCAAGCGCGGCCACCAGTTCGACAAGGTGGAGATGTACATTTACTGCAAGCCCGAAGAATCAGACCAGCTGCACGAGAAGATGCGCCAGGATGCCGAAGAGACTGCTGCCGGGCTGGGCCTCACCTACCGGGTCAAACGACTATGCACGGGCGACCTGGGCTTTGGTGCCCGCATGACCTATGACATCGAGGTGTGGGCGCCCGGAGTCAATGAGTGGCTGGAGGTATCATCGGTCTCGAACGTGGGAGATTTCCAGGCTCGGCGTGCCAATATCAAATATCGCCCGGCAGAGGGTGGC
Organism: Anaerolineales bacterium; assembly: GCA_049287485.1. Classification (GTDB taxonomy): domain Bacteria; phylum Chloroflexota; class Anaerolineae; order Anaerolineales; family UBA4823; genus FEB-25. Next base: position 43,290 of record JBAQFX010000080.1, read on the forward strand.
AAACTGAGGCTGGTGCATACCCTGAACGGCTCGGGGCTGGGCATGCCTCGCACCCTGATCGCCGTACTGGAGAACTACCAGCAGGCAGATGGCAGTGTGGTAGTGCCACCCGTCCTGCTTCCCTGGATGGGCGGCATCGATGTGATCCGCCCTGAGGATTAGCCCGTGCCTGCCTGGCTCTCTGCCTCCATTTTCTGGGTCAGCCTGGTGATCATGCTGGTGGGCCTGTTTGGGCTGATCATTCCCATCTTCCCCGGCATCGTGGTCATCTGGCTGGCGGTGCTCGGCTATGGTGTGGTGACCGGCTTTACCACCTTGGGCTGGGTAATGTTCGCCTTGATCACCATTCTTCTACTTGTGGGGGTGACGGTAGATAACGTCTTGATGGGCGCTAGCGCCCACAAGGAAGGCGCAGCCTGGTCTTCCCTGATCCTGGGAATGCTGGCAGGCATCTTGGGGACGATCTTCTTCCCACCCATCGGTGGTATCATCGCCGCTCCACTGGTGGTATTGCTGCTTGAGTACCTGCGTCAGCGTGACCTCAAGAAAGCCTTGTTTACCTTACGCGGCCTGGCGATCGGTTGGGGTGCCTCCTTCGTAGTACGCTTCTTTATTGGTTTGGTGATGATTGGCTTGTGGCTGGTGTGGGCGGTAAATAGATAAGAAATATCCCCCATTATCAGTATGCATACTCTTCGGCCAATGGCTGTTCCATGCCATTATTCATAAAGAATCTAAAAAACTTGTCACTGCCCGGATCAGGGGTGACACTTCCCAGGTATCCAATCCCAAGCCATGGTCTTTGTCAATTAATACATGCATTGCATGGGGTAAAACTGACTGAACTTGCTTAACCACTTCATTTGTCATCATACCCCCGATTACTGGGTTGGCTTGCAATAGAAGCACGGGGCAGGTTGTCTGTCGAAGTATCTGCTCCAAATTAAATTCTTCTAAAAACTCTTTCGCCCGCCCTTCTGCATGGTATTCTAAAACTCCAGGATCCAAATGGCTCAGTGTGATTGCCAGTTGTTGAATCTGAATAATATCGACTTCTGGACTATCTCCATAGCATATTGTAGCGTCTGGTCCAGTGGTTTTAATAGGAATATTTCCTATCTGCGTGGTGAGCTCTGCAATTGACAAATTCCTTCCAGCAAGTTCCCTCAATATAGAGAACCAGTGTTTGAACCCGTCACTTGTCATCCACTCTACTAGCACTTGCATATCGATCGGAGAATCACCGACGATAACTGCTTTTACCAGCTTAGGGCATTTTGCCGCCACAGCCAATGCCACACCACCCCCTGCTGACAGGCCAAATAGTACCGCTGGTTCATTAAGTTGATGGCGCAGGAATTGTTCTACATCAATCCCATAATATTTTGACTGATATTGCCCAGGCACTCGGCCTGATTTTCCCTGTCCTCGAAAATCCAATGCGTAAGTATGCCATCGCAGGTTTAAGGTCGGAAGGATAGGTAAGAATTCCTGCCAGCGACCCGGGAGACCATGCAGCAGGACCATAGGGTGACCCGATTGTGATCCCTCCGCATAATTAATATCAACCATTCCAGTATTGAATGAGGCTTCTTTTAACATTGTTAACTACCTCCCCTCCTCTGGTTGACTCGATTTTGTTCTGCAGCTCCATATATACTTAAGCTGGCTTCATTCCGGCCAGTAATACACCATCCCCACCCCCATCTTCTCCAATCCCTCGTTGGCCCAATACTCCACCAACGCTGAGCTATCATCCAACGCCTCGAACAACGCCGGGATGGTGCGCTCATCGCCAATCTTGGCCAGCGCCCGCACCGCCTCCAAGCGGGCGAGATGTTCCCCCTTCAACATGGTTTCCAGCAATTGTGGCACGACTGGTTTCCCAATCGCCACCAGCGCATCCCCGACCAGGCGCCGGATGAGGGCCTCCTCATCAGATAGCAGGTTCACCAGAGCCGGTGCGGCTTCTTCGGATGGGTGCTGGCGCAACGCCAGGCCGGCACACCAGCGCACCCCTTTATCGCTGTCAGATAGGGCTCGTACCAATAACATCGGCACTCGCTCGTCTTGAACTTCAGCTAATCCCCGCACTGCCCACCAGCGTACATCCGCTTCTGGGTTGGACAGCCTTTCTTGTAATGGTTCCACTGCATCAGAGCCCCAGGCTGCCAGGTGGCTTAAAGCCTGCTCCGCCCGTTCGTCTTCCCCACAGCTCAGTTCATCCAGCACATCCCAGACATCTTTCATTGATCCACCGATAATATTGCTTTCATTGCGCCAGTCGCCGCCCTCGGAATTTATTCATCCGGCGGTGGGACGGGCAATGACTCCACCGGCGTATTCGCCCACTTATCCCCCTCATCGATCAACATCACCGGGATATCGTCGCGAATGGGATATTTGCGCCCGCAATCACGGCAGATCAGCCAGGATTCCTTGTAATAATCCAGCAAGCCATCTTTTTCCCGTACACAATTGGGGCAGCGTAAAATCTCAAGCAGCTCTTGACTGACCATAATTCCTCCGATCCATCTCTCAGGTTATCTCATTACCGGCAGGCATCTTGCCAACCATCTACTTTGGGTGCTTACGCAGGATATCAAAACCCATCCTGCTTGTTGAATGGCAAACTCTGCCGGGTTAATAGAATATTCTACCCCAAAACAGGACTACTCTATAGTCAAATTATCCTTACTCATCGCGGTGATAAGAGTCAGATTTGTAAAACTAAAATGAACCTGATTGGCGATGGGGAAGATTACTTCGACCAGCATACCTCGCTGGTCTCGTAATAACAGCATTTAGAAGATATTTATGGCGTTTGGGTTGGCTCGGGGGTGGGAACATCCGTTCCGGGCCCATATTGGAATTTCGCCTGCCAGGGCATGTAGTGCGTGTTGAACACGTCATCGTGGATCACCACGCCATCCCGTATGACGGTGCGCGTCACGGTCACATCGGCACCATCCACCGCCCAATCCACCTGTTTGATCTCTCCCTTTGCCAGGTCGGGGTTCTCTTCATACAGCGGATTGGGGGGCTCGACGATGTTCTGCAAGCCACTGGTATCCCAGTTCACGCTCCGCCCATCCGAGGTGGAATAGAACTTCCAGGTGAGTGAGCTATTGCCCACATAGGTTTCCATGAGCAGCCAGTAGGGTGAATCATTGGTAAAGCGGAAGTCTACCTGTGGGGCAAACACCGTGGCATCCAGCCCGGCCAGTTTATCGTCGTGGCCACCGCTGGCTGTTTGTTCATAATATTTCACCCGGTAAGCGTGGAACCAGCGTTCGTCTACCTGGTAACCACCGAAGAAGACCGTGCGGAACAGGGTGGTGCTCACCTGGCATACCCCTCCTCCCACGCCCTTGATGGTACGGTCGCCGAAGATGATCAGTGCTTCAGAATAGCCGGTGTCCAGGCTCACGTCTCCCAGGGCTTGCGCCATGGAGAATGATTCTCCGGGCGCTACCAGTAAGCCATGGAAACGGGAGGAGGCTGTTTTAATATTCTGGATGCGCGAGGCATCTGAACCATAAAAATAGGATGTGTACACACTGGTTAGCTCGGTGATGCCTAGCGACTCGGCCGTGGCATCATTGTTCACCGGTGGGTTGGTGGTCTGCATCACCAGGTTCACATTGTGTTTCCCTTCCAGGATTTGCTGGTTAATTTGCGCCAGGCTGGAATCCACATCCAATGCCCGCCCGATGATCGCCGATTGGATCACTTCCAGCTGGCGGGTGTCATCATTGAAGATAAATCGTGCATTTAGCGGATCGCGATAGAGCCCCGGAGCAATATTGAGTAAGAAGTTCCTCAATACATCCGTGCTCAGTCCCACCTGGTAAGTCTCACCCTGGTCGGTCTTAACCCGTTGGATGGTTAGCATTTGCGCCAGGGCTGCCGGCTCAAATGACCATGGACCAGGGTCACCCTGTTCGGGGTTGGGGAGCTGCACAGTAAGTGGTGCAGACAGGATTTGTTTAGCCAGTTCTGCCTGAGCGGTGGCATCCAGGATCACTGGGGGCGTCTCATATACCACCAATGGCACCAGCCCATCCATCATGGTTTTCATCTGGGTATCCAGGCTGGTGAGGGTGGCATCAATATCCAGGGTGCGTCCCACCTGGCCGGAATGGACCTCCACATCCATCCCATTGACCCCCAGGGTGGCTTCGATGATGGGACGGTCTATCTGCTGGGCGATGCCCTGCAGGTAGTACTCGGCGATGCGCTTATCGAACACAAACAACGGTGCCAGGTCAACTCCTGAGGACCATGCACGCCACTGCTCAGCCAGACGAGCGGTTAAACTACTCGTCCGACCAAAGTTATACGCCACCAGGGAGGTGGTCTGCGCATCCAGGAATAAACCCAGGTCCGCTGGTTTAACCGTCCACATCGTGGTTCCCTCCTGGAAGGCGATTTTGCCCCGCTGGGGGTAATCCAGGCGTTGAGTGAGTAAAGCAGCGGCCTGCTCAGGGCTCATACCCGACACATCCACCCCATCCACGGTCACGCCAGGGAAGATGCGTCCGGCGTACATGTGCGAGTAAGCTCCCGGCAGCAAGATAATCAGGACGACCAGCAAAGCCAGACCCAGCAATAGGGCCATGAAGGCCTGACCGATCGGCCTGGTAATTGGTGTGCTGGAGGGTGGATGAGCCATCCGTGGGCGGGCATGAGTATCAGTGTTTGTGATCATAGAAAAATTTTACCAGTAAGATTGATTATTTTACCCGAAATTGGATAATTTTGCTAAGAATTAGCTTACTACCTCCGAATCATAATTCTGAGGCATGCTTTTAGACGTATAATCACACATTAGAGTTCCTTTAACTCGGTTATGCATATATTTTTGTTATCAAAGGTACTGGAGGAGATTGTTTCGTCGCATAGAACGCTCCTCGTAAGTACATAATAAGCATGAAGGAGCAATATATGTACCATTTTTCTGCCAATCACAGCCTCAGCACCTTGGTCACCCATGTGGGCGAAGAGAATCACCCTCATGATACCCATGTAAGCCCAATTTACCAGACTTCCACTTTTAATTTTCCGGATGTAGCCACAGGGGCGGGGATCGTAGCCCGCACGGAACCGGGCTATTACTATACCCGCCTGGGTAACCCCAACCTGGACCACCTGGCCCGTAAAATCGCCATCCTGGAAGGCATCGACCTCATCCGCCTGCAACCCTCCGCCGATCCGGATGTACTGGTTGCAGGCCAGGTTTTCACTTCGGGTATGGCCGCCATCACCGCAGTATTATTCTCTCTGCTCAAAGCAGGCGATACCATCATCGCCCAGGAAGCTGTCTACAGTGCCACCTTCACCTTTCTGAAAGATATTGCCCCTTCCCTGGGCATCCAGGTCGAGTGGGTGCGCGAGATCAGCCCCGCTGGATGGGAAGCTGCCTTCAAGGCTCATCCGCATGCCCGCCTGGCTTACGCAGAGACACCCGCCAACCCAACCATGGCGATGGTCGATCTGAAAGCCGTGGCGGAGATTGCCCACCGGCATAATGCCTGGCTAACCGTGGATAACACTTTCGCCACCCCCTACTGTCAGCGTCCACTCAGCCTGGGGGCGGATATTGTGGTTCATTCCACCACCAAGTTCCTTTCCGGTCACGGCGCTCTCACCGGTGGCGCCGTGGTCAGTACGCACCCAGACTATGTCCACACCTCGCTCTACAAGTTCGTCAAGGTGCTGGGGGGCATCCCCAGCCCATTCGATTCATGGCTGGCAAACCTGGGGCTCAAAACGTTTGAACTGCGCATGCAGCGCCATTGCGAGAATACCCTGCAGGTGGCGCAGTTTCTCTCCAGCCATCCAGCTGTGGCGACGGTCTATTATCCCGGGTTAGATTCTGACCCTGGTCATCTGGTTGCCCTGCAGCAGATGCATGCTTTCGGTGGGATGCTGTCATTTGAGCTGAAAGGTGGCCTGCAGGCTGGCATCCGCCTGATGGAGCGCGTGCGTTTGGCAACCCTGGCGGTGTCGCTGGGTAATGTGGACACCTTGATCGAGCATCCTGCCAGCATGACCCATGCTCCCGTGGCACCCGCAGACCGTTTGAGTCAGGGCATCACCGATGGGTTGGTGCGCCTGTCTGTGGGCATCGAGAACTTGCCGGATATCCTGGCAGACCTGGAGCAGGGATTGATGTGAACAAATCAAGGTTGGATTACGTCTTAATCAGGATGTTATAATCCAATTAAATCGGGGAAGGTTTACCCCTATAAAGGAGGATGACCTATGCGCTCCGCCCTTCTTCTCTACGGGAAGCACCGTAAGCCATTTATTTTTATTTTAATACTCTTTCTGGTCCTGCTCAGCCTGGCCTGGTCGCTGGGGGGATGTAAGAAGAAGACACCCACCCCCACCATTTCCCCTACGCTGACCTCGACACTGGCTCCTGCCACACCCACACCCCTGCCACAGACCTTACCTCCCGCCCTGGTGGAGACCGACCCCCTTCCAGGGGTACAGATCGCTCTGAAAAACCCAATTACGTTATATTTCAACCAGCCCATGCAGCATGCCTCGGTTGAAGCCGCCGTGAGCGGTGAGCCTGCCCTTTCCGGTAGCTTCACCTGGCGGGATGACTCCACCCTCACCTTCACCCCCGATGTCGCGCTGCTTCCAGACACAGCCCTGACGATTAACATCGCCAGCTCGGCTCAATCGGCCAAGGGGATGGCCTTGCAATCGCCCATCAGCCTGTCATATACCACCAGCGGCTACCTCACTCTGCTGCAGAGCTTACCAGCTGATGGCTCGAACGATGTAGACCCTACCTCAGCAATCGTTGCCGCGTTCAACCAGCCGGTGGTCGCTTTGGGTGCTGACACGTCCAGCTTGCCTGCTGGGTTCAACCTGACGCCTTCCGCCGATGGGCGTGGAGAGTGGATTAACACCAGCACCTATATTTTTTACCCCGAGCCAGCCCTGGCAGGGGGAGCTTCCTACCAGGTAGATCTCAACCCCAACCTGACCAGCACAGCCGGCTCTGCTCTGAAATCCGCTTCCAGCTGGTCATTCAAAACCGTGCTGCCGCGCCTGGTATCTGCCGCGCCTGTAGATAGCACTTACAATGTACGCCTGGATAGCACCGTGCAGCTAACCTTCAGCTATCCCATGGATTCGGCCAGCGTGGAAGCAAATTTCTCCCTGCAAACCTCAGCTGGTGTTGATGTAGACGGCAGATCTGGCTGGAATGATGACTTTACCACCTTCGCCTTCACCCCCACGGCCCTGCTGCAACGCGATACCATGTATTCGGTTTTCCTGGGAGGCCAGGCAGCTGCCCTGGGTGGTACGCCCTTGGGTGAGACAAGCGAGTATACCTGGCATACCGTACCGGAGCTTGCCATCTATAATAGTGCTCCGCCTGAAGGAGGGGTGAAAGGCATCTATGATACCCTGGATTTATACGTATCATCCTACCTTTCTACCGATGATATTGACAAATACGTTTCCATCGACCCTCCCGTCTCCAATATGGGTGCCTGGATGGATGAGAGTCAGATGCTACTTTCTTTTTATGCTTCATTTGACCCTGATACCAGTTACACCCTGACAGTCTCCCCCGAGCTAACCGACCTGTGGGGCAGCCAATTGGGGCGAGCCTACACCCTGCATTTCCGCACCGCCTCGCTCGAGCCTTCGGTTCAATTTACCTATAACCCAGATACCAGCTTCCTCACCACCCGGGATACCGGCCTGCTCGCCCAGGTGACCAACACCTCCTCTATCCCGCTATCCATCGGGACGATGACCATCAACGACCTGGTGCAGATGTTAGGGAATAACGGCTATGATTTCCGCCAGAACTTTACCCCCAGAGATGCCGAATCCTGGACCTTCCATCCGGAGGTGCCTTTTAATCAATCCACCACGGTCACCATACCAGTCTCCCCGGATGGGGGACCCCGTTCACCGGGTCTGTATTTCATGAAACTAAATCTGCCTAACAGTTATGGCTATATCAACTCAGCCATCCTGGCCATCAGCCATTACCAGGCTGTTCTCAAGCTGGGGCCAACGGAGGCTTTCGTTTGGGTGGTGGATTTGGATACAAATACACCCGCCGCCAACCTGCCGGTGACGGTATACAACCAATCTGGGACGGCGCTTGTTTCAGGCCAAACAGATACCAGTGGCATTTTCCAGGGTTCCATCCAAAATTACGATGACCCTTACAATGCTTCATTTGCTATCCTTGGCACTGGAGACAATTTTGGCTTTGCCATCTCCTACTGGAATGATGGCATCACACCCTGGGATTTCAACCTCCCGGTTAGTTATGCTCCCTCGAAGATATTCTCATACATCTACACCGATCGTCCCATCTATCGGCCTGGAGATACGGTTTATTTCCGCATGGTGGTCCGCCAGGCTTCGAATGGTCGTTATTCTCTGCCGGATCTCAGCGCTTATCCCCTGGTGATATATGATAGCATGGGCGAACAGGTAGCCAACTTTGACCTTCCACTGAATGCATTTGCCACAGGTCATGGTGAATACACCTTGCCCGCCGATGCTCAGCCGGGTACCTACAGCCTGACCAATGACAATTACGACAATACCACTTTTTTCCAGGTGGCCGATTACCGTAAACCGGAAACCAACCTGCAGGTGGCCTTCGATTCCACCGATGTGCTCAGTGGGACGGCTCTGACTGCACAGGTCAATGCGCGTTACTTCTTCGATGCCCCGGTTGCAAACCTGCCGGTCCATTGGACACTCTACCGCCAGACTTCTTACTTTAACATCCCCAACTACCAGGTCGGACCAGTGGATACCAGCTGGTTGGATGTCTTTAATGTTCACTTCGGCTCCGGTGGATTGGGTCCGATGGTGAGAGAGGGGGTTGGGCAGACGGATTCCAATGGACTGTTAACCATTGAGCTCATGCCGCCAGCCAATCCCGGTCGGCAACAATACACCCTTGAAGTCACCCTCACCGACGAGAGCGGCCAACCGGTCAGTGCTCGTAGCTCTATCTACGTCAACCCGGCGGATTATTACATTGGGGTCCATCCGGATGCCTGGTCTTACGCCGCCAAATCGGAAGCTGGGTTTGAGGTGTTTGTAGCGGATTGGAATGGTGACCCGGCTGGAATACACACGCTGAATGCCCAATTCCAGCGCGTGGTGTGGGTGCGCCACGATCCCTCACCAGACACTCTGGGCTACCAATTCCCCACCTATGAGCCCGAATATACCCCCATAGGCAATAGCACCATCACCACAAATGCGGATGGCAAAGCGCGGCTGGGTTTCACCCCACCCGAACCGGGCACCTACCAGCTGGACGTCTCTGGGGATGGAACGCTCACCCAGGTCATCGTGTGGGTGGGGGGCGTTGGGCAGGCGGAATGGCCCTCACTACCCAACCAGCGCCTGCGCCTGGTGGCTGATCGCGATACATATCAACCCGGCGATAATGCCCAGGTTTTTGTTCCCAACCCCTTCAGTAGCACTGCCCTGGGTCTGCTCACCGTTGAGCGCGGTTCGGTGATGCGCTATCAGATTGTACATCTCGAGCCCGGTGGCGGTACTATTCCATTGGCATTGAGCACGGATGATGCCCCAAATGTTTATGTGGCCATCACCCTTTTAGGGCAGGATGACCAGGGCAATTCCGACTTCCGCCAGGGTTACGTCAACCTGCCGGTTGACCCTTCCTTCGAATATCTCAATATAGACCTGACCAGCCAACCCCAAAGGACGGGTCCGGGTGAGCCAGTGACTTTTGACATGCGCATCACCGATGCGAGCGGTAACCCGGCGCAGGGAGAATTTTCTTTATCGGTCGTGGATCTGGCTGTTCTCAGCCTGGCGGACCC
>JBAQFX010000081.1:0-2982 GCA_049287485.1 Anaerolineales bacterium
GGCTCCATGCGAGCGGGCTGAAGCGAAACGCCTCTGGACTTCCTCAATGGTATTGGCAAGGAACGGCTCATCATAGGGCCGATCTACGCCCAGGAAATTGGCATGCCCCTGATAATGGGTCCATTCAATACCGGGGATCAGGGTAAGACTTGAATGTTGTCGCAATGTATCCGTTGAAACCATCTGGTTATGATCAGTGATAGCCAGGTAATCCAACCCGTTACGCATAGAATGCTGGGCTAATTCTTCTAAAGAAAGCACCCCGTCCGAGCCATAAGTATGCACATGTAAATCTCCTTTATAAAGGCGCAGGTACTTCGGGGTGAAGCTTAGCTCATAGCGAACCTCCACACCTTCCTCAGCAATTTTATATGCCCCTACGATGATCTGCCATTCACCCGCTTCCAGAGCACAGGGATGGTAACCTGGGGTAGCCTGTGTCTCACTGATAGAGATGCTTAATTTGTCAGACCCTGAAGCACCAACCTGAGTCCCGTCCGGGGCAATCAACCCCAGATCGATGATATTGATCTCCATGCGGGAGGTATAAATACCATTTTCAACCATCGACTCGCTTTGGTGATGCCGTTTATACCGATAGGTCAGTGAGAACGTCTCGGTATTGGGTGGCATATTGAACGGGATGGTGAAGTAACTTCCCTGCCGGGTTTGTTCGATAAATAAAGGGATTTGGATGCGTGTTTCGCTCAATGGATTATCCATAATTTTTTTAAATTGGCTTCAGGTTGGCTGCCAGGAAGCGTTGGATTTGTGCGTTCCAAAAGAACCAATCATGAAAGCCGTCCTCCTCCTCGTGGTATTCAACCGGTATACCCAGGGATTGGCAGGCTGCATAGAATTGGGTATTGAGCGGATACAGGTCGTCCTGACGCCCGCAAGACATGAATAACCTGGGTAGACGGGATGGATCAGAGGCTGAATTCTTCAGCCACACGGCTGGGTCATGCATGCTGCCAGCCAGTTTATCCAGGTTGCCGAATAGCAACTCAAACTCTGGCTGGCGCGGGTCGTTATGATGTGTGGTGACGAAGGCAAGCGACAGAGCTCCCGAAAAGCTGGCTGCAGCAGAATATAGCTCAGGATGCAGGAAAGCTGCTTTGAAGGCACCGTACCCGCCCATGGAATTGCCAGCGATCAGGGTATCTTCACGAGATGGGAATAATCCGAAGACATCCTTGAGATAACGCGGCAGCTCTTCCGTTAGATAGGTAAAATAGTCCTGTCCATTGGGCTGGTCAGTATAAAAACTGCGCCCCGCAGATGGCATGATGACCATCAACCCATACAACGCGGCCATGGGTTCGATGGCGGTATAGCGCTGCCAGGCACTGCCATCATCGCTGAGCCCATGCAACAGGTATAGCACTTTACGCCTGGAGACAGGCACTCCTCGCATTTCAGCCGAGCCTGGAAGAATGATATATAGCGGGAGATTGACTTTAACTGTTTCAGGTACATGATCAATGCGCAATAATGCCATATTAACGATCCCTCCCTACTCGAGTTTTGCTACAGCTGGAGTATATCCGACCTTTTCGAAATTGATAAAAAACGAGAAGGTAAAGCTAATGACCATTAAAACAGGTGGAAATATAGTGAGTAGAAACCGGGAAGCCTGATCAGGCTGAGGGCCAGGATTTGAGCCACTTTCATACTTATATAGCACAAAAACCAGGTAAAAGGCGAAGCTGGTAAACAAACCATTCAGTCGATTCATGAATCCCAGTGCGTTCGAGATGATCCCTTCACGGCGCAAGTTGTGCTTCAGGGTGTCCTCGTCCATGATCCTGGCACCGATCAAATCCATGGTAGTGATCACCCCGGCAAAGCCAAACCCCACCAGCGCGCTGCAAAGGATGCCGCTGATCAGGGAATTTGCAAAATAGAGCGGGATGAACGCAATTGCCAGGACAATCAGCGAAGCCCTCCACACCGGCATCAGCGTGTACTTCCTGACCCATCGTGCCCACACAGCTACACAACCTATGGCGATCAGCAAGACTGCAGCCATAAGGAATGTAGTCTGGCTTTCGGAGAGTTTCAGGGCATATTTGACAAAGAATGGCATCGAGGCCAGGACGAGTGACATGGCCGCACTGTAAAAAGCATTGGCGAACCCGGCCACCCAGAACTTACTATTGGTAGCCAGGCTCTTGATGCTATCCCAAAGCTGAGGTTTCTCTTCATCAGCCTGAAATTTCGTTTCTTTGCTGGTGAAGGTCATATACAGGATGACCCCTCCGCCGAGCAAGCCGTACAAGATAGAGGTCAGGCTATATCCGATGGCTTTGGACACCATGGGCGTGAGGGCAATGCTGATGATCATGGCAACCAGCTGAAAAGCCTGCCGAAGGGCGTTCGTATTCGCCCGGCTGGTATCATCGCGGAATAATTCCGGGAACAGGGCGGCGTAATTGGCATTAATGACCGAATCCATTGTCCCGGTGAACATGTAGAAGAGCATGCAATAAACAACCAGAGAATTACCATTCAAAAAGGAGGGAGGGCTGTAAAAAGCAATGAAACCCAGGATCAATAAAGGGGTCCCTATCACAAGCCATGGCCGTCTGCGCCCCCAGCGAGAACGGGTGCGGTCAGAGAGAAAGCCATATACAGGGTTGTCTAGGGCATCGATGAAGGTATAGATGAGCAGCATAAGTGAAAACTGTATCGTTGTCATCCCAAGGCTGTCCACGTAATAAATAGCCGCAAAGGTTTTTAGCATATTGATTGGAATCGATGTGCCAAACATGCCAATGGCATAATTAAAGGATTTCAAACGAGGGCTGGACATCGCAAAAACCTCCTTTTATGAAGTCGATTTCTCACTTGGAAAACTGTAATTACTCACACCCCCAACCCTAACTCCTCCCCCGCTTGTGTATAAATCGGATATAAAGATATGTACATCAAGCGGGGGAGGGGACATTTACCGAAAAATGGGATACGCAGGGGCTACGC
>JBAQFX010000082.1:0-14070 GCA_049287485.1 Anaerolineales bacterium
CTTGTGAATTTGATCCATGATAGCCTCTTTTTTGGCACAAATCTACCATGGGTCAACGGTTCACTTTTCAACTTTTATCGGTTCACTTTTCAGGTTTGAACTGTTCACTTTTCAAGTTTGAATAACACTCATATTTAAAAAGGTTGACACCCAGCCGTAAGCTGGTCAGGCTGAGCATCAACCAGGCCAATGCTTTGCCTGACCATAAAGGTAAACCTATCTCGACTGCCCGCGCGGCAATCGCCGTGCGCATGCGCGCTGGACCACCATCGCTGATCACCGCCTGCACATCCGGGCAATCGGGTGTTACCAGCATGGAAACAATCCCACCATAAGAGAAACCCAGCAAGCCAATATGTTGCACACCCCGCTGGTGCAGAAATTCGATCGCGCCTAGCACATCCCGCCGCTCCTCGAAGCCAAAGGTCATGTGCTTGCCTTCACTGCGCCCATGAGCGCGGAAGTCGAATAGTAGCACATTGAAACCTGCTTGTTGCAGGGCAGGGGCGCGGTACAGGTCGAAATCATAGCTGCCACCATGACCGTGCAGAATGATTACTGCTTTATCTGAACCTGGAGTGGGGATCCACACTCCTTGTAAGGTTAGCCCATCGCTGGCTTTGAATGCCACATTTTCGCCTTCCAGCCCATATTCATCGACGGTATGGACCTCACTCAGCTGGCTCCGTTTGGTGAAATAAAAAGAGAGCACCAATCCTGAAACCAGGATAAGTGCGATGATGATGAGCAGGATCCACAGGGCGATCATCATGGGGCTGCTATCAGTGCTTCATCAGTGGACAATCGCTTCTGTTCGCGTATAAATCTCAGGCTCACCGCGCTGAGGGCAAATAAGACGACGTACGCTGCAAATATTGCAAAGTACCCCAGCCCTGGGGTGCTCAGGTTGAGATAATCAGCCACCGGGCCTCCAATCCCAGAGCCAATCATGCCTGCCCCTGCTCCTGCCAGGTTGGATATCCCTAAATAACGTCCGGCTTCTTCCGTTGGCACCAGGTTGGTGCCCATTGCCCAGTTGGCTGTCATGAACAAGCCTGTGCTTACCCCCAGGATGGTGCCCGCCACATAGATCAAGCTCAGGCTTGGCACCCAGATGGTTCCCAGAAGCAAGGCACAACCCACCGCTGCCAGGATCCCGCTCAACCCCACCAGAAGCTTGTGACCGATGCGATCTGCCAACCACCCTGCGGGTAACGCTGAGAGCAGCGTAAAAATGCCCACCATATAAATCAGGTTGCCTGTCAGGGTTGCAGCTTGCTCGCTGGTGATCTTGAACGCATACTCGAGGAAATACAGGGCAAAGCCTTGGAGCGAAGTGATGGCTGCCAGGAAAAATAACCGGTTGACGATCCACCAGATAAAGGAAGCGTGATGGCGTACCTCCTGGCCAATCGTCGTCAATGACCCTGCCCATACACCCACTACCACCGCGATGATCATGGCAATCCCACCGCCCAGACCTACCCCAACGAGCATGGCCGTGTCCTTCCCACTAAATAACCAAGCTACCAGGCCTGCTAATCCGCCAATCAGCCCCCCTCCAAGCAAGCCTGCTGCTGCCCCCACCAGGATGCCTGCCAGCATGCCAAGTACTCTTAACATGGGCGGCCAAAATGGGATATCTAGTTTCTCTTTAAGGGGCTTTTCTTTCACCCATACGATCGTCACCAGCGCAGTGATAAATATCCCTGCCCCTGTCGCAACGATCGCCCACCCTAAATGTCCTGATCCCACCAATGGTGCGATACTGAACCCCACCAGCACCAGAGGAAGCAGCTCGAAGATGGCTTTGACCGCTGATGCACGGCCGCGCTGGTCTTCCGGCACCATGTCGGGAATCAATCCTTGCAGCGGACCATGCGAGATATTGGCTGAGAATTGGATCAGCAGCACTGCCACCAACAGCGACCAGTAATTCCATGAGAGGCCGATGGCTGCGAGAAAAACCAGGTCCAAAATAGCCCCAATAAGAATGAAAGGTCGCCGGCGCCCAAAACGAGAGGTGGAGCGGTCGCTGATCAGTCCCGCCGCTGGTTGAATCAGCATGGCGATGATCAAACCCGCCGTGCGCATGGCACTTAAAGCTGTATTCTTCCAATCCGCCGGGGCGTAGATATCCACCAGATATGGCATGAAGAATGACCCCACTGCCGTGTTGCGGATATTCAGCCCCAGCCAGAACAAGTTGATCGATAGGTAGTCGAACCAGCGCAGTCGTTTCATGGATTAAAGTATAGCATGGCAAGAAATGTCCCGTATTTTGCGGTAGGAATATTTTTCTCTTATATAGTCATCACAATTATCGAACAACTAAGTATTATCCAGCCAGTATCTTCTCGATTGCACCTAGCTCATCAGGGCTGAATTCCAGCTTGTCTAGCGCCACCACGCTATCCTCGATCTGCGATACCCGGCTGGCACCCACCAGGGCGGATGTCACCGCCGGTTGCCTCAGCACCCATGCCAGCGCCATCTGCGCCATTGTTTGTCCCCGCTTTTTAGCGATATCATTCAGCCGGCGCACTTTGGAGATTATGTCTTCGCGGATATCTTCCCGGTCCAATGCAGTGTCAGGTTTACCCGCCCGGGAATCCGTGGGGATGCCTTTCAGGTAGCGGTCGGTTAACATACCCTGCTCCAGCGGTGAGAAGACAATGCAGCCGATGCCTTCCTCTGCTAACACACCCAGCAATCCTTCTTCCACCCAGCGGTCGAACATGCTGTAATTGGGCTGGTGGATCAGGCAGGGTGTACCCAGCTCTTTCAGGATTTTGGCCGCCCGGCGGGTGAGGTCTGGTGGGTACATGGAGATGCCCGCATATAGCGCCTTGCCACTGCGCACGATGCTATCCAGCGCCCCCATCGTCTCTTCCAGGGACGTTTCGGGGTCGGGGCGGTGGTGGTAGAAGATATCCACGTAATCCAGGCCCATGCGTTTGAGTGATTGGTCCAGGCTGGCGATCAGATACTTGCGTGAGCCAAAGTCGCCATACGGACCAGGCCACATATCCCACCCGGCTTTGGAGGAGATAATCAGCTCATCCCGGTAAGGGATGAAGTCCTTGCGGAAGAGCTGCCCGAAGGTTTCTTCCGCCGAGCCATAGGGTGGACCATAGTTGTTTGCCAGGTCGAAGTGGGTGATGCCCAGGTCGAAGGCCCGCCGTAACATCGCTCGGCAGTTTTCCAGCACGTCCACACCCCCGAAGTTATGCCACAGTCCCAGCGAGATAGCGGGTAATTTAATGCCACTACACCCGCAGCGGTTATAGCGCATGGTATCATAGCGTGTTTTTAGTGGGATATAGGTCATGCTTTCCTCCTGTGATATCCATGTAAGGTTTCCCCCGATATTATACGCAATACTGTCAGGATATCCACGGGTCTATTTTCCCCTCCCCTGATTGCCGTTTTCTGGCAATCGGGGGAGGCGGGAGGGGGCCTTAATTCCTTTGGAAAACTGGACACCCTCCACGGGTGCCCGCGGCGGACGCGGTTTGTTAGCTTTCTAGCGGGGAGGGCGGGGTCACCTGCCGTGATCCTCGGCGGCCGTAATCTTCAGCTGTACGGCCTTGGTGCGGGCCATAGTCACATTTACAACGTTCTAACGACCACCTGCCCGATCTTTGGGCGGTTTGAACGTGTTAACGCGCAAACGTTTTTATTCTTGACTACTGGTCAATTCGATGTATAGTAAACGTAACGAAGGTAAACGAAACCAATCGATCTGCTCGGGAGGCACTGGATGACCAAACATTCCAACCTGGTATGGGTCGTGGCCCTGCTGCTGGGCTGGGCTTTCGATTTCCTGTTTTGGGGCAAGCCACTGGGCATCAACTTCGCCATATTCTTCACCGCTTGCCTGGTGGGAGGCGGGCTGGTGCTGTTTACCAATGGGGTAAAGCCCTCCATAAAAAGCCTGGCATTCCTGTTGCTGTTCGCCTTTTTCGGGGTGATCTCCATGGTGCGCCAGGAGCCTATGTCGCTGGCATTTGGCATCGCCGGTGTTTTGCTCTCGTTGGGCTTGCTTACCGCCACCTACCAGGGCGGTAGCTGGGTACGCTACAGGCTGCGCGATTATTTCAAGGACTTCTTCAGGCTCCTCGGCAACTTGGTAATCCTGCCCCTCGGTTTCATATGGCAGAACAAGCCCGATACATCCTGGGTGAAGCGCTTCCCTCTCAAGCCGGTATCACGCGGAGTATTGATCGCTATTCCTCTGCTGATATTTTTCACCCTTTTGCTCGGCTCTGGCGACCTGGTTTTCAGGTCACGTATCAACGATTTTTTGGACCAAATAAACCTGGGGCGCGTCCCGGAGTACATCCTGCGCCTGCTCGTTATCATCCTCGTGGCTTATTTGCTCACCGCAGCCTTCCTGTATGCCGGGCTCAAGAGCGAAGATAGGCAACAGCTAAGCGACGGTGAACAAATCATCAAGCGAAGGCTGGGGTTCATCGAGGCGGCCATTGTGCTGGGATCGGTCAGCCTGCTATTCATGATCTTCGTAATCATCCAATTCCGCTACTTTTTCGGCGGTGAAGTAAACATCGGGGTAGAGGGTTACACTTACTCAGAATATGCCCGTAGCGGGTTCACCCAGCTGATTATCGTGGCTTGCGCCAGCCTGTTGATGATCCTCGGGCTAGGTATGTACACCTGGCGTGAGACCATCTGGCAGAAGTGGGCCTATTCGGGATTGAGCGTTTGGTTGGCTCTGCTGGTGATGGTGATATTAGTCTCAGCCTACCAGCGTCTGATGCTGGCCATCGACTGGCACGGGTTCTCGCGCCTCAGAGTTTTCCCACGCGTGTTCCTGGTGTGGGTGGGCGTGCTGTTCGCTGCCATCATCGTTCTGGAGGTGCTGCGTCGTGAGCGCCATTTTGCCCTGGCAGTCATGCTGTCTTCCTTTGGATTTGCCATTACCATCTGTAGCATGAACGTGGATGGCGCCATCGTGCAGCATAACGTCTACCGCACCATTGAAGACAAGCATTTCAACGTGAATTACCTCACCACTCTCTCCACCGATGCAGTGCCGTTGCTGGAAGCCGCTTATAATGATCCAGCTCTACCGCAGGTCACGCACGAGGGGGTAGGGGCTGCCCTGGTGTGCTACCTGCAGGCTGACTGGTATAAGGACTATGCGTCCATCGATTGGCGCGGGTTTAATTTCTCACACTGGGCGGCGATCAATGCACTTAACCGGATTGGCCCGCACTTGCAGGATTACAAGGTAATCACGAATATGCGAGGTTATGTTTGGGAAAATTACGCCGTAGAGACGCCAAGCCATGATAGATCTTATGCGTGCGACCAGGTCTTTTTCAAGGAACTACCACCTCTCCCAACAACCAGTGGGTCACCGTGATTCCAGGAGCAGCCGGACGTCAAGGCCAAGCCACAACCAGGGTTTGAAATCCTCTTCAAGCTGGTGAATGATCTACAGCCAGATGAAAAAGGCCGTTTCTTCCTTAAGTAACCAAGTAACCAATCTAAATTTGGAACAGATGGGGACAGAATACCAGGATTTCTTTGTCATGCCTGACAATTGCTTGACCTGCCATTCACAGGAGTGTACAATGCAAATCAAGAGATACAAAGCGATTCCTGCGCAGACACTCGCACTTTAGCAACTGTTACATATAGACTGATTGATAGCCCACAGCAACGGTAAAATTTTACGCAAGGCGGGGAGGGCGGGATTCGAATTTCATCCCCTCCACGGGGACCCACGGCGGACGCGGTTGAGATAACTTCTGGCGGGGAGGGCGGGTCCCCTCCCCGCGGTTGGGTAAATCTAACTAGCCCCTCTCCATTTGGAGAGAGCTTTTATTAGTTATTCTATCTTTTGTCGTTTACAGAGATTGTATTCCATCAATTAACGAAAGTCGATGGGCAGGTGTCCCGTGTTGATGAGGACAAATGTCCCGTCGATCCATGGATATTAATCTATTAGCTTCTCAGAATAGTTTCAGATTATAAACGATCCCCTAAGGAGGCAATGAGTCATAAAAACCTTACTATTAGTAAGAGTTTAATGTTGAGTCTTATCGATTACTTGTAAAAGGTGTAGTCAGGTATTTCAGAAAAATGCTTGCATTTTCATTATTTTTTCGAGCACCTTGGAATATTGATTTGTCAATACTGACTGATTTATTGATTGATTTATCAGAGTAAATTACTGCCATACTCGTTATTTAATAAATAACCCCCAAATAAGGGGGTTAGAAAGCCAGGGGCAGCTCGAACGCCCAACCAATGGCTTAAAAGGACGATACCGAAAAATCGCTTCTCCCGTCCAATGTCCTGCTGTTTTAGCCCAATCTTCTGGATGACAAGTGAGTCTAATACATTGGATGAGGTTAGTAAGGTGCTGTCAACGCTTTGACGTCCAATAGATTCGCTTCACATTGATAAATGTGAGCTATCCTTAATGATATAATTTTACCACTCCATTTCCTTTTTTCTTTACTCTATCTAGAAAACCCATATTCCAACCATTTGGTAACGAATGGTGGACTCTTTATTAAATTTAAAAACTTATAACAATACGGGTGTTATTTTTCAACAAGAAGATAGAACGGGTTTAGTAAAGTCAATCTTATATAAATCACGCTGGTATCATCCATCGAATGGTTTCCAAATAATTGAGAGTAACCTACCCGAGAAGAAAACGCAAGTAGATCGTGATGGCTAAACCCTCGATCTCTTCAGTGCAATTTTGATAGAAGGGTTTTCTATCAGATGTCTTACCTATATATGCCAGATAGTCTCCTATATATCACTGCCTGTAGGATTATTATGTGGATTACATCTACTATTTCCATGTCGTGTTTCTGACGTTGCACACGCCATGAAGGTGGAAATGCAGATCGCTAACCTGTCTAAGGGGAAAAATACTATTGATGCATTTCGCTCAGCGGCTACATATTACTCGTCTTAGCAGGCGAATCACGATTATACGAATTGGGTGACCAAGCCGACCACCCGCCTGGCGTAAAAACCGGAGGTACGCTCCTATTTCGTCAAGAATACAATTGAACAACCGTCTTTTATACATGGTGTTTTTAATTTCAAACAACCTGGAGAGTGCCTCATCTTGGATTTTCCCTGATCCTGAAACAATCAAATAACACTTTGAGGAATGCAAGCGGGGCTCCTGAATCAAAGCCTGCATGGCATTGAAGATCGTTTTACCCTTCGGGGCACGAGACAAATCTAGAGATTAGAAAAATATGATCTATTTCTCAAGGCATATTAAACAAACTCATCGCCGGAAGCGGACGACACTGGAAATCAAATAAGGCCTGGTTCTCCCAGTTATTTCCTGAGCAGGGCACTGCTGGATCCCAGCCGTTACCTGGAACTGCTGTCCATGTAGCCTCCCACCACACAATTCCAAGACCATGTCCGTCAGGGACAGCACGGACGATGGTCATAATATCGGACAGGATTTTTGCTTGGCCTTCGGGAGTAAAAGGATAGCCAGGGCATTCCTGAAAGCGAATAATGTTCTCGCAATGATCATTATCTTCCGGTGTAAAGGCATATGCAGTTTCAACCACAACGATATCCTTACAGTAGTGTTGAGCGATATCATCGAGGTTGTTTTGTAAATCGGCCAGCGTGCCATGCCAATAGGGATAATAGGAAGTACCGATCAGGTCAAAGGGCACACCCTGGTCGATGACATGATCGAACCACCAGCGGTATAGCTCGTTCTTACCACCATTATCCAGGTGTAACATAACCAGTGTGGATGGCGAGCATTCCTTTACAGCCCGGTAGCCTTCCTTAAGCAGGGTGGCCAGGTTA
Source organism: Anaerolineales bacterium (assembly GCA_049287485.1). Lineage (GTDB taxonomy): Bacteria > Chloroflexota > Anaerolineae > Anaerolineales > UBA4823 > FEB-25. The sequence goes on from JBAQFX010000082.1 coordinate 7,837, forward strand.
TCGAAACCTTGATCGTTTTTTCCTTCCGGCCAAAGCATGCCATTGGTGATCTCGTTACCAATTTGCACCATGTCAGCAGGCGTACCTTGTGCTTTCAAGCCGTTGCAAATATCGAGCGTATGCGCATACAAAGCTTGTTTTAGATTTTCGAAGTTAAGATTCTCCCAAACCCTGGGTTTATACTGTTTGCCAGGATCCGCCCAGGAATCCGAGTAATGGAAATCCACCAGTAGCTTGATTTGCTGTGTCTTGAGCCGCTTTGCCATTTCAAGTAATTGCGCTTTGCCGTGATAGCCATCCGGTGAGTTCACCCACACCCGCAGGCGGGCATAGTTTATCCCATGGTCTCTTAATATTTTGAGCGCATCATCCTGAATTCCCCTTTCATTCAAATAGATTCCACTCTTATCCTCAGATTTTTTTAGGCTGGAAATATCCGCCCCCAAGATGGAGAGTGCTCTACGGCCTGGGACTAGTTTTATATCGTCGAAACTAACCCAATGATCATTTTCCACCTCCGAGAATAGGCTGATCGTACACTGCTGGTGGGTGATTTTCGCCGAAACGACAATCTGCAGCCATTGGTCAGCTGGCGCGATGGGCACACTGGTACATTGATCTACACCCCCACAATTTTTTAGAGAAATAAACCCTTTTTTCTGCCCACCGCTGGAGCGCACCCAGACTTTGAGTGTGTACCAGCCATTATTCAAGTTTTTCAAGGTCTGCGTCGTTTCCAATTTCCCCGCATAGTGGGTGAGCATGAACGCACCCTCATGGCCTCCATGTTCGATCACACCGCTGGAAATCCATCCAGCCAAACCCTGCTCGAAACTGGGATTGGCGATCATGGGGAAAGGGGCAGGTTCCGGGACCACGCGATTAGCCATTTGAGAATAAAAAAAACTGCTCTAGAATTCTGTGATCCGTCTTGTCCGATCGCGATATTTCTCACGAAATTGGGCATTCAGGCGTTGAACTTCTTTTTCATCCCCGGTGAAGGAACAGCGCACACAGTAGTATTCATTCATATCACGATCATAAAGCAGATCCATGTCGATTTCGCGCATCAAACAGCGCGGGCAGCGGTAATTCAGCTTGCCTTTGCGACCTTGAGCCATGTACGCAACTCTCCTTTCGCCTTGACGATTTTCTTGATGCCGAGGCTAAACATGGGAGAGAAAGAAAAACCCTCCCGGAAATATCCTGTGGCGGGTGTATCTGTGTACATGGAAAGCAGCGTATCCACTTGCGGAATGGTGGCTTCAGCCCATTGTATCTGGTCCACTTCGGCTTCACGACAGCGATACGCATATTCGATGGATCTACTGGCCTCCGCCCCAGTGAGCCGCAAACAAATACCAGTCAGATCTTCAGGATATTCAGTGGTGCCGTAACAGGCCGTGATGTACTCATCGATGGAAATGTCTGCGTCTGGTTGGGTCGAGTTGAGCACTCGTCGGATAATTTCGAGCTCTCCGCTGCCTTCCACCATGCGGAATATGCTCTGTACGCGCACACTGAAGCCATCAAATTCAATAGTAACGGGATCGAGCATCACAACGCGGGTATCACCTTCCTCTGCGAATGACGCCTGTGTACGGCAGGTGCACAGATCGATTTGTCCGCTGCCATGTCCAATTTTGCAACTCTTGACCGAACCTTCTCCCACGTAATGGGTGAAGTAACCTGCCCGGTAAAGGGATTGCACCAAATACGGATATGACGCATCCTGGTTGGCCTTGGTACCCACACCACAAGGGCGGATCAACTTAGCTGCATAAGGACGCAGATCAACCATTGCCCCCCCCTGGTTCATGTCGAGGCAGAAACGCATCCATGGGTCAGCGTACCAGAACATCTGGCGCTTGGATCCGTACAGGATATCCTTCCAAAGGGAGCATTCGGGACGACTGTAGGGGCGATTTTCACGGAAAATATCAGCAAATTCGCTCATCGTCAGGTCTTGAAGTTTGCCCTGCTTTTTAAGTGCACCATAATAAGCCATGCCATCTTTATAACTCTTGAGCAAGAGGGCATAATCTGCTTCCCATCGCCCTCCCTTGCTCATCCAGCCGGGACCGACGAACACCATGTTGTAAGCATAACCCCGGTTGTACTTTGCCATCGAACGGTACTGGTCAACGATGTTTTTAAAATAAGGCAGCTCGCCATTCTCATAAACCATGCCCCGTAGGATGTTCTGCGGATGTGTCCCATAATAGGAGCCCGGACCATCGAAAACGGCCATCAGGTCGCGCGAGAGGTGGGGGATGGCCACAATGCCAATATCGTCATGCTCATCCGAAGCGAAACAGTGGATATTGCGCTTGGAGGGAATCCAAGGGTTCCATGGGCCACCGTCCAGCAGGGTGTACCAGGAATTATTGGCATTTCGGTACGCCTTGGGGCCTTCCTCCCAGCAAGTCGCCACCGCCACTTTGACCATCGGGTATTTTTTCTTGATGTAGTTGACCAGTTCGGCGTCCATATAATAGGACCCGGTTGAGGTGGGGTAGAAGCCAAAGACCTCTCGGAACTTGCCAAACACCTCATCCACAATTTTACGTTTATCTTCCATCGAGAACAGCCAGATGGCGAGCTCCTTCGACTTGAATTTCTTGCGGAACTCGGCACACTGGATCCCCAGGAAAGTCGAGCCGATCTCATCTCCGAAGCGGTCATGATGCTCCCTGGCGATCGCCAGTGCCTCCGCGTTGAACAGGCTGGCGTAGGTCATCTGGATGGTCGTGCGCAGCCTGTTCTCGTGGGCAAGCTGTTGCTGGGTGCGGAAAATATCCAGTGATTCCTGCAAGACGGAGCTGCGGGTCAGGTTTTCAACCTTACCCTGCCCGGCTTCCTTCTGGATGTATTCCGGAACCATCTCTGGCCGGTGGACGATGTTCACATAAAATTCGCTCATAACCAATCCTATTTACCCATTAGCTGGGGTGGACCACCCTTCCCTTTAAAATATCTGCCTGAGCGAGGCAAGCAGCGATCAATCTCGGAGGATTTGAAGGATCATCTTCAGCGTGGATATTCCCTTCAGCCCTTTTCGCTCGGCGCTCGCCTGCCCCTCCCTTGGAATATCTGGTTTTGATTGCTCTACTGGCCTGCCTTGTCGGGGAAAAACACCACCCCGTCGATGAAAGCCCAGCTACCCGCATCAGAATCGAGTGCCAGACCAATGGTGCACGTACCGCCTGCGACCTGGATGCCCTTGATGGTCGGGTTTGACCACTGCTGCCAGCCGATGTTGACAATATCCAATGTCTGTGCCTCTCCGCCGCAATCCCTGGCAAACAGCTGCAGCACTTTTTCCCCGCCGCCTCCCTGGATCCACAGGCTGAACGCATAATTGCCATCCGCAAGTCCGGTGATTGTCTGGAAGAGGGTGAAGTGGAAAGGCGTGCCCAGCCAGTAGTGGGCTGCGTAATTATCCTGGTAAACATTCTGCGCCTCATTGCTGATGTTCACCGCTACGGTGTCGCCCTGCACAGTCCAGCCCGTAAAGTCACCGGTCTCGAAGCCCGGGTTGGTCGCATAGTTACGCGTATAGCCAACGGTGACATCCAGCTCCGCCTTGAGCTCCGTGCTACCCACCGTACCCTGAAAGACGTACTTGCCTGGATTCCTGGTGAAGGACGGATCGAGATCCTCCCAGCTGACCGGCACTTCACGGATGGAATCATCATCAAATTGGGCTTTCACGGTAACTGGCGGTTGCAGAATCCCATCCAGGGGTACCTTGGCGCTCGCAGGGTAAAGCTCGACAGCTTTGGCCGGGATGAAGCTACCGCCCTTCTCAGGCCTGACCAGGCGGAACACATTCAAGGATGGCAGCGCATTTCCCTGGTAATCGAACAGGGCCTGGTTTTCCCAGGTATCCCCTTCGCCCGTTTTCCAGCCTGCGCCTTCTACCGGGATCCAATCGGGCTCCCAGTAAAAAATACCCAGGCCCTTGCCATCCGGCACCTGAGCCACAGCCGCCATCACATCCCGCATGGCGGTAGCCTGTCCCTGCACGGTGGCCTGGTAGCCGCCGAGCTCCTGCAAGCCGTCCCCAAACAGGTTGGGCTGAGCATCGCCAGCATCCACCGTAAAAGGATAGGCGGTCTCGGCAATCACGACCGGCTTGTTGTAGCGAGCGCTGATCTCGTCCATGTTATCGATCAGATCAGCCATTGGACCATGCCAGTAACTGTAGTAGGACAGGCCGATCACATCATACTCGACACCTTTCGCAGTCAGGCCATCGAAGACAGTATGGTAAAGCTCGAAGTTACCCCCATTCGCCAGGTGGATCATGATCTTTATCCGTTTTGCCTCACTGCTGGCGTGCGGATCGTTATCCCGGACTGCCTGGAGACCTTGTTTCAGCAGGGCCGCCAGCCCATCGAAACCACCGATCTTTTCATCCCCTTCCTGCCAGATTTTGCCCTCCGGCCATAACATGCCGCCGTTGATCTCATTCCCAAGCTGGACCATATCTGGAGTGGCGTGCGCTTTTACAAGCCCCTGGATCACACTGGCAGTGTAATCATAAACCGCCTGCTGCAGCTCTTCCGGGCCCAGGTTATTCCAGGCACGCGGCATGGTCTGGGTGCCGGGATCCGCCCACCAATCGCTGTAGTGGAAATCGATCAGGACCATGAGGCCCAGCTTTTTAGCCCGTGCAGCCACCTCGATGGTCTTTGCCAGGTCATTGTTGCCACCGCCCAATCCATTGCCACTTTTGTCAGTTGGATTGACCCAGATGCGTAAGCGAATCCAATTCACCCCGTGATCCTTGAGGATCTTCAGGCAATCCTCCTCGACCCCGTTGACATAATACTTACCACCGCTCAGCTCGATCTGCCGCAGCATCGAAACATCCGCGCCCATGATGAAGTCAGGGCTGAGCCCCTCGATGGGATTGATATGGATGCTGGAACCGTCCACGAGGTTTTTCGGCGGGGTGAGCAGTTCTGGCAGGGTGACGCCGGCAAAAACACCGAGCAGTACTACCAGCGTGGAGATAGCAACGAGTACAATGATCCTTGTCCTGTTTTTCATAAGTCCAGAGTATGCCTTTGGCTGGGATGCCAATTATCCTTTCACTGCGCCCTGCGTCAGGCCTCCCACGATCTGGTCCTGAAGGACCAGGTAGATGATCATGATGGGCAAGGCGCCCATCAATGCGCCTGCCGCAAACACTCCCCACCTGTGTTGGAATTGCGCTCCTGCGAAAATCTGCAGCCCGACCATCAGGGTGTACTGCGCATTGCTCTTGAGCAGCACCCGCGCCAGGACGAACTCGCCATAGGTACCGATGTAATTAATGATAGCGATGACAATCAGGATCGGTCTCAATAGCGGCAGGATCAGCCTGTAAAAGATTTGCCAATCGCTGGCACCTTCCACCATGGCTGATTCATCGATGTCGCGTGGGACAGTATCCATGTAACCCTTCATCAGCCAGATGTTGATTCCCATGGCGCCTCCCAGATAAACCAGGATCAGGCTGGCGTGCTCGTTCAAACCCAAGGGAGGGATAATATCCCCTAGTTGGGAAATCATTAGGAAAGTGGCCACCAATGCCAGTAATGCGGGGAACACATTGATGAGCAGGATGCCCTTGAGCATGGTCACGCGACCACGGAAACGAAAACGCGAAAAGGCGTAGGCGGCGATTGTAGTGATGGCAAGCGATAACACGGAGGTGATCGAGGAAATTTTGATCGAGTTCCACAGCCAGGTCCAGAAGGGAAACTCGGTGGAATTCAGCAGTTTTATGTAGTTACCAAATCCGGCGTTCTTTGGGATCAATGTCTGGGTAGCCAGGCTGCCGGTGGGATCGAGGGAGGCGGAGATCATCCAGATTACCGGGAAAATCGAGAAAATAACCAGGATGAGCGCGAGGAGCAGGCGGATGGCGATATTGATGGTCCGCTGGGTTTTGTAAGATGTGCGCATCCTGTGGACGAACGTTGGGCTAGACATTTCTGCTGACCTCCTCCCACATTCGCGTATAACGGAACTGGAAGAGCGTGATGGCGCCCACGATAATGAATATGATGATGGTGATTGCCGAGGCAAAGCCATAGTTGATGCCGCGGCTGCCCGAGAAGGCCAGGTTATACACGTAGCTGATCAGGATATCGGTATGCCCCGCCGGGGTTGGTGTACCGACCATGGGTGGTCCCCCGGCGTTGAAAAGGTAGATCAGGTTGAAGTTGTTGAAGTTGAAGG
>JBAQFX010000083.1:0-3032 GCA_049287485.1 Anaerolineales bacterium
GGGTGATACAGGCAGGGGAGCATGGGATCTATGTATCGATCATGGTATTTAATGGTTGGAGCATTGATAACAAAGGAACAGGGCCAGGAAATGCCTGGCCTGGACATCCGTTCAATCTACATAACAATATCAACGGGGTTAACGGAGACCTTAACAACAATGGGATGGGAGAAGAGACCCACACCTTGCAATCTCCGGCGATCACCGCCTTGCAGGAAGCATACGTTCGGAAGTTAATTGATACCGTAAACGATCTAGATAATGTGTTGTTTGAAATCAGCAACGAGAGCCCGTCGAACTCGCAAGACTGGCAGTACCACATGATCGACTACATAAAGAGTTACGAGGCTGGTCAGCCAAAGCAGCATCCCGTGGGGATGACAGTGGAGTATCCTGGAGGGGATAACGGCGAGTTGTTTGCCAGCTCTGCGGAATGGATCTCGCCAAACGAGGTCGGTGGATACAAAGATAACCCACCAGCAGCGAACGGAAGTAAAGTTATGCTATCAGATACGGATCATTTATGGGGGATTGGAGGTGATCGCCAATGGGTATGGAAGAGTTTCATACGTGGATTGAATCCAATATATATGGATTGTTACAGCCGTATCTATTGCCCTGATGTTGATCCGAATGATCCGATCCGAATTAGCTTAATCGAGAATTTGGGTTATATCCTGACTTATGCTAACCGTATAAACCTTGAAAAAATGGTACCACATGGCGAGCTGGCTTCCACAGGTTACGCCCTGGCTAACCCAGTTAGCAGCGGTGCAGAGTATCTGGTGTACCTGCCATACGGTGGTACCAACACAGTTGATCTCAGTGCTGCTTCGGGCACTCTAACCGTGGAGTGGTTGAACCCATTGGATGGTACCATTACAGACGGCGGCACTGTCCATGGTGGGGCAATCCGCTCTTTCACCCCTCCCTTTGATGGCGACGCTGCCCTCTATATCTACCAAACTTTGCCTCCTGTGACACCTACACCAACCAATGGCCCGACGCCAACAGAAACGCAGATACCAAATTATTTTATGATTTACCTTCCCCTCGTAGAAATCCGGTAGGAATATCCTGATTCTTAATTGGAGCTAACAATCAAAAAACCTAAGGGATGTCGGAAAAGGTGGCCTCACAACTTAAGCCTATCTGATATTACCAGTTAATACTAATATCTAATTTTAAATTAAGATACTTGGATAGGGAAATGATTAATCATGAAGGCAATTGTCAATGAATTTCATGACCAAAATTGGTGGCAGCAAGAATCCCTGAAATATAATCAACCGCATTATCGGTTGGTGAAATGCGCGCGGATCGTTAATGCCTTGGCTGGAGATAAGGAATGTGATCTCCTTGACATTGGCTGCGGGCCGGCAATTTTATCACAATTGGTTGAGAAAAACATCCATTATTATGGGATCGATTTAGTAATTCATGATCCTTCTCCAAACTTATTAGAAATTGACCTTGCTATGAATGAAATTAATTTCCAAGAAAAATCCTTTGACTTGATCGTTGCGCAGGGCTTTTTTGAATATATCGGAAAATTACAAAGCAAGAAATTTTCTGAAATAAAGAGGAATTTAAAGAAAAATGGCAAATTCATAGTGACCTATGTGAATTTTTCCCATTTGCACAAGCAAATTTATCCAATTTACAATAACATAATGCCGTTGAATAATTTTATTAAGGACTTAAGTTCAGTTTTCCGGATCGAAAGGTTCTTCCCAAGTTCTCACAATTGGATAGGCACCGAGCCAAGAAAAGCATGGTTAAAGAAGATCCAAATGCGATTGTACATCGAAATCCCGTTCATCAGTCCTTTATTTGGTGTTGAATACTTCTTCATTTGTTCCTGAAGCTCTGGAGATCGAGGCTTTATTAGTATGGAAAGACAGCATCGGTGATGACAATTAAATTTCTTGTCCGAACTTACCTTGTGGATTGATTCACCCTTGAACATCCTTTTCCTTGCACAAGTCCTTCCGTATCCAATCGATGCCGGACCAAAAGTCAGGGGGTACTATAACCTGCATTACCTGGCTGATAAACACGCGGTTACATTGCTATCCTTTGTCCGTCCAACAGACTCATCCGAAGCCCTTTCTCACTTGAAATCTTTCTGTACCCGCGTCGAAACCATCAAGATGCCGCGCTCGCGCATTCGGGATGGGTTGTCTATGTTGAAGAGCCTCGTGTCCAGCCGGCCGTTCCTAATCACACGTGACGAAGTCCCAGAGATGGACCTCACCCTACGAAAATTGATCCGTGAGAAACGATTCGATGCGATCCACGCGGACCAATTGTGGATGGCTCCATATGCCCTGAAGGCTAAGAAGGAGGCCATTAAGATTGGGTACCGACCGCGGATGATCCTCGACCAACACAATGCCGTCTATTTGATCCCAAAACGCATGGCAGAAGCATCCAAAAATAGATTTATTAAAACCTGGCTCAAGCATGAATCAAAGTTGATGGCAGAATTCGAAATACAAACCTGCCGTCAATTCGATCACATCGTCTGGGTCACTCAAGAGGACCTGAAGGCTGTGAGCTCTATTGCCAGCCTGCCAGGCAAAATGAATCGTAAAGCTTCTGAACATAAGGCGCTATCTGAAAATAATTCGATCATTCCGATCTGTGTTGATGTAGTTGAGACTGCATTAATCGATAGGGTCCCGGAAACAAACGATATCCTCTTCGTAGGAGGAATGCATTGGCCGCCGAATGCGGATGGGGTGATCTGGTTTGTACAAGAAGTGTTACCCCAGGTTACTGTAGAGCGTCCGCAAACCCGTTTTCTAGCGGTTGGCAAGCAGCCTCCCGAGGTTATTAAAACCTTTGGGCAACAGGTACTCGCCCCGGGTTATGTAGAGAATATAGAGAATTACTGGGCGAAAGCCAGAGTTTTCGTGGTACCTCTACGCGCCGGGGGCGGGATGCGGGTGAAAATCTTAGATGCCTGGGCTAGAGGGATTCCGATCGTTTCAACCTCGATCGGTGCTGAAGGGATAACATATCAGCCC
>JBAQFX010000084.1:0-32189 GCA_049287485.1 Anaerolineales bacterium
TGTTATTCAAACTTGAAAAGTGAACAGTTCAAACCTGAAAAGTGAACCGATAAAAGTTGAAAAGTGAACCGTTGACCCATGGTAGATTTGTGCCAAAAAAGAGGCTATCATGGATCAAATTCACAAGCGTTTTAGCGACGAACAAATCAAAGTACTACTTCAGTGCTACACCAAAGGTTCTATCACCCGTGACGAATTGGAAAAGATACTCCAGATTAGCAAGACCAGGTTCTTTGCCATGTTGAAAGAATATCGTCGTGATCCAGCAGATTTCTCCATCGCCTATAAAAGAGCTACTCCTGCACGATTACCCGCAGAAACCGAAGCAGCCATAAAGGCTGAACTACTGGCAGAAAAAACCTTGATCGAGGATCCAGAGCTGCCAATCACTGATTACAACTACTTGGCCTTGCGGGACAGATTGAAAACAAAGGGTTTCACGGTATCTGCGACCACCATCACCAAAAGAGCCAAAGAATTAGATTGTTATTTACCTCACCATAAACACAAAGAACATGACCGGGAGGTGATCACCACCACGATCGGGGCCTTGATCCAACATGATGCTTCGACCCATCGCTGGTCACCTTTCGCAGCAGAGAAGTGGACCCTGATCACTTCTCTGGATGATTACAGCCGGAAGTTGCTGTTCGCAGATTTCTTCCTACAAGAGACTTCCTGGGCGCACATTCAGGCTGCTCAGGCCGTCCTACAGTCATATGGTCTGCCATTAAGCTACTATGTGGACAATCTGCGTGTCTTCCGCTTCGTTCAAAAGCGTGATTCTGTCTGGCGCAAGCATGTTCTCCTAACCGATGATATCGATCCCCAGTGGCGCCAAGTCATGCGCCTCATGGGTGTGGATGTCACCTATGCGCTCTCGCCCCAAGCCAAGGGAAAGGTCGAACGCCCCTATCGATGGTTGCAAGACCGGATTGTCCGCACATGCGCCCTGGAAAAACTCACCACCTTGGAAGAAGTACGCAGTGTTTTACGTAATGAGGTCGATCGGTATAACAATCACCAGGTCCATTCCACCACCGGTGAGATCCCCAACATACGTTTTGAAAATGCTAGAAAAACAGGTAACACCCTCTTTCGACCCTTTTCTCTACCTAAACCTTATACTTCCCCAAAAGATGTCTTCTGTTTACGTGATACACGTATAGTAAATGGCTACCGCCGAATTTCACTCTTCAACCAGGATTTCGAAGTCCCCAATGTGCCCTTGCGTGAAGATGTGGAGCTGCACATGTTCCCCAATATTGGGAAGCAGGTTTTGGAAGTTCGTATCTGGTGGAATAGTAAATTTGTCCACCTAATCACCCTGCCATTAGCTAATATCAGAGTTCACTTTTGAAGTTTGAATGAGTTCACTTTTCAGGTTTTACTAACACCTTTTTAAATATGAGCCCATCCGCTGGGTGGGTAAAATCTCGCCCCGCCCTATCTTTTTCATTCATGGTGAGCACGACCAATATCTGCCTGATTTCGATGAGCTGTACGCAGCGGCCAAACCCCCCAAAGAGCTGTGGCGACTAGCAGATGCCGGTCATACTATCGCCAGCCAACTTTACCCAGAAGAGCACACCCGCCGGGTGATTGAATTTTTCCAGCGCACCCTAAGATAACCACACTGGATGGCAAGGGGCAGATCCCGCACCTGGAGATACTGCTCAGCATGGAGCGATTGCGGGGAATACCATGGGTGCGCGGGGATGATCAACCCCAGGCGGAATACTGGCCAGCTCTACTCCGGCGCATCTGCCAGGCGGGTAAGCAATGCCAGGTATACGTTAGTGCAGAAGGGCGCTGACCATCCTGCGCGAATTGGGGGGAAAGGGCTTGCTACTGGTGATCAATGAGAGCCTGACACCTATACAAGGAGAAGAGCTTTTACAAGAAATCCGCGTGCTAGAAAAATCATTAAGCTACTAGCTCATCACACGCGAATATATTCCTTGATGGATAAGACGAAGATGGTGGCTTTTTGCGTACCCGGCCCTTCGGAGCTGGCGCTATTCTCCTTGATGATCTCAATTGCCCGGTCTATTCTGCTCTCTTCCAGACCCATCAATAAGGTGGTGCTCCCACGACGAAATAACCCACCGGTGGAAGCAATGCAAGTCACGCGGTACTGTTCTTCCGTCAATTTGTGAGCGATTTTGTCATAATCAGCATCATTGACGATGGCAATCAACAGCTTCATTGCAGCACCTCCAGGTATTGGTCAATATCCAGGATAAAAATTGTCGCCCCACCTACCGTGATAGGGATTGGACTGGGTATTGGAAGAGGCTGACCTTCAATAGGCATGGAAACATATTCGATCCTCTGCCGGCAGTTACGTTTGAGCTCAGAAAGGACCAGCTCGACATTCGTGGTTTGAACCGGGATCAGCAGGGTCACGTTTTTCCTGCCAAGAAATGCTCCAGTGCTGGATAGCTCAAAGGCAGCCACACCAAACTTGCCTAATGCTGAAGTAACCAGTTCGGCATCCTGGGCTTGTAAGACAGCCAGAAGAATCACCATGTTTGATGGGTTGTTGTCATCCATGTCTCCCTCCCTCGTCAGCACACATCACTGCGTCCAATGGTTCTCTCAGCTAGCTTGCACCTAAAACACCTTCTTTTACGTAACGGATCAGCTCTTCCGTGCTCAAGTTGTTTATGCCCAATTTTTCAATTGTCCTACCGCGCCGCCAATAATCGGTATGGTGAATTATACTGGCTAACCTGATTATCGCATCAATCCCACTGACGGCAACCCCATAGCGCTGTCCCAGAGAAGCGATTGGCACCAGGCTCATGGGGACATCCTCGAAGATATAGCGGTGGTTAAGGGTGGGAGGGGCGTTAATCCCATAATAACCGGGCTGGTTATGGATGGCCTCGTTGAGGTCATCACCAACCGTATCGTAAGAGAGCTTAAGCCACTCCATGCCCGTGCGGGCGCGAAGACCAATGGAGGCAGCAACCGTCACCCGTTCTCGGTCAAGTGATTCCAACACACGCGCCACCGAAGGAGTCACACCATCGATGTAAAATTGAAAATCCCCGTGGGTGGATTCGATCCATCCAGAATTCAGAATGGTCAGGGCGGGGTGAAAGATGGCTCCCATGTTGTTCAAGCCGGTTTGCAACACATTTTCCCCATCGATGAATTGAGGGAATACTTCATGCATGTGATCCAGGACAAGCTGATTGTGGTCGGCGGGTAGCGCTGCCAGGGGTACGGCTTCTTTTATCCGGAAAATGCGCGCCTGTGCGGGACCATCCGAGCGAGAAGCATAGATAAAGGTTTCTGCTTCGGCAACGGTCACATCGGCCGTACAGCCATTGTTGCGGATCACCCGGGTAAATTCGATGGCGCCACAGGTGCGCCCGGGATGCAAGATAACGATTTGCCCATCGGTTAAATATGGCGCACAATTTTTGGCAATATCAGCATGAGCAGAGGACGGGACAACAATCATCACCAACCTGGCATTTTCCAATGCCTCAGCTAAAGAGGAGGTCACCAGCTCCAATTTCCCAAAACCGCGTGGTCCACCTTCAAAACTTTCCAGGTATATCCCACCTAATTCTTTGATGGCAGCCACATGTTCAGGTGTGCGATTAAATAAAACCGTCGGGAATTCCATCAAGGCCAGATGAGCTGCCATGGCTTTGCCACCATGCCCGGCTCCAATTACGGTGATATTAATTTTTTTAGACATACATTCCTCCTTTGGTGCGTGCTATCACAAGAGGCCAGCCTCAGCCAGAGGTGACCATTCAACACTGGTTGCCACACAAGTCTTCATAGGCAGGTAAGGGTATGCTGCCCGGGTGCATCTGGATGCAATGGCAGTTGCATGGCATCCCATACCCTAGTGTACCCGATTTTAAGCGATTTGCCAGAGCAGCCCAGCAATCCCTAATCATCCATCCGGCGAACGGAGGAATATACCTGCCCAGATGGAAAGGTAGAGAATTTTCTTCATGCCTACGAGTCAGGAAAAGTCTCATTTGCTGGTCAGGAATCGAGGCGCAGCAAGCCATATTTATTCAATTCTCGTTGAAATTGATGGTCTGCCGCAGAAAAGAGCGGATGGGGTTAATGCGCCGTTTGACCATGATCACGGTCACTTCCGCTCTTTGAGCGATCTGAGAGGGAATGTTACCCATGAACAGGTTCTTGAGGAAGGGCTCGCGGGTAGCACCGATTACGATCAGGTCACAGCCAGGGACATCATCGTGGGGAGCAGCTGTTGCCAGCACGGCTTCAACCACATCATTGCCATAAACCACCTTAGTCTCAATCGGTTTATAGGTAACACCTTCCAAGGAGTAACGAAAGGCTTGTTCAGCACGAACCCGGCTACTCAGATGGGCATCCTCAGGCAAGACATGAAGTAGAACCACTTTTACAGGTCCATCCTCCGTTGCCGTAGCCATGCATACAGCCATTTTTACCGCCTGCCGGCTGTTAAGCCCTCCGGCGACTGGAACCAGCACGGAGCGCAGCAAACGGCGGTGGCGATAACGTACCACGACCAGGTCGGAAGGAGGATTCTTGACGATCGGATCAAGCACCGAACCGAATGCACTACCTTCGCTATCGGTATATCCAGGCCAGCTCATCACCAACAGATCAGAAGCATTTTCTTCAGCAGTTTTACGTACCGCCTCCGAGATATTACGCCCCAAACGGATAATGGTGTGAACGGGTACCTCGCGTTGCTTGGCTTGCTGGATAACCACCTCCAGCATCGGGCGACCTTCTTTGAGCATAAGTCGCCCATCTCCCAGAGTCATTTGAGGCGGGATTTGCATGACATGCAAAGCAATTACCTCTCCCTGGTTTACCTGGGCGAGAATCGCACCGATTTCTCCCATCACGCGAGCCTGTTCTGGTGAGTCAACCGGCACCAGGACCGAATAATCCCGCGAAACCAGCACTTCTTCCAGCAGAATCTCTTTGGGCTTTTCCATGGCTTCGATGCGCTCAAAATACGTATAATATGCCAGCATGCCAATCACCATCCAAACGATGGCACTGATCCAGGCTTCCAGGCTATATTGAAACAGGGCAATGGCAAGCACACCCTGGGTGACCAGACCGATGATGGGGATGGCAGGGAACCAGGGTATGACGAAGCCTCGATCCAAATGGGGCATTTTTTGGCGCAGTCTCATCACGGTCACATTGACCTGGATGAACAAGAGCAAGAACATAATATCGGCCGCGGCAGCCACATCTTCGATGGGTAATGCGCTGGCGAATACTAACATCAACCCACCTGAAGCCAATACGGCCAGGTATGGGGTATAACGCCGGGTATGTATGCGGGCAAAGAAGGCAGGCAAATTATTATCACGTCCCATGGCAAAGGAGACACGAGACGAAGAATACATGGTGGCGTTGAGGGCAGACATGGTCGAAACCAACCCGCTCAACAATAACACAATTGCGCCAATTCCCCACGGGAAAATCTGGCTGGCGACTTCTACCACGGCGATTTCTTTTTGCTCTCCCAGGTATTGATATGGCAGCAAGCCAGGTGTAGGTTTTACTGCCCCGATGGAGGTGATACTGATCAACAGGTAAAGGGTTACGGCAATGCCAATGGCGATAAAGATGGCGCGGGGCACGTTGCGGTGAGGATCTTTCACTTCCTCGCCCGACTGGGCAATGATCTCATAGCCCTCGAAGGCAATGAAGGTCAATCCCATGGCAATGATCACGCTGAAGGGACCATTGGGTATAAAATCGCTGGTAAAACGCGCTTGCCAATTGCCAGCATGAGCCATGGCAATGAACCCGAACAGACAGAAGAAACCCAGGATGACAATCTTGGTCATGGTCACAATATTGCCAACCGTCCCGGTTTCAGAGGCACCGCGATAATTGATGATCATGAATACCAGGATAATCAGGGCAGCCCAGATTACAGACATCTGGTTGGTGGAAAGTCCCAGCATGGGCAACCCGACAGTTTGCAAGAATTCGGTAGCAAAGCGACCAAACCCCAGGGCATACAGGCTGCCCGCAGCGACGTGGGCAAACCAGCTCATCCAACCAGCCAGAAAGCCCTGGGTATTCCCCAATCCTTCTTTTACCCACAGGTATCCACCACCCGCTTCTGGAAAGGCGGAACCCAGCTCGGCATAAGCTGCAGCAGTGAACAATGCCACGATGCCATTCAGTAAAAACACCAACACCAGGGCCGGGCCCGCTACACCAGCAGCAATACCGGTCAGCACGAAAATTCCCGCACCGATCATGCCACCGACCCCAATCATGGTGATGGTGAAAAGCCCCAGTGTGCGGCTGAGGGTCACTGCCTCTGGAACATGGTTCTTAGTATTGTTAGCAGGTTGATGGTTCATTTCTACCCTAGTATATTGGAATATAGTTAGAGGGCTTCATTCTAGGAACTGCGCGAGAACAGTTGTCGACCCACTGTTACCCATTCCAGAGAGCTCATCAGGGTTAGATGATCACCGTGTTCGATTTGGGTATTTCCATGCGGCACCAACAGGTTGCCATTCCGCTCGATGGATAATATCAATGTGTCCCCTGGTAGGGAAAGCTGATGCAGGGCTTTATTTACGCAAACCGGGTTCTCCACAATGACCTCAAATATTTCTTTATTATCATTGGTACGGGTTAATAAGGCATAGATAGCAGGGTTACGCACAAGCATGGTTAACAAGGCAGCATGATCGAGGGCGGCATTGGTGGCACTGACGCCCATTTGTTCAAAGCGTAGCAGGTCGGTGGGTGCTGGTACCTGGGCGACCACATGGGGAATACCATAATTCGTTCTAGCCAGCTGACAGGTGCGATAACTCTGGTCCACATCCGAAAGCGTGCATACCAGGGTTGTAACTTCCTTCATGATTTCATCAATTCGCGCGTCATTTGAGTCTAATGTGGCAGTCAGCGCCTTGAAGCCTCTCTGGCGGGCGCGCTCCACCCGGGTCTCGTCGTTATCCAGGATGATCACCGGCTCATGGTGAGAGTGTAACTGCTCTGCAACCTGTAAACCAAACTCCTCCGCACCAACAATGATCACAGGAGGTTGCAGTTTGCGCTCTGGCGAAGGCATGAGAAGCGAGAAAGCCAATGGTGCCAGGGTTACCGTTAAGATAGCTACCAGTAAAATGGCGGCATTGGTGGCTTCAGAGATAACCCCTAAACGGAGACCGACCTCAGCAGCTGCAATGATCAATGACAGGCGCGCCGAAAGCAATGCACCGGCTGATAAACTCTCGCGCAGGGAATATCGCAGGCGAAAGACCAGCGCCGGAAGAACCTTGACCGCAATGGCGGCGATAATCAGCAAGGGGACCAGTAGAATGGCATTGGGCGAAGTGAGCAGGGCAGATATATTAAAGTCAATCCCCACTTTGATGAAAAAGATCGGGATTAGAAAACCATACCCGATTGATTCCAATTGCGATGAAATTTGTTTATCATCAGGCGTCATTAACAGAGCGATGCAGGCACCTGCTAGGAAAGCTCCCAGGATAATCTCGGTTCCCAAGAATTCCGACAGCACCACAAATGCCAGCATGATGGCAAAGGCAGCGCGGATCTTGATTTGGGCAGTGGCATGGCTCAGTTCCTCAAAGGTACGCCGGGCACCCGCCGTGCGGTTGAAAAACCTGCCGAAGCGTAGCGCTGCAAAAAAAGCCACGAAAAGCAGGCCAACCAACAAGATATTGAGGGTTAGCCCTTGAGATAGCACAGCCACTAAAATAGTGATCAGGAACATGGTCACAAAATCAGCGATCAGGGCGGCAAACAGGATGTTCTGCCCAAACGGATTGCCAATGACGCCCTTCTCTTTCAATACCGGCACCACCACCCCCAGGGAGGTGGTTGAGAGGATCAAGCCCATTAACCATGGATTTCGGGCCAGTCCCAGACGCACCAATCCCAGGCTGATCATCCCCGCCATAAGCAAGGTCAGGGTGAAGATAACAGTAGCCATGGATAAAGGTCCCCAACGCTTGGGGGACTTTTTTACGCCATTCTCGGAGAATAAACCAAGGCTGGAAAAGTCAATTTCCATGCCGGAGAGGAACATGAGAAAAACAAAACCAAAGTCGGCGATAAAATTCAAGATCTGGTCATCCGAGGATACCCAGCCGAATCCACTGCGCCCGATAATGATCCCTGCCAGGATCTCACCCACCACAATGGGCAGCTGAAATTTTTTAAACTGCACCAGGATAACCGGCACGCTGAATGCCAGGAAAACAACGATCAACAGCGAAGTGAATTGGCTATTCAGATGATCCAATGCATTGATTTCCCTCTTGTTTCAGTTGGCGGAAAATCCCAGCGAGGCGCTCATCTTCGGATAGCGGCCGCCCGGTTGTATCCACCGCCTGGCAACTTCCCTCGATGATGCGGGTGATGGCTTGACCTCTGGCAAAGGCATTATGCTTCAGCTGTGGCGCGTCCAGGACGCCAGTTCGCACCGCATTAGCCAGCACAGATGGTTCGATCCATGGGTCTGCTATGTTTGCAGGAGCAAGCCGCCGGATTGCCTCCAGGGTTTGCCTGGCTTCAGTGACCAGATGCTGGCATTGTTCAGCCACCTTCGGGTCGGTGGTCATGTCCGGGGCGCCGCGTAATGCATTTTCGATAGCCCGGTGGGCAAGACTGCAGGCTTCAATGACATCCTCTGCCGTAGCAGCATGATGTGCTTCGGTATGACCCACCACGTGGATGATGTGTGGCTTGATCGCCATTTGCAGGTAAATGCTGGTCGCCAGGTGAGCACGAGCTGCACTTAGCTCCAAGGGGTAACTGAGCAACCCGGTGCGGGTCTGTCTCCAGATGCGAAAATCTTCACCAGCCAGTGAGGCGATCAACATGAGTGCGGCCAGCATCTTTGCCAGGTCCATGGCATCCGATGCACCCGGCGGGCTATTAAACATCATCTGAGCGATATAGTCTTTTACGCCAAAGAGGCGGGCATTATAAGCAGAGAGAAAGGCAGACACGACGAAAATAACATCGGAAGCGTCGCGCAACCCCCAATGATGCGGCTCATTCAACTCCACAGGGATGCCCCGTTCTCCATACCAGGCCATCAGGCGCTGGTGTTCCCTAATAGACCCTTCCAGGTCCCACGGGCCTCTGCCATCCATCTGGTTGAACCAAAATAAGGGGATGGCACACCAGGCATTATGGATGGTCTCCAGGTACATCTCAGCCAGGCGGACGAAATCATCGGTACCTGAATAGGTGCGTAACAAGGGGTAGTTCCCCTGGCGGCTGGCAGCGTATAGCGCCTGATAGTCTGCAGGGGAGCGGACAGGCACTCCACCGGCACCCTTACGCCGCAGGTCCTGCCGTTCAGGATGGAAGAAGTTTTCCTGGGCGTCCTGGTCAATCCCCAGGGATATGACATCTAATATCTTTGCCCGGGATATCTGCTCTACACCATCCAGGGTAGCATTCATGGTGGGTAAGCCAAAATGATGCCGCAATAATGGATAGGGTGATTTCCAGTGGATGCGCTCCACCAGCGATTGAGGATAATCTGTGATAGAAACTTGTGAAGAAGCCTGCCCTTTGAGATATGCCAGGATCTCCTCGGTTGGCTCGCTGCCATCGAAAACGCGTTCAAAAAAACCTATTTTACGAGCTTTGTCTGCCACCGGAGGGGTGCCACCGAAGGCAAAACGCACGCCTGCCTGGCGCAGGTCATCGGCAGCTTCGGCGAATTCACCCAACAGGCGCTCACCCGTCTCGGGGGTCAGCCGGTAGGAAACGCCAACCATGTCGGCATGCTCTTCCCGGGCAGATTTCAAGACGTCTTCGATGGATACTGCAGGCCCGAGGAAAACCGTCCTCCAGCCAGCAACTTCCGCAAGGCGCAGGAAGTTGGTTATCCCTGCCACATGAACGCACTCCCCCAAAGCTGCAGCCATAACAGTCTTTTGCACGCTACCTCCAATAAAATGAGCGGTTGGTCATTCCAGCCGCTGATTTTATATTAACCGATAACGATATGGGTGTCAACAATCTTCAAATGGTGTTTTTTAAGCCTTAAACGATCACTTTTTGGTCCGAATGAACTCAATGCAGGTATTCGATACAGATGATCTACTCAAATCCCTTAATTACTCACCCCCTTTATCCCCCCTTCCCAAAGTTTTGGAAGGGGGGAAAGAGGACGGAAAACAGGAATCCGCAGGGAAAACCACCTGCGGATTCCTGTTTTCCGATTATCTCCAATCAAACTTATGCAGGTGAGGTAATAATTATGGGTTGGTGAGTAATTACGATAAAATTAATAAGCAAATATTTTTCGTAAAATTCCGAGCTTATTCTCCAAATAGATCATTGGATAGGGGAAAAAACAGTAGCAGATGTAGGGGGTAAAACCACGCCCTCGAAAAACACAAGGTCAGCATTCTCCGACACAGATCAATGAGCAGTACCCGCCCCCCCATGTTCTATGGTTGGCTGGATATATTTATGGAAGGAACAAACCGCTACCTACAAATGCGGTACGCATTCTGACATGAAACACACACTATCTAGAGGATGGACGACAGATAAGAAAGTTTTGGTCTAGAGGGAATAATCACGGGAGTGAAAATGTCGTTCTTAAATAAAAAAGACTCTGAGGCTTCAATGAAACTTCAGAGCCTTTATATTTACCTGGTTAGCTCTGCAACATGTTTTCCATGGCCTGCTGAGCCTGTTGAAAAGGCATACCCATGGTCAGGGTCCATTCAGTCAGCAGAGATTTTACCGCACGTTCTAGAATAGATTTCTCCTGGTCATTCAGCTTGGAATTGTGCTGATAATGGGTTAAGTCCCGCACTACTCGGCAAATTGAAGCCAATTGGCCATCCTTCAATTGATCCATGAGCTGTTTTTTTCGCAGGATCCGGTCTTCAAGCAAATTTTCGTTGGGACTGGTAAGAATGGGTATGGTCTTGACAAATTTCTCGGGAGGGGTAGGTAGGCGCAGGTTGTTATTTTCCGGATCATCTACCGGAACCCAGACGGTCATTTCAGCAATACGAACAACATAACAATTCGTCAGGTGTCCATGGATGGGTTTTTCTTCAATCTGGGAAATCTGACCCAAACCAAAGGTACAGTGGATCACATCATCGCCAATATTAAAACTCATATCACACCTCTTTCCCGATCAAAATACTCACGGATCAGGGTACAGGGAACCCTGATCCGGATTTTCCACAATCTATTTTACCAGCGCCGGTTGCTGTACGTTCTGCGCGGGCGCTCTTCGCGGGGTCGAGCAATGTTCACCTTTATCTCACGGTTATCCAGAATTTTCCCATTGAGCATCTTGATGGCATTCTCCGCTTCTTCCTGAGTGGTCATGGTCACGAAAGCGAACCCCTTGGTCCGGCCGGTATCACGATCTTTGATCATGTCGACCGCGACCACCGAACCAGCTTCAGTGAATTTTTCGCGCAGTCCGTCCTCGGTGGTATCGTAAGACAGATTTCCAACATATAACTTTGTATCCATTTTCTTTTCCTTTGTGTGTATTCAACTAACCTCAGTCATCCTGGCATCTAGGTAGCCGTTAATAGATCATCCAGGATCAGCCTCTAAACAGAAACCGCCATTCGATGCAGAATGGCGGTAATAAATACAAAGCGCAAATCTGGAGTCCGTGTAACTTTCATTATACCAGATTTTAGGCGGTTTGGCAGGCGTGAAATAAGGAAAGAGCAGGATAAAAGCCCCCTCTTCTATCCTTGGATCAATACCCAGGTAAGATGACCCCGGTGTGCCGCACCCACCAGCTCTCACCCAGCTGAATCTCAAATACCTTCCTGGTCATGTCAGGATTCAGGTAAGGCCAAGGGTGGGCGTCGTCTCTAAACGGGATTAAACGAAACCCTTTCTTTCACAGCGTCGGCATCGGGGCAGCTTAATTCGTGACGCCTGAGATGTGATCCATAATAACACGACCCGCGATCCTGAACCTTCGGTTTGGCAGGATATAAAATCACCACGGGCGTGCATGAAAAAGAGCTGTGCGCGTCATGACGCAAAGCACAACGAGTGCACCATCAGGGAGTTGCAGTCCAGGTACCGGAAGCGGTGCAGTTGTATGGCGGAGGGAACGGATTTACCATATTCATACTAAAGGTTCCATCAACTGTAGTGGTGGAAGAAAAATCACCAATCACGCGCACCGAACCCTCTCCCGTGTCGAAATGGTTATCCGTTATGGCATGGCTCTGGGCAAATGTGGTTGTAGTGTTATAACCACAACTATCGTGGATTGAAATCGATAAAGAATTAGCCTTTATGCGGCAAGAGGGCGAGTTCTCAACCTCGAAGTGGATATTACGTCCCTGG
The DNA here is from genome assembly GCA_049287485.1 of Anaerolineales bacterium. Taxonomy (GTDB): domain Bacteria; phylum Chloroflexota; class Anaerolineae; order Anaerolineales; family UBA4823; genus FEB-25. Next base: position 12,364 of record JBAQFX010000084.1, read on the forward strand.
CTCGTCGTGCCTGACCATGCACCGGCTTGCGGGCAATCCGGCGGTTCCACCGTTACCTCGACTGACTCGATGTTGCTCCAATCGCTTTCGGCATATGCATTGTATGCTTTAACACGATAGTAATATATCCCTAAATCTTTACCGGTAATATCCTTTGAAGTGCTAGGACCCGAGTAAACGGTGGTGGGACTGGAAAAGCCTGCATTATCATCTTCTTCAAGCGAATAGCCAGTTGCTCCTACGGACGAGCTCCAGCTAACGGTATAGTTACCATCCCCATCCGTATTGCTGATCGGGTTCAATACCGGTGCTTCGGGGGTGATGGGGAAATGATTCATGGCAAGTGGCAGGTAGACCGCCCCAGCGGGGAGCTCATGAATACTGCCATCAATAATGAAAGGCATACCTTGTGGGGTTGAAGTGCCTTGATCCTGTGCAGCCGCCCAGCCAGTTGAGCTCGTGTATTGCAAAGCATTGCCTGTTGTCGTTTGACCCAGGATGGTGATTGGTGGAGCCCATGGTCCTGAGTAGGCAGCGCTGCCATCGGTCATCCATTCGATCCAGTAAGTACCGGCCGATAAGGTCAGACCAGCACTGGCAACATCCGTAAAAATGTAGCGATTATCGGCACATGGACTTGTACCGCTATCCCGCTGCACATCGAATGAAACTGAGTTCTGCAGGCGATTGGTTACCAGATTGCCAAAGACAACGCTGCTGCCAGGATCATTCGGTGGACCATCCCATATTTGATAGTAAACCCCGGTAATAGGTGATGGCGTGATGGGTGCGGAGGTTTGATAGGCGAAGAACGTGATCGCATCGATTTCCCAACCCGCAGGATCCAAGATGGTAAAATCATCAGCCATGCGATTCCCGCCGCTAAATTGATGACCAAACCCGAAGGTACTCATTCCAAGGTCGGTCTGTAAGCGGCTGGCATCCATCCCAGTGCATGCTGCTGGATGAGTGACTAATGGACCATTGTCCCATAAGACAGAATCGGGGTAATTGAAGGTGGGTACCACCTCACCAGTTGTGGGTACCCCGACCGGCTCGATATCATCGGGGTGAACATCATCCGTTATTTGAGCCGATTCAGCTGAATCGGTGGTGTACTTTAATGCATTGACAGGTATGGTGGATACGGCTGTCAGACTGGCCAATAGCAGAACTACGGTAGCAATCACGATCGTACGGCTGAATCTAGATAACATCTCTTCTCCTTAGTGAATAAATTTAGTTCAATTTGGTATTATTTTACAATGAACTGCTGATAGATAATACCATACACCCCCTCTATGTCAAATGCCGTTTCCTGGGAGCTGCCCCAGTGAAGATCTTAGAGTGGAGTCACGAAATCAATTATGCCCAGGATGTAAGCATCAGCATGGAGCATGGTGTTGCTATGAGTTCCCCTTCAGAAATTGGATAACTTCATCGATTCTACAAAATGCCAGGGCGGTGACCGTGTCGGCACCACCGTAATAGATGGCAATACGCCCGGTGGGTGGGTCGTAGAGGGCGGCACAGGGAAAGGCCACGTTGGGCACGTCGCCAACGCACTCGTAATAGGTCTGTGGTGAAAGCAAGTAGGGACATCCACGGTAGATCACCTTCCAGGGCTGTTCCAGGTCAAGCAAGGCAGCGCCAAAACTATACACGAAACCGTTACAGGAAGTGATCACCCCATGATAGAACAGCAGCCAGCCTTCAGGGGTCTCAATGGGGACTGGTCCAGCGCCCACCTTGGTGCTCTCCCAACCACCCCTGACGCCCATGACGAAGCGGTGCTTGCCCCAATGAATCATGTCCTGACTTCGGCTAAGGTAAATATCGCCGAAGGGGGTGTGACCGTTATCGCTGGGGCGGCTGAGCATGACATACTCGCCATTAATCTTGCGGGGAAAAAGCACCCCATTGCGGTTGAAAGGCAGTAAAGCGTTTTCGAGGAAGTGGAACTGCTCAAAATCGAATGTATAGCCAATGCCGATGGTTGGCCCATGATAGCCGTTGCACCAGGTGACGTAATAGCGGTCATCCAACCAGACCACGCGCGGGTCATAGCGATATTGAAATTGCGATAACTCAGGGTCCGTATAGATCCAATCAATCGGCTGGTCATCCAATTGCCAGCGAATGCCATCGGTTGAGAAACCGCGGTTCAAGTTCATCTCACGTTTTTTATTGTCACATCGGAAAACACCGGCAAATTTTCCGTCGTAGGGCACAACGGCGCTGTTAAAAATGCTGTTGGCAGAGGGGATCAGGTTGCGTGGGATGATGGGATTCCAGGTGTAGCGCCAGACCACATCTGAGCAGCTGGCGAGGCGATCTTCCCAGGGGATATTGGGGAGTGGGGGTTGGGTCATGGGTGAGTCTCCTTATGCGCGGAGCAAACCGTGAAGCAAGTGATTTCAGGGGATTGAAATAAGCTGAATATGATGGGACTATTTTACAATGTATTGGTCAAACAGGTGGAGGGATAGGAGAATTTGTGGTGAGGCTGATGGATGGCCGGGTTGGAGAATGGCGGGGAAGGAGATTGGTGGAGGGCAACTATAAACGAAAAGGTAGCCCCCTCCTGACCTCCCCCAATTCTAAAAGCAGAATTGGGGGAGGAGGAAAACCGTCCACGAATTTAACGCAAATACACGCACAGGAGGGAAGAGTATTGGTCCATGTAAGGGGTATGGATGTGTTGTAGTGAAGAATGCTTCCCAATCGCTGTTCCTGGCAAGGGGTTGACTTTGCTAATAAAAGTAAAAAGTGGATTGCTTTCCCTCCTATTATACGGAAACGGCGCCCAACGAAGATTGATGGGGTTCCAGTGACGGAGTGGTAAATTTTTATTTGAGATGGACACTCTTAATCTGGTCGGAGATTTCTTCACTCGCGATAATCACTCGCTCGAAATGGTAGGATGTAGAGGACTTTGATGGGTAAAAAGCACACTTCTGATGATGACAAATGTAACCAGTTTGGAAAAATCTTCACAAAGCAATTGACTCTTTGATAAATTCCTGTATAATGTAATTATTGGGAGCGCTCCCAAAAAGTTCTTGCCTCAAGTAACCAAAAAAACTGGAAAAAACAGTGCCAAATCTGACACTCGAAGACATTGCCAAGCAAGCTGGCGTATCACGTTCCACCGTATCGCGTGTGGTGAACGAGGATCCCAATGTTAGTGACGATGTCCGACAACGAGTCCACCAGGTAATCCTCAGCACCGGTTACCAACCTCATCCCGCAGCGCGCAGCCTGGCATCCCATCATTCATGGATGATCGGACTGGTGCTGCCGCGAACAGTAAGCAGCTTTTTCACCGATCCCTATTTCCCGCGCCTAACCCAAGGCGTTGCCCAAGCCTGCAACCAGCAAAATTACACTTTGGGATTGTTCCTTTTAGAGACCCGCGAGGATGAGAAACACATCTTCCCACGCATCTCTCGCAAAGGCTTGCTGGATGGCATCCTGCTACAAAGCGCGGAAATGGACGATATCTTGCTTGATCGGCTGATCAACTCGGATTTTCCCATCGTGATGATCGGTCGTCCATACAATACGTCTGAGATCAGCTACATCGATGTGGATAATGAAACTGCGTCATATAAGGCTGTTTACCACCTGATCAGCCTGGGATATCAGCGCATCGGCACGATCACCGGGAGGATGAATAGCACGGCTGGAATCGACCGGATGCAGGGATACCGGAAAGCTATCGAGGAGCATTTTGGGAAGATAGATGATACACTAGTCGCAGAGGGGGATTTTAGCGAGCAAAGCGGATACCAGGCAATGAAAAAGTTGTTGCCACACCGACCTGAGGCCATCTTTGCTGCTTCAGACACAATGGCTATCGGTGCGATCCGGGCAACCAAGAATATGGGATTAAATATTCCGAAAGATATTGCTTTTGTGGGCTTTGATGACTTGCCGGTTGCGTCACTAGCTGATTTTAAGCTAACCACCGTACGGCAGCCTATTATCCAGTTTGGTGTCAAGGCAGTGGATATCCTGATCGATCTGATAGAAAACGGCACCAAGCCAGTCAGACATATCATCATGGATACAGAATTGGTGATACGTGATAGTTGTGGGGTTTCTATGCGAAACAGCAGGAAGTCGTCCGGTTCACTGGGAACGGCGATGGGAAGCTCTATCAATTAGTTATCATCACCCTACACACAAGAGGAGGTGTGAAATCAGCCATACATAAGAACAAATAGAAATAACCTATAACAAGAATAGCCAATAAAAATTTAAGGAGAATGAATATGAAACGCTTGTATATCATAATTTCTCTGGTGATGGTGATGGGCATGGTGCTCGGCGCCTGCGCAACACCCACACCGGCGACAATAGTACAGACCGTGGAAGTACCAGTGGTGCAGACCCAGGTGGTGAAGGAGACCCAAATCCAGACGGTGATCGAGACCGTTGAAGTGGCACCACCGACCCCAGCACCAGAGGAGCAGCTGCCACGCGACGAAACCATGTATTTTAATGGCCAACAGTGGGGTGCAGTAGTATGTTGGAATCCATACTCTTCCAACTGCAATAATGCCATGGCTATCGCAGCGCAGGACAGCTCCCGCGTGCTCATGTTTGAAACCCCGTACCTATACGACATGCTCGATGGTGGGTCATATCCATTACTAGCGGATGGACCATATACATGGAACGATGCACAGACTGAGATCACTTTCAAGCTCAATCCTGCCGCACATTGGAGCGATGGCACACCGGTGACCGCAGATGATGTTGCCTATACCTGGTATGCCAATGTCACGTATGAAACCAATGCTGGGGTTAACTATAGAGATTTCATCGACACCGTCGAAGCGGTTGATGCCCAGACGGTGGTGGTCAAGGGCAAACTAGGTGAAGACGGCAAAGCGGTTAATCCTCTGATGGTGGCTGCTTACCTGACTGGTAACTACGTGCTCCAGAAAGCCTGGACTCAGACTCTGGAAGCGCGTACAGGTGATCCTGATTCGTTCAAAGCCGACACCGCTGAAGATGTCGTTTACTCTGGCCCTTACCATAAGTTCTTCGCTGACGACACGAAGGTTATCCTCATTCGTGATGACAATTACTGGGGGCAGGATGCTAGCATGTGGGGCAAGCTACCGGTTCCCAAGTACCTGGCGCATCAGATGTTTAAGGATAATGCGGCCGGATCGGTTGCTTTGGCACAAGGTGAAGTGGATGTCAGCCAGCAGTTCAACTCCAATATTCAGATTTTGTGGCTCAACTATGGGCTACCCATCTCTACCTACCTTCCCGATCCTCCATATGGCATCGGTGCCAGCCTGCCAACGGCATTCTTCAACATGAAATCCTATGGGCTGGACCAGCTAGAAATCCGCAAGGCGATTGCCATTGCAGTTGACTACGACACGATCATCGCCAACGCCATGACCAACCAATCGGCTACCTTCGCCCAGGTGCCACGCTCATTGATGAACCCGACACCTGGCGAGCAGGCCCTGTACGATCACGCGGCTGTGGCTGACCTGCAGTGGGTTGGCAAGGACATTGAAGGCGCTAAAACACTGCTGGATGGTGCCGGCATTGTCGACACCGATGGCGATGGCTGGCGCGAACTCAATGGGCAGAACCTTCACTACGTAGCAACCTGTCCCGACGGCTGGTCCGACTGGCAGGCAGCTATGGAAGTGGTGGCTGCGGCTGGTAAGAACATCGGCATAGATATCACCACCAATTATCCTGACTGGGGTGTTTATCAAACCGTCGTCACGGATTGGCAAGCTCTGCCCGATACGGGATATGATATCTTCATGATGTGGTCGGATGGCGCTGGCCCGACCCAACCCTGGGGACGCATCCGCCATCTGATCAGCTCCGAATTCGCCGAGACGCAAAACAACTGGAACGGTAACTGGGGTGGCTATAAGAACCCTGATGCCGATGCATTGATCCAGGCGATCCCCTCGACAACTGATCCCGCCACGCTGAAGGAAATGTACACGGAATTGGTCAAGATCTACCTGACCGATATCCCGTCCTTCACGCTCATGTATCGTCCCCAAGCGTTCCATGCGGTGAACGAGAGTGTTTGGACGAACTTCCCTCACCAGGGTGATGGTACCAACCCACCCGTCCCGCCACTTGACTGTATGGATGGTTGGGGTGTAGCGTGTCTCTATAACGTCACGCTTGTGAATCCGTAACTAATCATGCAACAAAACAGCCATGTTCTGCAAATTCTGGGGACATGGCTGTTCCTTTTTCAAGGAGGCTGAGTTGAAAGGATATAGAAAATATTTCCTTAACAAGGCTATTTGGTTCTCGGTTACTTTTGTTTTCGCCATCATATTAAATTTCGTCCTACCCCGCCTGATGCCGGGTGATCCCGTAGCTGTAATTACCCAAAGAGCTACTCAGGGCATGCAAAGTGCCAGTGGGATCCAGGCGGTTTATGAGTATTATCAGAACGCGTTTGGCACCAACAAACCCATGCTGACGCAATTTCTCCTCTATATAAAAAATATCGTCCACGGCGATTTTGGTTTATCATTCAGCCAGTACCCAAGACCAGTGTTAGACATTCTCAAATCGTCCATCTGGTGGACGATCGGCCTGCAATTCCCGGCGATCATCGTGGGCTGGTTGATTGGGAATACGCTGGGGGCATTGGCCGCTTATCTCAAAAAGGGTTTTGATAAAGTGCTTATGCCGATCAGCATTTTCGTGAGCAATTTCCCGGCCTTCGGCATGGCAGTCATTTTACTGGTCATTTTTGGAGTCGGTCTGAAATGGTTCCCAACCTCAGGCGGATACGGATTTGACCTGATTCCCAACTTCAGCTGGAAATTCATCTGGTCGGTGATTACCCACTACCAGTTGCCATTCTGGTCGATCGTGTTGATCGCCATCGGAGGCCAGGCGATCGGCATGCGCTCCATGTCCATCTATGAGCTGAATGCAGATTACGTAAAATACAGCCGTTTCATGGGTATCAAAGATCGCAAGATCATCGGCTACGTATTTCGCAATGCCATGCTTCCTCAGGTGACAGGCCTGGCGTTATCTATTGGCACCATGGTGGGAGGGGCATTGGTAGCGGAGATCATCTTTAGTTATCCAGGGATTGGTTTCACCATGCTGCATGCTGTGATGGGACAGGATTATCCGCTAATCTCAGCAGCTACATTAATCGTTACCTTGATGGTGCTGATGGCGATGCTTCTGATTGATATCGTTTATGGTTTTATTGATCCACGCATTAAAGCGGCGCAGTTGGATTAGGAAGTGGTTTTGACATGAAATACACCCTCCGACAAGTTTTTCGCTCTTCAAATTTTTTGTTTGGATTTATTGTTTTTATGCTCTTGTTGCTCACCGTGATCGTTTATCCGATATTCGTAAAATATGATCCATTAGAAATTATCGGTCAGGGCACTTTCTTCCCGCCTGGCGTGTATGTGAATGTTTATGACTCCATCGGTGCTCCGACGTATACCCTTTTTCTCAATGATGCGGCTGCCAATCGCATTGGTAATAAGCTGGGCGACCAAGAACGCCTGGATATGAAGGCATGGCTTGTGGCAGATGGCTTTCCTGAAGATGAGATCGATATCAGCGATACCGCAAAACTGATGGAACAGTGGGAAAATAATTATGACCCGACTGTGCAGGTTCCCGGGATGACCTATGCCAAGCAAATGTACTATCAAAGGCTCAACACCTCGCTCCAAGGAATTTTATCCATCGAGGGGTTGACTATTGCGGCGCCAAACGCGGAAACGGGTGCCCTGGATCCGACAGGTTCAGTGGCACAATCTGATTACGTGAATATCAGCCAGATCCCGAACGTGCGGGTGTTACCGCTCGGAACTGATAATTTCGGCAGGGATGTGTTGACGGAGCTGGTTAAGGCCACCATCGTATCGCTACAGATCGGTCTCGTCGCCGGAACCGTAGCGACCTTAATCGGTTTGAGCTTAGGATTGCTGTCAGGCTATATCGGTGGCCTGGTGGATGACATCATTATGTTCATCACAAATATTTTTACCGTAATCCCCACCTTTGTATTATTAATCTTAATTTCATTCAGTATCGGGCAGGAACATCGCGGCGCTTTTACCATCGCGGTAGTGATCGGGTTTACCTCCTGGGTATGGACGACGCGTGCAGTGCGTGCACAAGTAACTTCATTACGTAATCGCGATCACGTCAATCTTTCAAAATTATCCGGGCACTCCATCGTGCACATTATCCTGGCAGATATCCTACCATACATCGCTTCTTATGTGGTTATGGCTTTTATTTTGCAGATTGCCTCGGGTATTTTGTCAGAGGCTCAACTCTCTATCATTGGGTTAGGACCGAAAACGACTTTAGTACCAACCTTGGGTTTAATGATGAACTGGTCGTTGATCTACCAGGCGGAAATACTCGGAAAATGGTGGGCGTACTTCCCCGTGATCGTAGTCATCGCGCTGATTACATTCTCGATGAATTTGATGAATACCGGTCTCGACCAGGTATTCAACCCGGCATTAAGAGAATAGGTGGTCGAAATGGCAGAAGTAATGTTAGAGGTAAGAGAATTAAGCACAAAATATATCACTCGCTTTCGGGAAAATGTTTATGCGGTTGACCATGTCTCTTTAAAGGTAGAAGAAGGAAAAAGCTTAGGAATTGCGGGAGAATCTGGCTGCGGAAAATCGACCCTAGCACTCAGCCTGATGGGTTATTATTTTGCTCCATTGCACTATATGACTGGCGAGATCATCATCAATGGACGTAATATCTCGGGGATGAAACCGGATGATATCCGTAAAAACATCCTAGGCACCGAAATTGCCTATATCCCCCAATCAGCGATGAACGCGCTCAACCCCACCCAGAAAATCATTAATTTTATTGAAGACGTATTTCAGGCACATGATCCATATAAAACCAAGAAAGAAATTCATGACTTTGCCAAGGAATGCTTTGATTGCCTGGGTCTGCCGGTGGAGGTACTGCAGAGATACCCAGTGGAACTTTCAGGCGGGATGAAACAACGCACGGTAATTGCGGTCTCAGTGTTGCTTTTTCCAAAGGTACTGATCGCTGACGAGCCTTCTTCAGCACTTGACGTCACTTCGCAGAAGATGGTGATCAAAATGCTGAAGAACCTGATGGAAGATGGCTTCATCAAGTCGATGATCTTCATCACCCATGAGCTTCCCCTTCTGTACAATGTGACTGATGACATCATGGTGATGTATGCCGGACAGATCGTGGAGAAAGGCTCGGCGAAAGAAGCCGTGTTCGACCCACTCCATCCATATTCCAAAGGTCTGATGGGCTCGATCATTGTGCCTGAGAGTGGTCTGCGGGATGTGAAACTGACTGCCATCCCTGGTGTGCCCCCAAACCTAAAAAGCCCACCTTTTGGTTGCCGATTCGCCGAACGCTGCAAATACGTGCAGCCAGAATGCAAGGTGATGTCAATAGGGTTGCGCGAGGTAGATGGTGGTCGTTTTTATCGCTGCATCTTCCCTGAAAAGACCCTGCGCGAAGTTTATATGAAGGAGTCTTATGAGAACGCTGGATAGAACTGATAAATGCCTGAGCACGGTTGGACTGACCAAAATCTTTGGGGTGGGACGCCAGAAATGCCTGGCTGTGGACCATGTAGATTTTGATATGTGTACTACGGAGGTGGTCTCGATCGTGGGTGAATCTGGCAGCGGCAAGACCACTTTCGCCAAGATGATCTTAGGCTTGATCAACCCGACGGGGGGAGAGGTTTACTTTCAGGGGAAAAAGCGGGATATCGGCACCCAAAAGAAACGGAAAGAATACTGGAAGAATATCCAGGCGATATTTCAGGATCCATATTCTTCATATAACATATTCAACAAGATTGATTCCGTCCTTTTAGATTGCATCTATATGCGAGGCGGACGAAGGCTACCTCATGCTAAAAAAATGGAGTTGATGTCGGAAGCCTGCAGTTTTGTGAACCTTAAGTTTGAAGAATTAACCAATAAATATCCTTTCGAGCTATCTGGTGGGCAAATGCAGCGCCTGATGATTGCGCGCATCTTCCTGCTAAAGCCGAAAATCCTGGTGGCAGATGAACCCACTTCAATGATCGATGCCTGTTCACGCGCCACTATCCTGGATATGCTGATGCAGCTACGTGATGAAATCGATATGACGATTATTTTCATCACGCATGATATTGGCCTGGCATATTACGTCTCAGACACGATCTATATCATGGAACATGGGAAATTTGTGGAAAGCGGAAGTGCAGACGATGTAATCCTGGCTCCGAGAAAGCCATATACGAAGCGCCTGATCAGTGATGTTCCCAAGATCCACGAAGCCTGGGACCTCTCAACGGTGTAAACTATTCCTGGCAGGCTGGGTTTTAGCGAAAAATCATCATACTTAAACACAAATCTGGACACACCTTTGAGCACAGCGCGCACTACGAAGGGGATTTCTAAATTAAGCCTGCTTCTCCTGGCCTACATTGCCTTTATTGCCCTGGGGATGCCTGATGGCTTACTCGGAATCGCCTGGCCGTCAATGAGGGCGGGTTTCTCCATTCCACTCGATGCGCTGGGAATATTATTGATTGCGGCGGTTTCCGGCTACATGACCTCCAGTTTCTTGAGTGGAGCTTTGATTGCGCGCATAGGTGTTGGCAGGTTGCTGGCTGCTAGCTGCGCCCTGACCAGCTCAGCCCTGCTTGGCTATACCCTGGTTCCAGCCTGGTGGATGATGGTCCTGTTGGGTGTATTTGCCGGCCTGGGGGCGGGCGCTATCGATGCCGGACTCAATACATACGTAGCGGCACATTTCAATACAGGTCAGATGCAATGGCTGCACGCCAGCTATGGGATTGGCATTACGCTGGGCCCAATTATCATGACCATTGCCCTGACAACCTTTAATTCCTGGCGGGTAGGCTACCGCATGGTGAGCGGCTTCCAGATTGCCCTGGCGGCCTGCTTTGTGCTGACGCTTTCAATGTGGAACCGAAAAGAAGCCTCCGAGGGAAGTGATGAGCCCAAGCGACTCACCGATTATAAAACGCCGATAAGAATAACGTTACACCGGCCACAGGTATGGTTGAGCGCCCTATTGTTTTTTATGTATGTCGGTGCCGAGGTGAGCCTTGGAACCTGGACTTACAGCCTGCTGGTTGAGTCGCGCGGCATTAATCCGGCTGCAGCGGGGTTATGGGCCGGTAGTTATTGGGCTACCTTTACCATAGGACGGATCTTAGCAGGCTTATATGCCAGGCGGTTGGGCGTCAATCTCCTGGTGCAGGGTAGCCTGCTGGGGGCTCTGCTGGGTACGGCATTGCTAGTCTGGAATCCCTCCGCAGTGGCGAACCTGGTGGCAGTGGCTCTGATTGGTTTTTCCATCGCACCCATCTTCCCGGCATTAATTTCAGGCACCAGCCAGCGGGTAAGCGAGCAGTTCGCAGCCAATACTATTGGCATGCAAATGGCTGCTTCAGGTCTGGGGACAGCGGTCATTCCCGGTTTGTTGGGGGTGCTGGCACGCCAGTTTTCCCTGGAAGTTGTCCCCCTCTGCCTGGTGGTGTTGTTTCTGGGATTATTTGGGCTTTACTTGTTGTCCATGAAATATAAGCTGATCTTTCAGGAAACGGCAGTATGAAAATTCAATCCTTAGCAGGTACCTGGGAATTTCGCCAGGCAGGCACGCAAGAGTGGCTGACAGCTCACGTTCCCGGTGGTGCGCATACCGACCTACTGGCCCTGGGGCGCATCCCCGACCCATTTGTGGGCGACAACGAAAAACGCGTTCAGTGGGTGGCTGAAGCCGATTGGGAATATCGCTATCGGTTTACTTGTTCGCCAGAAGTACTGGCTGAAGATAAGGTCCTGTTGGCTTGCGAAGGTTTGGACGCATTAGCGACGCTCGCGCTGAACAAGCACGAGCTTGGTCAGACCGACAACATGTTCCGCCGGTACGAATGGAAGGTTAAACCATTTTTACATTCACATGGCTCAAATGAATTAACCATCACCTTCTTCTCGCCGGTGAAATATGCCGCAGAAAAGCAGGCTCTACGCCCGCTTCCAGGCGTCAGCCAGGCCATCCCGGGTGGTCCACACCTGCGCAAGGCACCCTGCCAGTTCGGCTGGGATTGGGGTCCACAATTGCCAGCCATTGGAATCTGGAAAGAACTCCGCCTGGAAGGCCACACTGAGGCGCGTATCACGGACGTCCATTTACGCCAGGATCACGCCACCGGGCAGGTGGTAGTTAAAGCCAAGCTGACCATTGAGCGCTGGCAAAATACACAGCTTATGAGCTCCGTGCGGATCACGGCACCGGATGGTGAAATACTTGAGAAAGAAGTCACCAACGATGCAGGCGATGAAGTGGCCATAAAGGTGCCCATTCCCGAGCCAGAATTATGGTGGCCCAATGGCTATGGCGAGCAACCACTGTACCAGGTGGAAGTTTCTTTATTGAGACGTGATGGTGCGGAGTCTAGGGTTTTGGATAGGAAAAAATACCAGCTTGGGCTGCGCACGATCGAATTGCGCCAGCAAGATGACCAGTGGGGACGCAGCTTTAGCTTCGCGGTCAACGGAATCCCCGTCCTTGCTAAAGGCGCCAACTGGATCCCGGCCGACTCCTTCCCCACCCGTATCACGGATAGCTCATTAGAAGGATTGATCCGCTCAGCCGCTGAGACCCACCAGAACATGTTACGCGTGTGGGGTGGCGGGTTTTACGAAGAAGAGCGCTTTTATGACCTATGTGACAAGTATGGCATCCTGGTGTGGCAGGAGTTTATCTTTTCCTGTAGTGTTTATCCGCTGGATCATGCTGATTTCCTGGAGAATGTCAGGCAGGAAGTGGTGCAGAACGTTCGCCGATTGCGCCACCGGACCTGCCTGGCGCTGTGGTGCGGGAATAATGAGATGGAATGGGGCTGGGTGGACTGGAACTGGAACCGCCCCGAGTTGCAGGACTTGAAGGCAGCTTACGACCGCTTCTTCCACCACACACTGCCCGCCTGGATTCAGGCGGAGGACGCTGACCATGCTTACTGGCCCAGCTCGCCCTCCTCCAACACCCCATTCGTGGATCCGAACAGTCAGCAGCAGGGAGATTCTCACTACTGGGATGTGTGGCATGGCAGGAAACCCTTCAGCGCTTATCGCCAGCAATACCCACGCTTCATGAGCGAGTTTGGTTTCCAGGCGCTGCCCCCATTATCGACTATACGCACTTTCGCCGACGAAAGTGAGTGGAATATGACCTCCTACACCATGGAGCAGCACCAGAAAAATGCCAGCGGGAATTCCGTCATGGTCGGGCAGATGTTGGATACATTCCGCTTACCCAAGGATTTTGAATCACTGGTCTACCTGAGCTTGGCTCTGCAGGCGGAGGGCATCCGCTATGGGGTGGAACACTGGCGGCGCCATCCGGAACGGGTGGCGGGCATCCTGTACTGGCAACTCAATGACTGCTGGCCGGTGGCTTCCTGGTCCAGCCTGGATTACTTCGGGCGCTGGAAAGCGCTGCATTATGCCGCGCGCCGATTCTTTGCACCGGTGATGCTTTCCATCGAAGATAAGCCCCCCAAACAGGTGGTGTACGTCTCCAATGATTTACGGGAGCCTTGGGAGGGGCTGGTGAACTGGTCTTTGGAGAACCTCAGTGGGCAGGTCTTAACTTCAGGGCAAGCACCTGTCAGAGTCCCCCCGCAAGCGGCTAGCCAGGTATGCAGGCTGGATTTTGCCGACCAGCTATCGGAAAATAACCTGCGTAATCTGGTCTTTATCGCCGAATTACAACAAGGAAACCAAATCATTGCCCGGCAGAGTGCGAGCTTCGTTCCCATCAAGCACCTAGCCCTGGTGGATCCCGCCATCCGTGTGGATCTGCACAGCGAGGGGGACCAATTGGTGATCGAATTGACTTCCCAATCCCTGGCTCTCCTTGTGGAAGTATCTCTACTTGGCACGGATGTCGTCTTTAGCGACAATTACTTCAACCTGCCTGCTGGGCGAAAGACTCGAATTTCCTGCCCGATGCAAACCGGCTGGACGTTAGAAAAAGCCAAGAAAGCAATCCAACAACGTTCGGTGTATGACTCTTATGCACACGGTAAGATAGTTTAAGCTATTAACTATACGAATTTTTGATCATCCGATTTATCGGGTGAAGAATTTTCAGAAATTATATAAAAGGGATAAGAAGAAAGGTTTGAGCAATGACAAAAATCACAGATTTGATCAAGAAAATGTCGCTGGAAGAAAAAGCCGCCCTGTGTACGGGCGCCTCCCCCTGGACCACCACGCCCATTGAACATCTAGGCGTGCCGGAAATGACCGTATCCGATGGGCCGCATGGTGTACGACGTGTCGCCGATGTAAACAACCTGATGGCGCAAAGCCTGCCCGCCACCTGCTTTCCAACCGCCTCCTGCATGGCCTCCACCTGGGATGTTGATTTGATCCATCGTTTGGGGCAGGCTATAGCAGAGGAGTGTATTGCTTTGAAAGTGGACGTGGTGCTAGGACCTGGGGCTAACATGAAGCGCACCCCCCTGGGCGGGCGGAACTTCGAGTATTACTCTGAAGATCCCTACCTGGCCGGGCAAATGGCAGCCAGCTTCATCAGAGGTGTACAAAGTAAGGGCGTGGGCACTTCGCTGAAGCATTACGCCACTAATAACCAGGAGTACCAACGCCTCACCATCAGCTCCGAAGTAGATGAACGTACCCTGCGCGAGATTTACCTGCCCGCCTTTGAGAATGCGGTAAAAAAGGCTCAACCTTGGACGGTGATGTGCGCCTACAACCGGCTCAATGGCACCTACTGTTCTGAGAACCATAAGTTGCTGGTGGATATCCTCAAGGATGAGTGGGGATTCGAGGGTTTCGTGGTTTCCGACTGGGGTGCTGTGCATGACCGGGTGGCTTCCCTGAAAGGTGGGGTGGACCTGGAAATGCCCGGTCCCAGGGAATTACAGGTCAAAGCGGTCGTCGAGGCTGTGCGCAACGGCACATTGGACGAAGCCGTCCTGGATGAGGCTGTGCGGCGAATTTTAGGCATCGTTTTCAAAGCCGCGGAGACACCAAAAGGTGGCTCATTCGACATAGCTGGCCACCATACCCTGGCACGCCAAGTGGCTGCTGAAGGTATGGTGCTGCTTAAAAATAACGGGGTCCTGCCATTACAAGACCAGCAACACATTGCCGTGATCGGTCGTGCCGCTCAAAATGCATACTTCCAGGGTGGAGGCAGCTCACATATCAACCCCACCCAGGTGGATGTGCCGTTCATTGAGCTACAAAAATTAGCCGGGAATGCTGAACTTACCTACGCCGAGGGTTACCCTGCGGATGAAAGCTACAACCAGGACCTGATCGACGAGGCTGTTACGCATGCACACTCTGCGGAGGTGGCCCTGCTTTACATTTGCCTGCCCGAAACCAAGGAATCGGAAGGCTATGACCGGCCTGACCTCGACCTGACCACACAGCAGGTGGCTTTAATTAAAGCAGTGAGTGCAGTCCAGCCGCATACGGTCGTTATCCTGAACAATGGTGCCCCGGTGGTGATGGGCGAATGGATCGATGGCCCAGCTGCAGTGCTCGAAGCCTGGATGATGGGTCAGGCGGGTGGTAGAGCCATTGCCGATGTGCTGTACGGAAAGGTGAACCCCTGCGGCAGGTTGGCTGAGACCTTCCCGCTCAGGCTGGTGGATACTCCTTCCTATGTTAACTATCCCGGAGGCAATGGTGAGGTACGCTATGGCGAAGGGATTTTCATCGGCTACCGTTATTATGACGCCAAGCAGGTGCCGGTGCAATTCCCGTTCGGTTATGGATTAAGCTACACCACCTTCAGCTACACCAATCTCAAAGTATCAGCCCAAACCTTCAAGGATGTGGATGGACTAACTGTAACGGTGGACGTGACCAATACCGGCAAGCTGGCAGGCAAGGAAGTGATCCAGGTATACGTGCATGACCACAAGTCTGGACTGGTGCGCCCGCCCAAGGAGCTAAAGGGTTTCGCCAAGGTTGAGCTCCAGCCCGGTGAGACGAAAACGGTAACCGTTTCACTGGATTTCCGCGCTTTCGCCTATTTCCACCCTGGATACACGCGCTGGATCACCGAAGATGGCGAATTTGACATCCTGGTGGGTGCTTCATCTGCCGACATCCGCAATATCCAGAAGGTACAGCTGCAATCAACGCTTAAATTACCCAGCTTATTGAAACGTGACTCAACCGTGCGCGAGTGGCTGGAGGACCCGCGCGGCCAGGCTGTACTTGCTCCACTGGTCCAACAAATGACCAGCCAGATGCAAGCTATCCTGGGTGGTGCTGGCAGTGAAGGCATTGGCATGGACCTGTCAGGCTTCATGATGGATATGCCATTTACGGATATGCTGCATTTCTTTGGTGGTAGCCTGCCGAACTCTCCAGAAGACATCGTGGACGGACTGCTCGCCAGGGTACACGAAAACGATTGACGACCTCTGCTATCTGGATTGGTGGAAATAATCTGGGAAATATTGAGGTTTCAGGATAAGACTTATGCGCTTCGGGTATTTTGACGACGAACAACGTGAATACGTCATTACCCGGCCGGATACCCCCCTGCCGTGGATCAACTACCTGGGTTGTGAGGCGTATTTCGGAATCATTTCCAACACGGCGGGTGGCTATTCATTCTTCAAGGACGCCAGACTCAGGCGCCTGACCCGTTACCGCTACAACCATGCCCCACTGGATGAGGGTGGACGCTATATCTACTTACGGGATGATGATGCCAGCCCGGCTACCTTCTGGTCACCCAGCTGGCAGCCTGTACGTCACGCCCTGAGCGAGTATGAGTGCCGGCATGGTCTGGGTTATACCACCATCCAATCCACCCTGGCAGGCATACAAACTCATCTTCGTTATTTCATCCCCCTGGGTGAAAATCTGGAGATCTGGGAACTGACTCTCACCAATCAGCGTGCCCAACCAGCCAATCTATCCATATTTTCCATGGTTGAGTTCTGCCTGTGGGATGCGATGGATGATGCCACCAACTTCCAGCGCAATTATTCCGTCGGTGAGGTGGAAGTGGTGGACGATGTCATATACCATAAAAGCGAATACCGCGAGCGGCGCAATCATTTTGCCTTCCTGGCCTGTTCAGAGAAGCTGGCTGGTTTTGACACCGACCGGGAAGCTTTTCTCGGACCGTATCGAGGAACCGAATCGCCCTTGGGAGTCGAACGTGGCCGGTTGAGCAATTCCATTGCCCATGGATGGCAGCCGATGGGAGCGCAACACCTGCAGCTCCATCTTGATCCTGGGGAACAACGCACGGTCATCTTCCTGCTTGGCTACCATGAGAACCCGGTGGCGGAGAAGTTCAACCCGTCGGGCACCCAGGTGATCAACAAGCGCACCGTTTTGCCCATCATCCAAAAATATTTAAAAGTAGAGGAAGTACAGGCAGCTTTCCTGCACTTGCAGGTTTATTGGCAAGGTCTGCTTGAAAAGTTCCAGGTGCACACGCCCGATATCCATACCGATCGCATGGTCAATATCTGGAATGTGTACCAGCTGATGGCAACCTTCAACTTCTCCCGCTCGGCTTCATATTTCGAGTCGGGCACCGGGCGTGGCATGGGTTTCCGCGACTCAAACCAGGACCTGCTGGGTTTTATGCACCTGGTACCAGAACGCGCCCGTGAACGCATCCTGGACCTGGCAGCCACCCAGTTACCCAGCGGTGGAGCTTACCACCAGTACCAACCGCTGACCAAGCGGGGGAATAATGAAGTTGGCTCAGGCTTCAATGATGACCCGCTCTGGCTGGTGCTGGCGGTGGCAGCTTATATCGCCGAGACGGGCGAATGGAGCATCCTGGACGAAGCTGTGCCGTATGACAACTTGCCCGGCAGCGAGGAAAACCTGTACAGGCACCTGCAACGCAGCATGCAATACACCCTCGACCTTCTGGGGCCGCATGGGCTGCCCTTGATCGGGCGGGCAGATTGGAATGATTGCCTTAACCTTAATTGCTTTTCCGAGTCACCCGGGCAATCCTTCCAAACCACCACGAACAAGGATGGCAAGGTAGCAGAAAGTGTTTTCATTGCCGGTTTGTTCATTCGCGCCGCCCAGGATATGATCAGGATTGCCGAACATAAGGGTGACCAGGTTGCTGAGCAGTATCGACGGGCCAGCAAAGGGATGGAAAAAGCCGTATGGCAAGCCGGCTGGGATGGAGCCTGGTTCCGCCGGGCGTATGATGACTTTGGCGACCCGGTTGGCTCAAAAGTGTGCCAGGAAGGGCAGATCTATATCGAGCCGCAGGGCATGTGTGTGATGGCAGGGCTGGGGATCGAAGATGGCCGGGCGCGCCAGGCACTGGATGCAGTGGCCGAGAAGCTGGCTACCCCGCATGGCATCCTGCTGCACCAGCCGGCATACACGCGCTACTACCTGCAGCTGGGGGAGATTTCATCCTACCCACCCGGTTACAAGGAAAATGGCAGTGTATTTTGCCACACCAATCCCTGGATCATGATCGCCGAGGCCATGTGTGGTGACGGCATGGCCGCCCACGATTATTACCTGCGAATTAATCCTTCTATACGCGAGGAAATCAGCGAGGTACATCGCTGTGAGCCTTATGTTTACGCACAAACGATCGCCGGTCGTGAATCTCCCACCAATGGTGAAGCCAAGAATTCCTGGCTCACCGGCACCGCGGCCTGGAATTACCTGGCCATCACCCAATGGATATTGGGCATCCGCCCGGAATTTGAGGGTTTACGCATCGATCCCTGCATCCCGCCCAAATGGGACGGGTTCAGTGTTGAGCGTAGCTTCAGGGGGAACAGGTTTCACATTACGGTGCATAATCCCGGGCATATCAGCCGGGGGGTGAGCCGCATCGAGCTGGATGGCAAGGTGATGGAGGGGAACCTGGTCAGGTTGGAAGCAGCAGCCGGTGAGCACCAGGTGGATGTTTGGATGGGTCGATAAGGGGTAGGCATATGGACGAGCGTATATTAGCGATCAGGAAATGTGATGGGGAAGGATACAAGCCGCTGATCGATTTTAATTCCTGGCGGGTAGCGATATTACGTTGGGCGCCATTCATGAGGGTGGATCGGCTCAATGCGATGGAACGCCATACCCAAACGGATGAGGTGTTCGTGTTGTTGCAGGGTAAGGCCAGCCTGGTGCTGGGAGGTAATTCTGGCAGAGTAGATGGAATATATACCCACAGGTTGGAAGCAGGGGAATTGTATAACGTCAAGCAAAATGCCTGGCATACGGTAGTGATGAGCCAGGATGCCTCGATTTTAATCATCGAGGAACGCAACACAGGGGAGGATAATACGGAATTTTGCCCGTTGACGGAAGAATTCCGCAAAGAGATCATGGATTTGGAAGAGGGATTGCTTTAGCAATTATCGAGCTGGATGATTTTTTGTTTTGAATGCGGGTTGCAACCTGCTCGTATGTAATACTTCATCAGATATAAATGACACCAGGTTCAGTGAAACATCACCGACGTTCAATCCGGTTGAAAGAGTATGATTATTCATTACCCGGAGCGTATTTTATAACCATAGTGACATACCACCGAGCAATTTTTTTTGGTGAGGTGGTGGATGGGGAGATGATGTTAAACCAATATGGTCAAATTGCTGCACAAGCCTGGGAATGGTTACAAAATCGATATCCATATGTAATCACAGATCCATATATTGTTATGCCTAATCATTTTCACGGAATATTACAAATCATTGAATCGGATGATTCTTGTAG
>JBAQFX010000085.1:0-1767 GCA_049287485.1 Anaerolineales bacterium
ATCATAAAGTTTGGAATATGACTGCCGCTGGGGACAATGTAACCAGAGACGGTTGTCTTTTTTCTTTGCAAGCAGGTAAAACCGGTGCAGCAGATTATACAGGCCACATAACAGGTGTTTATACTCAAGTTCAACTTGACGATGTTAATACACAAAATTGGACAGATGGGTTAGGAATCAGGGGATTTCATTGCGATTTGAATGTCGAAGGTAGTTCTTCTGGAATTGTGACCGGAATTGCTGGATTATATATAACGGCCAACATACAAGATGCCGCCACTGTTACTAATTTTTATGGTGTTAGAGTTGGACTTATTCAGGCACAGGGCACTCCACACACATTAGTTAATGAATATGGTATTTATATTAATAATATTGATGCAGGAACAACGCTTAATTATGCACTTTATACTAATGCTGGATTGGTGCGGTTTGGTGACAATGTTTCAACAGAAGGTGTTTTATACTTAAAAGAACGAGCTAATGCAGATACCGATATATCAGGATATGGACAAATATGGGTTGATGGTTCTGTACCTAATGAATTGTGGTTTACAGATGATGCAGGTAATGATTATCAATTAGGTCTTGCTGCTGCGGCTTCGACTTGGCTTTCTTTGACTGACACTGACCCTGTAAGTTATGCAGGCGAAGCTGGGAATTGTGTAGTAGTAAATGCTGGTGAAGACGGGTTAGAATTTGGTGCTGCTCCTGGCGGCGGTGGAGGTGGTTTTACTTCTAAATGTAGTGTTTACCAAAGTTCATCCCAAACAATAAATAACACAACTTTTACAAAGGTATTATTTCAAACAGAAAATTATGATATTGATGCTGAATTTGACAATTCAACAAATCATAGATTTGTTGCCACAAGTGCTGGTTATTACTCGATTAAAGCATCAGTAGGACTTGCATCTATACTCGATGGAAAGTATGTATTTTGTGCTATTTATAAAAATAACTCTGCTTTAGTATATGGACAACAAATTACAGGAGCGAATGGAGATTTTCGTATTCATGTTTCTACAGACGCATATTTAGCCGCAAATGATTATATTGAAGTATTCACTTATCATAATAATGGTGGTGGTAGGGCAACTATTGCTACAATAGATACAACATATTTAACTATTCACAGGTTTGCATAAAGGATATTGGTATGTCTATTAGAACTGAGCACGGAAAACCGAGTACAGTTATATCTGCCGCACAGAAAGCTGGCGAAGCCAGAGTGGGTACTTTGCTTGCACAACAGAAAATGGAGAATGAAGCAAGATTGCAGCAGAGGCAGATGGAGCTTGAGTATAATGCAATGCTCAGAAAACAGGATATAGCCATCGACCTGCAAATGCACGAGCGGGCTAAACTCTGGGAAATAGAAAAAATGGAGATGGCCTCCCGTATGGACTTCGCAAGGGAGGAGCAGTCACGCCAACGCAAACTTGATAGTATAGATAGTGCCTTACAGCAGATAGACAAGGAAGTACTGGCTGGTAGAATGACCGAACAAGAGGCATACCCCATTAAATTAAAATATGAGTTTAGTAAATCAAATATTGATGTTCCAACTTCCTTATTGCCTGGTGGGGCAGAAGAAAGGTATGGTGTTGAACCTTGGTGGAGACAGCTTAAAAACGCACCGGAGGGCAGTCCTGAAAAACGATTGTATGAAGCAAAGACGGAACAAACAATATCTGGTGAGCGTCCTGGCACTATCCCGTATCAGCTAAGACCTGATATATTAGAACGAGTTGGTTTTGAGGTTGG
>JBAQFX010000086.1:0-19822 GCA_049287485.1 Anaerolineales bacterium
CCGATGAAGAAGTTTCTGATAAGAGAGCAGATTGCTTCAGCCCAAAGAACGGGCTTCGCAATGACATATCGTCCAGTTTCTTCCAGTTAGGAATGCGCGGAGCGCTGTGGAGATACTCGCAATGACATATAGAGGAGGATGGCATGGACATTCACTCGATTTTTGTAGTGGGGGCGGGGACGATGGGCAATGGTATCGCCCAGGTGGCTGCCACGTCAGGTTACCAGGTGACCATGATGGACGTGGTCTCAGGGCAGGTGGAGCGTGCCCAGGCGACCATCGCCAAGTCGGTGGATAAATTACTCTCCAAAGGAGCCATCAGCGAAGAGCAGAAGCAGGCGGCCTTGAAGATAAAAACCAGCATGGCATTGGATGGCGCAGCCAATGCTGAATTGGTGATTGAAGCTGCCACGGAGAACCCCGACTTGAAACTAAAGCTTTTCGGCGAGCTGGACCAGATTGCTCAACCCGGGGCGATCCTGGCGAGTAATACCTCGTCCATCAGCATCACCAAAATTGCTGCAGCTACCAAGCGACCGGAAAACGTGATCGGAATGCACTTCATGAACCCGGTGCCATTGATGAAGCTGGTGGAGGTAATCCGTGGCCTGGCCACCTCCCCTGAAACAACCGCCACGACCATGGAAACCTGTCGCAGAATGGGTAAGGAGCCGGTGGAGGCCAATGATTCACCCGGCTTCATCTCCAACCGCATCCTGTGCCCGATGATCAACGAGGCCATTTTCGCTTTGCAGGAAGGCATTGGCACCCCTGAAGCAATTGACACGGTGATGAAGTTAGGGATGAATCATCCCATGGGCCCACTAGCATTAGCAGACCTGGTGGGGCTGGATGTGGTTCTTTTCGTCATGGAAGTGTTGCAGCGTGACCTGGGAGACGATAAATACCGTCCCTGCCCGCTGTTGCGTAAAATGGTGGATGCCGGCTACCTAGGTCGGAAATCGGGTAGAGGTTTCTATCGATATTAGTCATTTGGCTGATAAGTCTGAATGTTGGGGCGAACCAGTGCATAAAATGCTGCATTTGGTGCAAAATACTTGCTTGGCCATTCTTTTTTAGAGGGGCTGATATCTACTGAGGAAAAATGAAACCACCTGAAACCACCATTTACGACTATGTGATCATCGGCTCCGGCTTTGGAGGCAGCGTATCAGCCATGCGCCTGGCGGAGAAAGGCTATTCGGTGCTAGTTCTGGAGCGGGGCAAACGATATGAGGACTGTGATTTCCCCAAGACCAACTGGAATATCTGGAAATTCTTGTGGCTACCTGCTTTACGCTGCTATGGCATCATGCATTTCTCGTTCTTCCGCAATATCCTAGCCTTGCATGGAGATGGGGTAGGTGGTGGTAGCCTGGTGTATGGGAATGTGCTCATGCGCCCGGATGATACGATCTTTAATAGCCCCTCCTGGAAGCATCTACAGGATTGGAAGAGTGTCCTGGCACCCCATTACGACACCGCTGAACGCATGTTAGGCATCACGGCGAATCCCCGTCAATGGGCGGCGGATGGTATTCTTAAGGACATCGCCAACGACTTAGGGGTCCAATCCACCTTCCAGCCTACCAGAGTGGGCGTGTTCTTTGGGGGTGTGGAGGATGCAGATGGTCAGGAAGTCGTTGACCCTTATTTTGGTGGAGGAGGACCTGCCAGGAACACATGCATTCATTGCGGAGGTTGCATGGTGGGGTGCCGTTACAATGCCAAGAACACTCTGCCCAAGAATTACCTGTATTTCGCTGAAAAGTTGGGAGTAAAAATCCAGCCCGAGGCGACTGTGGAAAACGTGATTCCTTTGACAGCTGGCCAGGCGAATGGGGCACGTTACGAAGTGGTATACCATCGCACAACTGCCTGGCTGCATGCGAGTGGTCAACGTGTGCGAGCGCGTAATGTTATATTTTCTGCTGGCACCCTGGGAACACTGGGCTTGCTGTTCAGGTGCCGAGAAGTTACCTGCACCCTACCAGGTATTTCCGTGCGTCTGGGTAAGCTGGTACGCTCGAACAGTGAAGCCCTGCTGGGCATGATGAGCCCGGATAAGAAAACGGATTATTCGAAGGGCATCGCCATTACTACGATCTTTCATGCCGATGAAAAGACAGCCGTTGAGCCGGTGCGTTATTCAGCCGGTTCGGGATTGATCCGCTTGATCTCTGCGCCTCTGATCGAGCATCAAAAGAGTTTCTTCATGCGCCTGTTTTCGTTGCTGTGGAAAATGATCAGCCACCCGATGGTCTTCCTGCGGACCTATCTCCTACCCGGCTGGGCTGAGATCACCACCATCCTGTTAGCCATGCAGACTGAAGATAACCACCTGTCTATGCAGTTGGGGCGCAGCTGGCTGACCGGTTTCCGGCGCGGGCTGATCTCACAGTCTGCTGAGAATAATCCCGTGCCAACCCACATCGAGATGGGTCACTATGTGACCAGTGAATTTACCAAACGCATCCATGGGGATGCAGCTGGTTCCATCGTGGAAGTGCTGTTTGATACCCCCATCACCGCCCATATCCTGGGTGGGGTTAACTTCGGGCGCGATGACCAGGAGGGTGTGATCGGGCTGGATTGCCAGGTGCATAATTATCCTGGCTTATACGTGGTGGATGGGTCAATCATGCCGGCTAACCCGGGTGTCAACCCCTCCCTGACCATCACCGCCCTGGCAGAGTATGCCATGAGCAAGATCCCAGCAAAACCCGGATAAAATTCACCTTCTTCTCGGGACCTAATTCCTACGCATCACCAGTAAGCGCTCAGAAAAACGGAAAAACCTATTGAACAGATTGGCGAGCTTGCTCAGGCGCCGGTAATAGACTGGCATCTGTTCATACTGCACAGCTTGGAAGCCGAATTTTTGGTACAACGGTTCCAGGCTAGCCCGGCAGGTGAGGTACAGAGTACCAGTATATTGTTGAAGAAGGTATTCGATCATGCTGCGAGCCACGCCTCTATTGCGCCTGTCTGGCAGCACTGCCAGCGAAGCCAATTCATGCAAGCCTCCGGCATGTGGCTTGACCTGCCCGCACCCGATGATGATGCCTGCCTGGTCAACCGCTAAGATGAAGCGACGCCAGTTCAGGGCGGTGGGGTTAATGTGTGCCATGGATATGATCTGGCGAATCCTTGATGCATCGGCAGCAGTTGCCGGCTTCAGGTGATACTTTGGGGATGCCAGGGGAGTTTCCATCGTGACTAATTTTTATCCAGCATCAGCAATTCGTCAACAGGCTGATTGCCTCTCCGACTCGTCCAGGCAGGATCTATTGGATAAAACCAAGACATCACTCACCCATCTAGCCTCAATCTTTGTGGGAGAGGGGCTGGCGTTGGGGGCATGAGTAGATATAAAACTAGAGTATAATGGTAGTTCTTATATCAATATAACCGGAGTAAACATATGGACCAGACAAATGCCCAGGTTGGGCAGGAGGAAGCACCACAAGGACAGATAAATACGAAAGGCACAGAAGAACGCCCAGCGGCAAACACAGGCTCAATGGAAAAGCTCCTGCAGGAAGAAGGCTTGAACCTTGATTTTCCCAAGCAGGGCGAGATACGCACCGGTGTGATTGCCAGTATTGGCGACAATGAAATCCTGGTGAGCGTGGGAACTAAATCGGAGGGGGTGATATCAGGGAAAGAGAAAGAACAAATCCCTCCCGAAGCGCTAGCCAGCTTCCAGATTGGTCAGGAAATACCCGTATATGTCCTAAACCCGGAGGATCCAAGTGGGAATCTGGTCCTCTCATATAACCGCGCCCGTGAAGAAAATGATTGGCTTGAAGCTGAAAAAATGAAAGAATTGGGTGAAGCATATGACGGGACGGTGATTGGATATAACAAGGGCGGATTGATTGTACCTCTTGGTATGTTGCGTGGTTTTGTGCCAGCTTCTCAGGTGAGCGTGATGCGCCGTGCCGAAAACGAAGAATCAGTGGATGCGCGCTGGAATAAGATGGTTGGTGAGCCAATCAAGGTGGCAGTCATTGAGGTTGACCGAGCCCGGCATCGCCTGATCCTATCAGAGCGCCTGGCACTACAGGAAACGCGTGAGACGATCAAAGATCGCCTGCTGGATGAGCTGCAGGAAGGCGCGGTCAAGACCGGTCGCGTGACCAGCCTGGCGGATTTTGGTGCTTTTGTGAATATCGATGGTGCAGATGGTCTGGTACATTTATCTGAGATCAGCTGGGAGCGTATTGAGCATCCCAGTGAAGTGTTGAAGGTAGGGCAGGAGGTCAAGGTGAAGGTGATTGCCGTTGACCAGGAGCGCAAGCGTATTGGGCTTTCCATACGCCAGCTTCAGCCTGACCCATGGGTGGTTAAGGTATCCAATATAAAGGAGGGTCAGCTGGTAGAAGGCACCATTACCCACCTGACCAAGTTTGGGGCTTTTGCCCGACTGGATGAAGACCTGGAGGGACTGATCCACATCTCTGAACTGAGCGATCAGCGCATCAACCACCCCAAGGAAGTGGTGAAAGAGGGCGATGTAGTCACCTTGCGAGTGATCAAGATCGATAGTGAACGCCGGCGCATCGGATTGTCGTTACGCAAAGTTGATTCGATGGCTTATGCCAACCTGGATTATGAAATGATGCTCTCCGGGCAAAGTAAAACCGAGGCCAAGCCAGTGGAGGAAGAAACAGCGGTCCTGGAAACAGTTGCAGTTGACATTGTATCTGCAGGTGAAGAACCAGTTGCCGATAAAGAAGCGCCTGTGGCTGAAGAACCGCCAACCACTGAAGAAGCTTCTGCTGAAGCAGAAGCACAAAAAAGTGAAGAAATACCAGCTGAGGAAACGTTAATTACTGAGGCAGAACCTACCAGTGCAGAAGCACCAGTTGAGGAAGCATCTGTGGTTGAAGAACCTTCTGCTGAGGCAGAAACGCAAAAAAGTAAAGAAGAACCAGTTGTAGAAACATCGATTGCTGAGGTAGAACCTAACAGTGCAGAAGCACCAGTTGAGGAAGCATCTGTGGCTGAAGAACCTTCTGCTGAGGCAGAAACGCAAAAAAGGAAAGAAGAACCAGCTGTAGAAACATCGATTGCTGAGGCAGAACCTACCAGTGCAGCAGCACCAGTTGAGGAAGCATCTGTGGTTGAAGAACCTTCTGCTGAGGCAGAAACGCAAAAAAGTAAAGAAGAACCAGCTGTAGAAACATCGATTGCTGAGGAACAACCGACCAGTGCAGATGCAATGATTGGCGAAGGTGCCTCTACCAGTGAAGAAGCATCCGAAAGTTCCCCTGAAGGTGAAGCTTCAGCAACACCCGAGGCTGAAATTGCCCCAAAGGCTGAAGATGAAGCTAAATCGGATTGATTTTGCCTTTCCGGGCCTGGCTAAAGGTATAAATTTAGCGCAACAATAGCTTGAGCGGGGCTGGCAAAGCTCCGCTCAATTTTATCTGATGCTTAAAGGACTCTAACACAAAATATACACTCAGGGGGAGTAAATTCTGGTAGAATACCCAATTGGATAAAGTATATCCTGATAGAAGAGACAATGAGGAAATTGTGATGGCTGGAATGGAACGTTTTACGCAACGGGCAAGACGCGTATTAAGCCTGGCACACCAGGAAGCGGAGCGGATGCGCCAGAATTATATTGGCACTGAACATTTGCTCTTGGGCTTGATGAAAGAAGAGGGGGGTGTGGCTAGCAGGGTATTGCGCGAGCTGGGTTTGGATGCCATGCGCATGGAAGAAGTGATCATCCGCATCACCGGCTCTGGCCAATATACGACTGCTAAGCTAGACCTTTCGCCGGGTGTACAACGTGCCCTGGAAAATGCCGTCGAAGAAGCGCGCAAAATGGGGCATCATTATATTGGCACCGAACACCTGCTGCTTGGACTGGTGCAACTCGGCGAGGGCGTGGCTCTGGACGTACTGCGCAAGATGGGCGTTTCGGCTGAGCAAGTCCGGCGCCAGACTCGGCGCGTGTTGGATGAAAGCAGCCGGACCTCACCTGCTGAATCCTCCTCACGGCGTGCCATCGGGGCAGGCGAGCAGGTCTCCAAGGAACCTGGCAAAGGCAAGACTCCCATGGTGGATCAACTGGCTACGGACCTTACCTCCCTGGCTGAAGAAAGCAAACTGGACCCGGTGATCGGCCGGCAGATGGAAATCGAACGCGTGATCCAGATCCTGGCACGCCGTACCAAGAATAACCCGGCCCTGATCGGAGAGCCTGGTGTAGGCAAGACCGCCATCGTGGAAGGCCTGGCACAGCGTATCGTCGAGAACGATGTGCCTGCACCCCTGATGAACAAGCGCGTCATGCAGCTGGATGTAGGCTCGCTGGTAGCAGGTACCATGTACCGAGGCCAGTTCGAGGAGCGCCTCAAGCGCGTGATCGACGAGCTGAAATCATCCGGCGCCATCCTGTTTATCGACGAGGTGCACATGCTGGTGGGAGCGGGTGCCGCCGGTTCCTCGGTGGATGCTGCCAATATCCTCAAGCCAGCCCTTTCACGTGGTGAGCTACAGGTGATTGGTGCCACCACTCTGGATGAATACCGCAAGTACATTGAGAGTGATGCTGCCCTGGAGCGCCGCTTTCAACCCATCATGGTAGATGAGCCGACCATCGACGAAACGATTGATATCTTGCGCGGGGTGCGCACCGCTTACGAAGAGCACCACCACCTGACCATTTCAGACGAAGCCCTGGATGCTGCGGCACATCTATCGGCGCGCTACGTGACCGAACGTTTCCTGCCTGATAAAGCTATCGACCTGATCGATGAATCATCTTCCCGTGTACGCATGTACAAGAGCCCGGCTGCGAAAACCGCCAAGGATCTGATGACCCAACTCAAAGGCCTGCGGCAGGACCATGCCCTGGCGCTTGAAGATGGGCGCGCCGATGACACCCAGGATTTGCAGGAGCGCATGGATGAGCTGGAACGCCAGCTTGAATTCATGCGCACAAGCTGGGACCGGGCCAATAGCCCCACCGTAACCTCGGAGGATATTGCCGAGGTAGTGTCCATGTGGACGGGCGTACCGGTGATGCAGATCGCCCAGGCTGAATCAGAACGCTTATTGCAGATGGAAGAAGACTTACAGAAGCACATTATCGGCCAGGATGAAGCCATCCAGGCTATTTCCAAGGCCGTCCGGCGGGCGCGCGCTGGTTTGAAAGACCCACGCCGCCCCATTGGCTCGTTTATGTTCCTGGGTCCCACCGGGGTGGGCAAGACCGAACTTACCAAGGCCCTGGCACGTTTCATGTTCGGTAGCGAAGAAGCCCTCATTCAGCTGGATATGTCAGAATTCATGGAGCGCCATACCGTCAGCCGGCTGGTGGGTGCACCTCCGGGGTATGTGGGTTATGAAGAAGCCGGGCAGCTCACTGAAGCTCTGCGCCGACGCCCGTATTCCATCGTGGTCTTCGACGAGGTGGAGAAAGCCCACCCGGAAGCTCACAACATGCTGCTACAGATCATGGAAGAGGGGCATCTTTCTGATGCGCGCGGGCGTAAGGTAGACTTCCGTAATGCGATCGTGGTGATGACCTCCAACATCGGAGCCGATATGATCAAGCGCCAGACATCTTTAGGTTTCTCGCTCAAGCAGGACGAGGACACCGAGGAGAAGCTGGCTTATGAAGAGATGCGTAAGAAGCTAATGGAATCGCTCAAGCGCGTCTTCCGACCCGAATTCATCAACCGCCTGGATTCGGTGATCGTTTTCCGGGCCCTCGGCATGGACGACATCAAGGAGATCGTCAAGCTGGAGCTGGATAAGGTAGCTGATCGGCTGAAAGAGCACGACATTTCCCTGGTGGCAACCCCAACCGCCCTCGAAAAGTTAGCCGAATTAGGCTACGACCGAGAGATGGGTGCCCGACCATTGAAGCGGGTGATCCAGCAGAAGGTGGAGGATGTTTTATCCGATGCCCTGCTCTCCGGCACATTTATTGATGGTGATGCGGTTATTGTGGATTACCGCGAGGAGGAAATCGTCTTGCGGCGGGAAGAGGTGCAAATCCCCGCCTCCGAAGGGGTGTAGGGATATTGGGAGAAGATGCTATTGTAGCCGGGATCAGCAATCCCGGCTTTTTTTGTCTAATTATGGATGTGTAATGTAAGGTGTGTATACCTACTGCCAGCAAGAGTGATGCAGCTTGTCCGATCTGGTTTTGACCGGATTGCTGCACCCTTTATTTCTTTATAAAGTATTTCCATCCACTGGCCATCCTTTCCAATGCG
Source organism: Anaerolineales bacterium (assembly GCA_049287485.1). Lineage (GTDB taxonomy): Bacteria > Chloroflexota > Anaerolineae > Anaerolineales > UBA4823 > FEB-25. The sequence continues at coordinate 8,247 of JBAQFX010000086.1, forward strand.
TTTATTCTGCTCTTCAGTGGTCGGTTTATACCAGGGTTCTTTGTATTTCATCAACCAGACTTTGTAAATAGGATATGCCATGGACCCTCCTTTTTAGAAGAATATTGTTTGTAATGGTAACAAAAGAAAGGCCTTCACTCGGGTTTGTGGAGGGCCTTCTTCGATAGTGGTAATCCTACCAACAAAGGTATAATCTCCCTATGCCCAAAACACACACCCAATACGTTTGCCAGCAATGCGGGCGCACGGCTGCCCGTCCCATGGGGCGCTGCCCGCAGTGCGGTGCCTGGAATAGCATGGTGGAAGAGATCATCGCCGCACCGGCCAAAGCTGTGCACGCAGCCGGGCGGGGTCTGACCAGTGCATCCACCCCTCAACGCCTTAGCGAGATCGAGGGGGATGTGGATGAGCGCTGGCCACTCTCCATCGGAGAGTTCGCCCGCGTGCTGGGCGGCGGCATCGTACCGGGGTCCATCGTGCTGGTGGGGGGTGACCCCGGCATCGGAAAATCCACGCTGATGCTACAGGTGGCACTGGAGATGGCGCGCGAGGGGCTAGTGCTGTACGTCTCAGGCGAGGAATCCGAGCGCCAGATCAAGATGCGTTCCCTGCGATTGCTCAAGGACGAAAAAGGTGACTTACCTGAAAACCTGCTGCTGGTGACCGAGACCAACCTGGATGCCATCCTGGCACATATCGCCTCGGTGAAGCCCGCGCTGGTGATTGTCGATTCGATCCAGACCAGCTACCTTCCGGAGCTGGAATCCACCGCTGGCAGCGTGACCCAGGTGCGCGAGTGTGCCTCGCGCCTGCGCGAGCTGGCCAAGAGTTCAGGCGTGGCGGTGTTTCTGATCGGTCATGTCACCAAGGAAGGGACCATTGCTGGCCCAAGGGTGCTCGAGCACATCGTGGATACGGTACTTTATCTGGAGGGTGACCGTTTCCAGTCTTACCGCCTGCTGCGCTCGGTGAAGAACCGTTTCGGAGCCACTTCTGAGGTGGGGGTGTTCGAGATGCGAGAGCGAGGCATGGTGGAGATCAGCAACCCCTCGGAGGCCTTCCTGGCCGAGCGCATGGTGAACGCACCAGGCAGTGCCATTGCAGTAACGATGGAGGGCACACGCCCGATCCTGGTGGAGGTGCAGGGGCTCTCCAGCCCGACCACCTTTGGCAACCCGCGCCGTACCCCGAACGGGGTGGATTTTAACCGGCTGTTACTGGTGACGGCTGTACTGGCACGTCGTATTGGCTTACGCCTAGGCGACCAGGACGTGTTCGTCAACGTGGTGGGGGGCATCCAGGTGGAGGAGCCAGCCGTGGATTTGGCTGTGGCGGCTGCCATCGCCTCATCGATGAGGGACGTGCCGGTGAAGGCCGATACGGTGCTGATCGGTGAAGTGGGTCTCTCAGGTGAGCTACGCATGGTGGGGCAGATGCTCGCCCGGCTGAATGAAGCTACTAAATTAGGTTTCAAGACCGCCATTGTGCCTAAACGCCTGAGGAAAGGTGAACCCTGGCCTAAAAACATCGAAGTAGTGGAAGCGCGCTCGCTGCGCGAGGCACTGGAGAGGGCCATGGTGGGGAGAGAGGTTAACTAAACCCACTTTAAGGGAGAAGTGAAAATAAATCATTAGCAAAATTGTAGTTGACAGCCGTACAATATTATGGTTATATGTACGGCAGGAGTTTATTATGGATGAGACAAAGTTAACTGTGCGTGTATCACGGAGCCTGGTAGAAAAAGCAAAACGTTATGCTGCCCAAAACCATACCACACTCACCGATTTGATCAAAGCTTATTTGCAAAATATCCCTCCCCAGGATTCCCTAAACGACGCCCCGATTGTAAGACGTATCAGCGGGGTCCTCTCCCCTGAAATTTCGGTTGATGATTACCATAAACACCTGGAAGAGAAATATGGGGGATAAACTCAATATTTTGATCGATCTTAATATCCTTTTGGACGTATTATAAAAAAGAGAGCCTTTTTATAAGGCTTCCGCAAACCTGTTGGCTGCAGTGGAGACTGGCCGGTTGAATGGATATATCGCTGCCCACAGTATTACAACACTATTTTACTTATTGCAAAAAGGCTTGGGGCTGGCTGGTGCCCGCGCCATGATAACCAATTTATTGCAGTTCATTAAAATTGCGTCTGTAGACCAGCAAACTATCGAACAAGCACTCAACCTGGATTATCCGGATTTCGAAGAGGCCGTGCAAATGATGGCTGCTGTGCAATGTAAGCTAAATTGCTTGGTCACCCGCAATCTAAAGGACTTTCAACCAGCCTTATTACCCGTGCTACAACCGGTGGATTTTCTGGCGAGCTTATGAACAATTACGTGGAATCAGGGTTTGGCCTGATCCGATGCTATTGACGAATTTACCCCCTCAAATAAATCTTTTTCCTGCAGTCCCTTCTCCGGAGGCGGATAGGCGCGCATGAAGGTCTCCGTCAGGCCAAAATAGCGCCGTAAAAAGGCCACTGGGCCGCGCTGAGCCATGCCGCCTCCACCCAGCTGGCTGGAATGGCAAGCGGTGGCCTCATCCCTGATCTGGCGCACGCTGCGGCAGTTGATGCGAGCGTGGGTGGGGAAATCTCCCTCCTCTACCAGGCTGGCGAGGTCGATATCCCGGTTACGCCCGAAGTGATGAAGGTCCATGCACAGTAATGGCGCCAGCCTCACCGCCCAACGCAAGAATTGCTTTGGTAACGTCTGATAATACAGTTTTTCTGGTTTGAATGGTGGCAAATCGGTATGAAAGTCTGGGTCAGCTGCCAGGTCGAAGGCACGCACGGTGGCCTTGTGGATGGCGATATGGTCGGGGTGCTTGTACCCGCCGATGGGATCAGAGGTGACCACCACCTGCGGTCGCAGCAAGCGCATGAAATGCACCACTTTAGCCGCCACCTCATCCACCGGTTGGGCTGCAAGGGCATTGGGATGCTGGTTGTCGACCGTGCCCGGCATGCCTGAATCGCGGTAACCCAGGAAGTGCACTCCCGTCAAGCCCAGGATCTGGGCGGCACAGCGCAGCTCCGATTCTCGCCTTTCGGCGACGGAGTTATAACCTTTGAGCAGGTTCTGGTCTACATCGCCCACATCACCGCGGGTGGCACACACCAGGTGTATCTGCACCCCCCTCTGGGCATACAAGGCTAGGGTGCCGCCCATGCCAAAAGTCTCATCGTCGGGATGAGCCAGGCAGACCAGCATCGTGAGTGATGATGTAGGGGAAGCGGTCATTAATAGATCGGCTGGCTCGGATCGATTTCTCGCACCCAGGCATTCAACCCCCCTTTAAGGTTGTGCAGATTGCGGAAACCCGCTCCCAGCAGAATGTGCAAGGCGCGCGTAGAGCGCACGCCGGCTTTACAGACCAGCACGATCTCGTCCTGCGGGTCAAGCTCGTTGCTACACATGGCCAATTGACCCAGGGGGATGTTGACGGTGCCATCCAGGTGTGAAATCTCCAGCTCGTGTGGCTCACGCACGTCCACTAATCTGATCGTCTTGCCTGATTTCAGAGACGCCTGCAACTCAAGCGGAGTGATATCCCATTCCTGGCCCGCGGAGCCCGTCACTACCTCACGGCCTGGCACACCACAGAAGGCCTCATAGTCGATCAACTCAGTCACGGTGGGGTACTCACCACACACCTTGCAAGCAGGATTCTTGCGCAAACGGACGTATTCAAAGCTCATGTCCAGGGCGTTATAAAGCAGCAACCTGCCAATCAAAGGTTCTCCGGTTCCCAGGATGAGCTTGATGGCTTCGGTGGCTTGCAGGGTGCCGATGGTACCCGGCAAGATGCCCAGCACCCCACTCTCGGCGCAGGAGGGAACCAATCCCGGTGGGGGCGGCTCGGGGAACAGGCAGCGGTAGCAGGGACCATGCCGGGCGTCGAACACGCTCACTTGACCATCGAAGCGATACACCGAGCCATACACGTTGGGCTTACCGGTCAGCACGCACAGGTCGTTGGTCAGGTAACGCGTGGGGAAGTTATCGCTGGCATCTACGATCAGGTCATAGGGTGCAGCGACCTGCATGGCATTCTCAGAAGTAAAGGCCTGGTTATTAATGTCAACCTGAACATCGGGATTCAGGTCGCGTATGCGCCTACGGGCCGATTCGACCTTGAGCTCGCCCACCGTGGAGGTGCCATGGATGACCTGGCGCTGCAGGTTGGTGGTGTCAACCACGTCATAATCCACCAGGCCGAGGTGCCCAATACCGGCGGCTGCCAGGTAGAGAGCTACGGGAGAACCCAGGCCTCCCGTACCGATGACCAGGACAGAGGCAGCCTTGAGCTTACGTTGCCCTTCCAGGCCCACTTCTGGCACCAGCAGGTGGCGCGAGTAACGCAGGATTTCTTCATGGGATAAATTGGGTAGCATGCGCTGAGTATAAACGATTTCTATCGAGAAGGGCTGAAAGGTTTTTAATCTAGGGAGGCATTCGGGCTGCGAGTCTACATTAACAGGCAAACAGGACCAGTCAATTCCACCACCAGGCCGTACCCGGAGAGCAGGGTGGGTTTCAGCCTGTCTCTGGCTTGTGACCCAATGGATTCAGTTTTTTGAATATCTATTCAGCTATATCAGCGGCCAGACGTTCCCGAACATTACTAAAGCTATGGTCAGTATGATATACGATGAAGGTGACATCCTGTTCGCCGATTTCCGGGTCGAAGTGCGCTGGTCCGTCTGGCGACCGGGTGCTCAATAACCAGCGGTGGATATTTTCAGCAAAGGCAGGGTCGTGATGCAATTGACGGGCGAACTCACCAAAATCGTTGCCTGCCATTGAGACTACGCGCCGAATGCGTGAATCTTGGGCAGTGTAAGCCAGGGCTAATCCGCCACCATTGCTAAAACCGCCAAGCACTACATTCGTCGCATCAACCTTGAACTGTTTTTGTATATTTATTTGCCCAATCCATTGCAGGGCGGAAGCTATATCTTGCATTGCGCCAGAGTGAGTGTACGTACCCTCACTTTGGTGCAGTCCTCTGGGGTAGAACTCCATCATATTGACCCCGCGTTGAGAAAGCAGTGGACCAAGGCCAAGAAAGTCCTCCGGGTTTGCCGGCCAGCCTGGACCGAAAAGCAGGGTGGGAGGATTATCTATCCCGACTGCCGGGAAAAATCTACCCTTAAGGCAGGCGCTCTCGCTGATAAACTCTACCAGCACAGGTTCCATTTATTTTGGTAGTATTTCCTCTTCGCCCGGGCCAATGCCGAGCGGATGCCATTTCTTGGGGTCTTTCAAACGATGCTGTAACCCACCGCGCTCGTGGATCTTGTCGAAGCCATCCGGCTTAATGTACATCTGCTCGCCGTCCAGCAGGGCAGTGAGACCCTCCTGACCAGGCTCGGGGCGCTTCTCGCCATGGAACTTAGCAGCTTTCTCGGGAAGGTAATCGGTGGGCTCTTCGTAGGTGGTGATGTAGCCTTCGAAGTTGCGCAGGATGATCTTATGATCTGACATGCTGATCAGGTAATTGGGCATGACGGGAATCTTGCCACCTCCGCCGGGTGCATCGATTATATAGGTGGGCACGGCAAAGCCCGATGTGTGCCCACGCAGACCCTCCATGATCTCGATGCCCTTGGCTACAGGGGTGCGGAAGTGACCGGCACCATGCACCAGGTCACACTGGTAGATGTAATAAGGCCGCACGCGAATGCGTACCAGGTCTTGTACCAGCTGGCGCATGATGTGCACGTTGTCATTCACGCCTGCCAGGAGCACCGATTGGTTACCCAGCGGGATGCCGGCACGGGAAAGCTTATCAGTAGCCTGAGCCAGCTCAGCGGAAATCTCGTTGGAATGATTAACATGGATATTGAGCCACAGCGGGTGGAATCTCTGCAGCATGTCACACAGCTCATCGGTGACGCGCATGGGCAGGAAGACTGGCACGCGCGAACCGATGCGCACGATCTCGATGTGGGGGATCTCGCGTAAACGGGTGAGGATCTCCTCCAGAATTTTGGGGGCCAGCACGAGCGGGTCTCCACCTGAGAGAAGCACATCCCGCACCTGGGGGGTATGGCGGAGGTATTCCAACTGTAGCTCGAACTCGGCGCGCGAGAAGGTGGAAGCCGGGTCACCCACAATGCGGCTGCGGGTACAGTAGCGGCAATAGGAGGCACACTGCGTGGTGACCAGCATCAGCACACGATCGGGGTAACGGTGCACAAGGCCGGGCACCGGGGAATGGGCGTCTTCCGATAACGAATCGGCCATTTCGGCAGTGAAGGGCACCATCTCGCAATCGGTGGGAATGACCTGCTTGCGGACTGGGTCATCGGGATCATCCGGATTGATCAGCGAGATGAAATACGGAGTGATATCCACACGGAAGAGGTGGGGTGCCGAGAGGGCGTTCTTCTCGTCCTCGGTCAGGGCGAGCACCATGCTGATCTCTTCCACGGTATTGAGGCGGTTGCTCAGCTGCCAGCGCCAGTTATTCCAGTTTTCGTCTGAGACGTCCTGGTAAATTGGCGCTCGCTTGGAGATAAAGGGATGATTGGACATGTATTATGCTCCTGTGTGGGGGAGTATATCCCGTTTTAGGGGAAAATACAATTAGGAGATGGTAAAAATACAAACCACCATGATCGCGAAGAGCACAAAGTCATATTTGATCGCACTGCAATAACAGTTCTTTAACAACCGAGGTAGGTGTTCGAAAGCGGCGAAAACGCTCTCTGGTCGGTCAACAGTGCCTTGAGAAAGACGGCAAAAGAAAAGCCCGACTGTTTTTGGACGGCTTTTTCATCCTTCTTAGCAGCTATTTTCTGCCTTTCGTTCTTGCTTTTCTCTTCCCAGTAATGGTGAATGCGGCGCACATTAGTCATGGCGGCCGAGCTAACCATCAAGCAGGTCATGCGGAAGAGACCTCTGACCGGCAACTTGCCAGCCGGGAAGGGATGTTTCACTTCCCGGACCGTGCCTTCGATGGCGGCTCGGGGGTTCTTGACGTCCTGCTTGTGCAGTCTCATTTTGCGTCGCCGTTGGGCCACGGCCATCTGGGCGGGCGTAAATCTCAAGCGGAAGGAGGGGCGCTTCTTCCCAGGCTGAGCCGGGCAGCGTGCTTTGAGATGAAAGGGACAAGTCAGACAGAGGGCTGGGTCGAAGTCCGCCTGGCAACTACGCTGGCGACGGCTCTGTTCGACCGCCACACTCTGTCCCTGGGGACAGGTGATGTGGGTCGGTACGCCTGGCTCATTTTGCTCGATCTCAAAATCGACCAGGTACAGCTTGTCAGGGTTTAGCCTTTTGCCACTGATACCAGTTTGGATCTGTTCGACCTGATGTTTCTGCAGGGCTTGATCGACATCGGGACCAGCATAAGGTCCATCCGTGTAGAGCGTATCCAAGCCGGTGCGGTCCTTCAAGTCGGGCAAGGCTGCCAACAGCAGACTGTTGTCGTTAACATTGTTGGGGGCCACTTGCACTTTGGTGATCAATTGGACCTCATTGTCCGGGTCGCAGGTCTCGCTCAGGTTGGCTACATAGCCTTTGTAGTTCTTGGAACCTTTCCGGCGATAAGTGGCTTCCAGGTCGTCCACTGACTGCAAACTGTCGGCTTGCAACTCCTGGTTGGCCTTAGGGCGTACAGCCTGGTCTTCCAGGCAGAAGTTGTCTTCAAAGAAACGCCTCAACACCAGGTAGGCCGGGTCTTGAGCGTAGCCATCCTGTAACGCTTCCAGGAGCAGCGCAATCACTTCCCCGATCTGCTGCAAGTGCTTCTGCGTGGCTTCTTTGCCTTTGATCCGGTACACGTACTGCCCCGAGTGGCCTTGCAAATAAGGGGCGAAGCTTTCGGCATAGCGCTGCTGGTCGCCTTCCGAGAGACTGCGCTGCAGGCGCTGCACAGCTTCCACCAGCAACTGCAAGCGGCTCATCTCCAGGATGTTGCTGGCAATCTGGGTGCTGTCCATGCGCTGTTTGCCGGCCTTGACCTGCAATGTTGTCAATTGTTGATCGGTAATGTCCTCAAATGCTTGGGTCAACAGGTTCATGCCGTGTTCCAGGTTGTAGCGGCTCAGACGCTCGCGGAAGTAATATAAGGTGCGCAGTTCGAAGTCGCTTTCGTTTAGATCGTGGATGCCCAGTGCATAGCGGACTTGGAGGTCGAAGCAGAAATGATCGTACAGTTCTTCATCGCTCCAACCGAAGCCTGCCTTGAGCGTTTCCAGTCCGACCAACCAGTTGATCGGGACGTTCGGTCGCGAAGGGTAATCGACATAGAGAACCGCAAAAGCATCTTCGTGGATGCGGCTGAAGAAATCACGATAGAAGTCGTCTGCCCAAGAGTTCGCTAAACGTTTTCGTTTCTTCTCCGGCAGATCATTGACGTTGCTAATCAATAGCGGTTGCATGTGACGCTTATTAGGTTTATACATCTTTCAGACCTTTCGGTGTGGTTTCGGTCTGATTATATTAAGAAACTCCCCTTTTGAGGAGGGTAGATACTGGACTAGTTTGGTCTGGTCGTTTTTGCAGTGCGATCATATTTGCGTAAAATTTTAAAGTGAAATTATGTTCATCCACAAGAATTTACATCAAACAATCATGTTTGATCAGTAAGTAGAAATAATTTATAAGCTTAAGTCTTTCTTATTTTTTCTCGGTGTGCTCATTGCCAGCCTTCCACTGGTTTTGTCCGACTTCTGTGGTCAATATTTTTTCATTCACCTCGGCTGAGACAAGCCTGGCAGCTCTGGCATGACTGAGCAGGTTGTTCAGGCCTAACAGACCGGCAGTGAGGGCAGCGATGCCTCCAATCGCCAGGCCCCAGCGCGGCCCGGCCACCTGTGCGAACCAGCCGATCACTGGCCCACCAATGGTGGTAGAGCCCAGGAAAGCGATTGACCAGAAAGACATCACCCGCCCGCGCATTTGCGGGGTGCTGGATAGCTGCAAGATGGTGTTGCCCAGGGAAGTGAAGAAGATCGAGCTAAACCCAGCCAGCACCAGGGTCAACCCTGAAAGGATCAGGCTTGGCATCACCGAGGCGCTCAACACGGCTGTGCCAAACAGAAAAGCCGCAATGACCAGGGTGGAAGGTGAATTTTTCCGCTGACTGGCGATGGCCAATCCACCCACCACCGCACCCACACCGAAAGAGCCGGTGAGAAAAGCGTAGCTGGAAGCATTGCCATGGAAGGTGAATTGCGCCAGCAGTGGCAGGCTTACCTGGAACTCGTAGGTGAAGGTGCCGACGATGGCCATCATCAACAGGGTATCCCGCAGGATAGGCGTGGACAGCACATATTGGATACCCTGACGCAGCTGGCCCCTAGTGGATGGTATCAGCGGGGCTGTGTGCAGTTCCTCCGGGCGCATGCGGGCCAGCATGATCACCACGGCCAGATAAGAGACGCCGTTGATAATGAAGCAGGGAGCCAACCCCACGAAGGCGATCAAGGTTCCAGCGATGGTCGGGCCGATCACGCGTGACATGTTCACCAGGCTGGAGTATAGCGTGACGGCGTTCCTGAGCTTATCTTCCCCCACTATCTCCACCACGAAGGTCTGGCGGGTGGGGTTATCGAAGGCGTTGACCCAGCCCAAGCAAAAAGCGAGGATATATACCATCCAGAGGGTGACCGTGTTGGTAGCCACCAGTACCCCCAAGATCAGTGCCAACAGGCCGGCGGCGGATTGGGTGATGTAGAGGATGGTGCGCTTGGGGAAGCGGTCGGCCACCACCCCGCCATAGGTACCAAACAGCAGGATGGGGATGTATTGCAAAGCCGAGACGATGCCGAGTGCTGTCCCCGAGTTGGTGAGTTTGAGCACCAACCAGGCCTGGGCGATGCTCTGCATGAAAGTGCCAGAGGTGGAGATGATCTGCCCGATGTAATACAGCCGGAAATTACGTACCTGGAAGGAGCTGAAGGTATCGCGGCTATAGCGTTGAAAGGCGGTTTTGAGTGCTGACATCCCTCCAAGTATACTATCTGACGAGGGGGATGAGGTAAAACCTGAGAATACCATATTTTACGGCGGAGGATCCGCTGCTCTTGTGGGCAGGAAGCAATTAGGGTTTAGTAATCCTTGTAGATTTGGTGCCCTTGGTGGTGAAATGTGTTTAGGGGCTAATCATAGAACATTGACCTGAACGATAGTAAAATGTATTCCAGGCATTTTTAATCCCGTCAAAAATAAAACAATTCACCATGGTCCTTATGGGATCGAGGTAAAGGAAAACATTCAAATGAAACCTTTTTTAAAAACCATTCTTTGGCAACAATTCGGGGCGGCTATCGATATGCTTGATGACGCCATTAACCTTTGCCCCGACCAGCTCTGGACGGCTATCCTGTGGAAAGACACAGAAGATATTCGGTACGGGGAATTCTGGTTTGTTGCTTATCACACACTTTTCTGGCTTGACCTCTACCTGACTGGTTACTCCGCTGGCTTTACTCCTCCGGCTCCATTCATACGCGGTACACTACCGGGAAAGCCATACACGAAAGGCCAGATTCGCGGGTATCTTGATCAATGCCGCAGGAAGTGCCAAGCGACCATCGAGGCGTTAACTGATGAGAAAGCGCACCAACGCTGTACGTTCGATTGGGTCGAGGCCAGTTACCTGGAGATACAACTCTACAATATGCGCCACGTTCAGGAACATGCCTCGCAGTTGAATTTACTACTTGGGCAGCATGATGTTTCAGGTGTTGATTGGGTTACAAAAGCCAGAGACAACTCCTCTTGAGATGCGAAAGCAAGCGGAAATGGAGGAGAATCGGTCCTACAAATCCATTAATAACAGGAATCATGCTCGCTAGCTGAATCCAAGCTCGCCAGGTCGCGAGTGCTGCAGATTATTGGATTACCGGATAAGGAAGCTAGGATGATCAACTCACTTGAATTCTTTACCCAGCCTGGAATGATGACCTCTCCCGGCAGTCAGGCAAATCTACTTGATCACCTGCCTGGCGATATGGGATCGCTATGCCAGACCGTCCAGGGCGTGATGCTCCATATCTTCTGGGCAGAGCATTATGGTGTGCAACTGGCTGGACCGCGTCAAGATGAAGTCCAGCTGCGATCGGTTGCCCGCAAGCTAGAGCGCATCGCTGAACTCGACCCACACCCGCTGGCTGACGCCCGGGAGCCAGATAAACGCCTGGTGGGTAATTGTCGAGATTTCTCATTGATGTTAACTGCCATTCTGCGCCATCAGGGAATCCCGGCGCGGGCGCGCTGCGGTTTTGGGCGATACTTTATGCCAAACCATTATGAAGACCATTGGGTCTGCGAGTATTGGAATGCTGGACAAAATCGATGGGTGTTGGTAGATGCCCAGCTAGATGAACTCCAGTGCAAGAAGCTGTCGATTCCATTCAATCCGCTGGACGTGCCGCGTGACCAGTTCATTGTTGGCGGGAAGGCATGGCGACTGTGCCGTACGGGGCAAGCTGATCCAGAGACGTTCGGCATCTTTGAGATGCACGGCCTATGGTTTGTGCGCGGTAACCTGGTGCGGGATGTGGCTTCATTGAACAAGATGGAACTCTTACCGTGGGATAGCTGGGGAA
>JBAQFX010000087.1:0-29615 GCA_049287485.1 Anaerolineales bacterium
GGTTCACGGTCTTGAAGATTTGGCCAGGAATCTGCGCTTTATTAATCGCAATCGAGGCTCCGGCACCCGTTTGCGGCTGGATAATCAGCTTAACCACTTGGGAATTACACCAGATATGGTGATTGGCTACACCAATGAAGCCTGTACACACACACAGGTTGCTCTCGCCATTCTCCATGGGCGTGCTCAGGTTGGTCTGGGTATCCAGGCTGCTGCTGCCTCCCATCATCTAGGTTTCATCCCCCTTTTTCAAGAGCGCTATGATGTAGTCATGCCAAAAGGACTACTCACCGATCAACAGCTTTCTCCGCTGTTTGATACCTTTTATTGTGGTGAGTTTCGCCGTCAGGTAGAAAGCTTGGGCGGATATGATGTCTCACATCTCGGAGACCAAATAATCCTATAGGAGTAATAAAATGAAGATCAGTGCAAGAAACATCTTGAAAGGTAAAGTAGTAAATGTGATTCGGGGCGCGGTCAACTCAGAAGTTACCATTGAACTTCCCGGTGGCACACAGCTCGTTTCAATCATCACGAATAGCTCAGTAGAAAATCTCGGCCTTACCGAAGGAAAAGCGGCTTATGCCATCATCAAAGCTTCTAACGTAATGGTCGGGGTTGATTAACATAATCTTTAGGAGATGAATATGAAAGCATTAAAGCCAATCAATACCGTAATCGCAATTGTGATAATTTTCGCTTTTGTCCTGATGGCATGCAGCACCGCAACTCCTCTTGCCACCCAGGTACCCAAACCCTCCAACCCATCCCTCATCCTGGCCACCACCACCAGCACCCAGGATTCGGGCCTGTTGGATGTGCTTATCCCAGACTTTGAACAGAAGACAGGTTATACCGTAAAGACCGTTGCCGTTGGTTCTGGTGAAGCCATGAAAATGGGTCAGGAATGCAATGCCGATGTGTTGCTTGTGCACTCCCCTGCTGCTGAGGAAACATTTATGAGCAACAATTATGGCTCAGATCGGCGCCTGGTAATGCACAATGATTTCGTTATTGTAGGGCCATCTTCAGACCCGGCTGGGATTAATGGACTTAAAACAGCGGTTGAAGCTTTCACCAAAATTGCGGATACGCAATCCCCATTCATCTCTCGTGGTGATGATTCAGGCACCAATGCCAAGGAATTGGCTATCTGGAAGAGTGCTAATATCACCCCCGAAGGCGATTGGTATATTGAAACCGGCCAGGGAATGCTCGCTACTTTACAAATTGCTTCTGAAAAGTCAGCCTACACATTGACCGATCGGGCAACGTATCTAGCAAATAAGGCCAATCTCCAGCTCGATATTCTCGTTCAGGGCGATGCCCCCCTATTGAATATTTATCATGTTATTGTGGTTAATCTGGCCAATTGCCCATCCGTGAACAACGCCGGGGCAATCGCTTTTGCCGATTACATGGTCTCACCCGATACCCAGGCTCTCATTGGTAGCTTCGGCGTCGAGAAATTCGGTGGTGCCCTTTTCACACCCGATGCGGGTAAAGACGAATCAACCCTCGGTAAATAGATTTTTTACCTCGATTGAGCTACCCAAAGATCATTCTTTGGGACCATATCACAGAAGGTAGGGGCGAAGCGGAGCTTGGCATGCCACTTGTGGTATCCATCACCTGCTTCGCCTTTTTTTAGATTTCAAAGTATATGATGTGGCATATTTCGCAGTTGACAATCTGTCACATAATGTCTTTTTATCCTGGTCTTCGTCTGAAAAGATGAGAACTCAGGTTCGGATAATTGCCTAAAATCTGTCCTTTCAAGGACAATGTTTGTCCACTGTAATGAAACTGTTCTTAGAAGCGACCTCGCGATTCATTTCCGTTTCAATAAGCCTTTTCTTATTCATCCACCGGCCTATCAAGCTTCCGCATGATCAACAATTCCAGGTAAAATTCACTTCATGACCGCAGATGTCTTCGAAATTACAGTGCTTTCCTTGCAGGTGTCTCTCATCGCCACCGGGCTCAGCTTATTCATCGGTTTACCCTTGGGAACCTGGTTGGCTTTACGTCAAATACGAGGTCGCAGGTTCATCCTCAGCCTGATCAACACCGGTATGGCCTTGCCTCCGGTTGTGGTGGGCTTGTTCGTTGCTATCATGCTTTGGCGTAGTGGACCCCTCGGCAGCCTTCAGCTCATCTACACCCCCATCGCCATCATCATCGCTCAAACCATCATCGCTGCTCCGGTGGTGACTGGTCTGACTGCCTCCGCCTTGCAGCAGCTCGACCCACGCTTGCGCTTGCAGCTTCTGGGTTTGGGTGCTTCAACCATCCAGGTAGTTGTTTCCTTATGGAGAGAAGCGCGCTTGCCCCTTCTCGCGGCCCTGATGGCTGGCTTTGGCAGCGTTATCTCCGAAGTGGGTGCTTCGATGATGGTGGGAGGTAACATCCGCCACCAGACGCGTGTGCTCACCACCGCCATCGTTCTCGAAACTGGTAAGGGTGAATTCCCAAACGCCATTGCCCTCAGCATCCTCTTACTCATCTTAGCTTATATGGTTAACCTGGGTTTAACCCTCATCCAGCAACGCGGACCTCGTTAATTTTATATGAATGAAGCCATTCTCAGTGTAAAAAATCTGCTCGTCAAACGTAGCCAACAAACCGTATTGCAGATCAGCTCTTTAGACATCCACCAGGGTGAAGTGCTGGCAGTCATCGGTCCGAATGGGGCTGGAAAAAGCACATTATTGCTGGTATTAGCCCGTTTACTTCAACCACATGCTGGCCAATTATATTTTCGCGGTACGCCTATCGAGCTGGAAAATGAGCTGTCCTTTCGCCGGCGGATTGCCCTTGTACTCCAGGAACCCTTATTGTTGCACCAATCGGTCTTTGATAATGTCGCTTCTGGCCTCCGCTTTCGTGGCTTGCCACGTAACGAGATAAAAAGTCGTACCAACCAGTGGTTGGAGCGCCTCGAAATCAGCCATTTAGGAAATCGACCGGCTCACCGCCTGTCTGGTGGCGAGGCTCAGCGCACCAGCCTGGCACGCGCTTTTGCTCTACAACCTGAGTTGCTTTTACTCGATGAGCCTTTCTCTGCCCTTGACTCTCCCACCCGGGCCCGTTTATTACAGGATTTGCAGGCACTATTATCGCAAACCGGCATCACCACCATCTTCATTACACACGATCTGGACGAAGCCTTATTTCTGGGCCAGCGGGTGGCAGTTTTGTTGGCTGGCTTACTACGTCAGGTTGGTCAACCAGAGGATGTCTTCACCGCCCCCAAAGATGCTGAAGTAGCCGCTTTTGTGGGAGTTGAGACGGTGATTGCAGGCAAAGTCATCCATTCTCAAGATGGGCAGGTCACCATCGAAGCCGATGGTTTAAACCTGGAGGCAGTAGGAGACATACCTACTGACAAGCCGGTATTCTTTTGCCTGCGTCCGGAAGATGTCACCCTATCTATCTCAAGGGATTCGAACATCACCAGTGCCCGCAATCATTTACCTGGTCGTATTGTGCAGATTACCCCCAGCGGGCCTCTCGTCCGCGTGGTGGTGGATTGCGGGGTACCCGTCGTCGCTCTAATCACCCGTGGTTCAGCTGGCGATATGAAATTAATCGAAGGCATGGAAGTGATCGTGACTTTTAAAGCCACGGCTGTCCATCTGATTCCGCGTTGATTTTAAAGTTATTCCACTTCCCATGGGGCAGCGCCTATCCTGTTACCTAGTTTTAGTGAATTCCGAATGGGTTCGGTGATCTCAGGCATCACATCTGCAGTCGCAGCTAGCAGCCCAAAACAGCCGGTGATCATCATGTCTCCGAATGCTGCCGGGAAATACGGACGTAACGCCAAAGGTGCACCGGAACCTTCATGGAGATACAAATTCCTTCGGGGTCCGGTGATGACCACATCATACTCATTCTTGCCCAGTGCTAACGGGGATGGGTCGTACATCAGGGCTCCATGACCCTGGTCATTGAAAACGTCTTCATTCCGGATCGTACCTTTCGCCAGCCTGAGCAGTAGGGTTTCTAACTTTCTAGCATCAACCAACCCGGTATGGTGCTCAAATAAGCCTTCGATCCCGCTTTTCCCCAAGCGGAAAGCCAGGGTATGGAAGTTCCCCACGTTGGCGATGATCACTCGTTCCCGGGTTGCCACTTTGGGGTCAAGCGTCGCTCCCAGCACCGCTGCCGGAGCCGTATCCATCACCACCAGCGGTAGATTGCAATCACCTGCCGATTCAACCACGCATCGCATCCGTGTCATGATCGCTGGCACATCCTCACCCCGGTAGGCAAATGCACTCAGCCGGTTCAGCTTACGGATGCGTTCGTCCAGGTAATCAAAGCGGAACTTCCGGTCTGACACATTCACCGGTGCATTTCCATGGTCGAAAACACCTATAGCTAATGCCTCCAGGTCATCCAATGCAACCCCAAAGCTTTGGAATGCCCTTTCAATCGCTGGGAAGTCAAAATCCCGGAGCTCAAACCGCCAGACTGAACTGGCGAGTTGCTTTGCCTCATCATTGCTTACCACCTCTATCCCCATTTCCTTCACCGCATCCAGGTCATCGTTGAGGGTTCGTGCAGCCTCAGCAGTGGCATATACTTTCAACCCCGCTCGTATGTGGTCTTCAGCTGCCCAGGCGCTCGGTCCGCCTCCCATGGTTAACCCGGTTAACAGGATTGCCTCCCCTTGTTCGGTAGCCCGCCTGATCTGCCTGTGCACGATCATGGTTGGCGAGGGCACCACCAGCTTGAAGTTATTCTCCATGTCCAACCTGGAATCATAGAGATAGATATCCTGTGTGCCCGTACCAATATCGACTGTCAATATCTTCATGCGTGTGAGTTTACCACATCCTATAAATTAACTATTTCTACAGCAGAAATCCACGAGAAATCAACATAAGGTATACTCCAGTGGAGGCACATGGTATTACTCGGCTCCAGCAAAGTGAGGTTGTTATGACCTTGGATGAAGAAAAGAATCATTCGGAAGAAAGTTACTACCGTCCGCAAGAACCTCGTCACCGTGAGCGCAAGGCTGAGTTTCAGACTCCCTCTGGCATTCCCCTTCCATCTATCCTGACCCCTGCTGACCCCGACCCCGATTACATGGACCAGCTCGGTTTCCCGGGAGAATATCCCTTCACCCGGGGTGTCCAACCCACCATGTACCGTGGACGTTTATGGACCATGCGCCAGTATGCAGGGTATGCCACCGCGGAAGAGTCCAACCGCCGTTACCGTTATCTCCTCGAGCAAGGGCAGACGGGTCTTTCGGTGGCTTTCGATCTGCCTACCCAAATCGGCTATGATGCGGATGACCCCATAGCCCAAGGTGAGGTGGGGAAGGTGGGAGTATCGATTTCTTCATTGCAAGATATGCAGTCATTATTCGATCAAATCCCGCTGGATAAAGTCTCCACCAGTATGACCATCAATGCACCTGCTGCTATCTTGCTAGCTATGTATATTGCCCTTGCTAAACGCCAAGGTGTGGAGATAAAAATCCTCAGAGGAACCATCCAGAATGACATCTTGAAGGAATATATCGCCCGTGGCACCTATATCTTCCCTCCATCTCAATCCATGCGCCTTGTCACAGACGTGTTTCGCTACTGCCAGCAGGAGCTCCCCCATTGGAATGCCATCAGCATCTCCGGTTATCATATCCGCGAGGCAGGTTCAACTGCCGTGCAGGAAGTGGCTTTTACCCTGGCTAATGCCATTGCTTATGTCACTGCTGCCAGCCAATCAGGCCTGGACGTGGATGAATTTGCCAGGCAAATATCCTTCTTTTTCAATGCCCATAACAACTTTCTAGAAGAGGTAGCAAAATTTCGGGCTGCACGTCGCTTATGGGCCCGCCTGATGCGCCAGCGCTTCAACGCCAGGTTAGATACCTCTTTGATGCTTCGTTTTCACACCCAAACCGGTGGCTCAACCCTCACTGCCCAACAACCTGAGAATAACATAGTGCGCGTAACCCTGCAGGCATTGGCGGCTGTATTAGGTGGTACCCAATCGCTTCACACCAACAGCATGGACGAAGCTTTATGGCTGCCTACCGAAAAATCCGTTACCGTCGCCCTGCGAACCCAGCAGATCATTGCCCATGAATCCGGTGTGGCAGACACTATCGACCCATTGGCTGGTTCTTACCTGATAGAATATCTGACTGATCAAATCGAGCAACGCGCCATGGAATATATCCACAAGATTGATTGGCTTGGCGGAGCACTCAAAGCCATTGAACAAGGGTACGTTCAGGGAGAAATCCAGGATGCCGCTTATCAAACCCAGCAAGCCATCGAAAAAGAGCAGCAGTTGGTGGTAGGTGTCAATACTTTTCAGAGTGATGAGAAGATCACTTTGGAGCGGCTAAAAGTAAACCCTGCCATCGAGCAATCACAACGTCTTCGCTTGCAGAAATTACGCCATCAGCGTGATGCCGGTAAAGTGAGCCAGCTCCTCCGCCAGCTCGAGATTACCGCTCGAAGTACTGAAAACCTCATGCCTCGCTTTATCGAATGCGTGGAGAATGATGTTACCCTTGGCGAAATCTGCTCTGTCCTTCGCCTGGTATTTGGCGAATATCACCCACCAGCCTGGGTATGAGCTGGATTAAAACCAACTTGAGGGTTCTATGCCTGAGATCACCCGGATTAATCACATCGCTCTTCTGGTAGAAGATATAGACGCATCATTGGAGTTCTGGCAGGATATCCTCGGGATTGAGCCATCCCACATTTCTGAGGAGCCAGAAGAAGCTGCTCGCATCGCATTTCTGCCCATCGGAGAAAGCGAGATTGAGCTTGTTCAGCCAACCACCGCTGACTCAGGTCTTCATCGTTTCCTAGAGAAGCATGGTCCAGGCATGCACCACCTATGCCTTGAAGTAACTGATCTTAACCGACTATTGCAGCAGCTTAGTGCCGCAGGGGTTCAATTAATCAACGAACAGCCAAAAATTGGTGATGATGGTAGACTATACGCATTCATCCACCCCAAAAGCACCCATGGAGTATTGCTGGAGCTATACCAGTTACCAGCGAAATAGAACCTCCCTCATTCATCGATGAGATTGATAATTTCTTTCACCAGGGTAGGATCAACGTTCGAAATGCTCTCTATTCCTCTCTGTCCCATGTTTTGATAAATCAAGCCAACATCCTGCTCCAGATCTTCGATCGCCCAAGCTGCTTTTCGGTATGCCCAAATGCGACTGGTGCTTGCATTTTCCAACTCCAGGGTATGAAGTGTATACGCCTTCTTTTCTACAATGCGCTTATTCCTTTGTCGTTTTTCACCAGGGATGATTGGGCGGGGAATCCTATCAGAGATGCCAGCCTGCTGGCAGTATTCACGGATACGTAGCCCTACCTTTCGCCATGATTGTGCCTGTGTATAACTTCCTGGTGGATATAACCGTTCATAGGTTGAAACCAGATTTGGATGGTTCTGTCTCAGCACACGTAGGTAGAATTCCTTCTGTTGGTCTGCCAGGGTCAGCCCTCCTCCAAGGACGAACTGTCCTCCATGATCACCAGTCCATTGAGCTAAGGCTTTCAGGTTCCAGTCACTATCGCACAAACCAGGCAGCAAAGGCATGGCGACCGTTCCGGTGAGGATGCCTTCTTTTGCGAAAGTTTCCATTGCCAGAAAGCGTTTATTTGCTTTGGGAGCCATCTTTTCCATCCTGGATACATCCCGATATTCAGGTGAATCTGGAGTGGAGATAATGCTAAACGCAACAATTGCCCGTGCCCGCTTGTTAATGGCTTTGAACAGGTCCAGGTCGCGTAGCACCAACGGTGAGCGAGTGAGTACGAACACCGGAAAACCCAATTCCAGGCAGATTTCTAGCATTTGTCGCGAAAGATTGAATTTACGCTCTGCAGGCTGATAATCACCCGTGAAAACCATGTCTATCGGCACTCGTGATAATGCCTTGCGTAACAACAGTGGTGCATTCTCCTTGATCTTGATTAAATGGGAGAATTCGTCTTTTTCTACATCATATTCGCTATCCACTTCTGCTGGTTTATGAGGAATATACTTGCGCTCTCGGCAATAACAAAAGGCACAACCATGCTGGCATCTCATGTACGGGTAAGCGCTGAAACGTGTCCAGAACCAATGATCTGCTCTCTTACCCTTATTCAGGATGGTTTTAGCCTGGTAGGGTAAAAACACCGTGCGTTGGCTCATCATTACTATTACTACAACATCGCTTCCAGGGTTGACCTTCGTTCAGTAAAGGCTGCATCATTATGTAAAGTAATACACTCCTCCAGATCTCATTCCTGTAATAATAGATTGCATGCAAAATCTATGCAAGTTTATGCAGCTATATCTCTTTATCAAATTCAAATCTTTACCTGGAAAAGTCTCTTTTTCAACCAGAAAGCCACATTGACCAAGCCGATCATCACCGGCACTTCCACCAGTGGTCCAATCACTGCTGCAAATGCCTGTCCCGAAGCAATCCCAAACACCGCCACGGCCACAGCGATTGCCAGCTCAAAATTGTTGCTGGCAGCGGTGAAGGACAATGTCACCGTCTGTGGATAGGTAGCCCCCACTCCCCTGCTCATAAAAAAGCTTGCCAGGAACATGATCACAAAATAGATCAGCAATGGAATAGCAATGCGTACCACATCCAATGGCAACTGCACAATGTATTCGCCCTTCAAGCTAAACATCACTACAATCGTAAAGAGTAGAGCAATCAGCGTGATCGGGCTGATTTTCGGGATGAACTTGTTGTGATACCATTCTTTTCCTCTCGCTCTTACCAATATCAGCCGTGTCAGAAATCCGGCGATAAATGGGATCCCCAGGTAGATGAAGACACTTTTTGCAATCTCCCCAATGGTAATATCCACCACCCTACCAGACATACCAAACCAGGTAGGCAGCACAGTGATAAAAATATATGCATACACGCTGTAGAAAAACACCTGGAACAAGCTATTGAATGCTACAAGGCCAGCGGCATACTCGGTGTCTCCATTTGCCAGCTCATTCCACACAATGACCATGGCGATACAACGTGCCAAGCCAATCAGGATTAATCCGCTCATGTATTCCGGGTAATTTCGCAAAAAGATGATCGCCAGCAGGAACATCAGAATGGGTCCAACCACCCAGTTTTGTAATAACGATAATCCCAATACCCTCCAATTCTTGAATACATCCCCCAGCTCTTCATAACGCACCTTAGCCAGAGGTGGGTACATCATCAGGATCAGACCAATGGCGATGGGGATGTTGGTGGTTCCAACCGAGAATTGTTCGTTGAACGAGGTGACCACTCCTGGCATCAAATATCCCAGCCCTACTCCGAGTGCCATGGCAAGGAAGATCCACAAGGTCAGGTAACGATCGAGTCTTGAAAGTTGACCAGCTACTGAATCAGGCTGTACGATAGCAGTTTTTTGTGCCGCCATATTACCCCTGCACCATTTCGGCATTAACCATCCATGTGGTCACTTCTACCTCACTCGGTATGCGACCTGCACAGACCACTTTCTCGTTGATGACCAATCCAGGTGTCCCCAATATGGAATACATTTTAATCTCCGCTAAGTCGGTCACCTTGACCACCTCAGCCTGCAAGCCCATGGTCAGCACCACTTTCCGGGCCATCCCTTCAACTTTTTTACAATTTTCACAGCCAGATCCGAGAACTTTTACAGTTAGCATGATGAATCTCCTGATATGAATATGCATTGTTTCTGTTTCAAATTGTCTCAATTAGCGCAGACTGTGCTATCAATGATTTTAATCACCGGGTCAATCTTGACCTCTGATTTGATTGAATTTGCTACCAGGCTAAACTTTTGTGCCAATTTCAATGCCCTTAGGATTCGATCTTCGATACTTCCTGGTAAATCGTTATTGGCATTCACACTGATTTCTGGGAAAAGCTCTATTTTTGTGAATATTTCCGTTTTATCCAGCTCGATCAACTTTGTTCCTTCTGCTCTGCACTGATAGCTTATCAAATACAACTTCAATCGTTCGCAAGACCATAAAAACATCATCATGATGCATGTATTCACTGCTGCTACAAAGGCATCTTCCGGGGTCAATACGCCAGGAAGTCCCATCGCATCAGGTGGCGCGGAAAAATACATCTCAGGCCCGTTTCCCATGACGAGGTGCCCCAGGTGTTCACCTTTCCACGAAACGGCCGTTTTGTAGATAGTAGTATGGCTCATCGGTTATTCCCCTTGAACCAATAATCCCTGTATGCTTTGCTTATCCCCTCGCGATAACCTGATTCTTCCTCAGCAGGAATCTGGTTGTATATTTTGATGGTTTTAAAAAGTTCATCTATATTTGCTTCATTGGGAGCTTTTTCCGCTTCAGTGAATTGCTGGAGGATTAGCGGTAAACCAACCAGTGTTACTTCTTTTCCAGAAATGATTAATGTTTGAACAGGTATACCCGACCCGCATGCGCAAGTGGCAATATTCGGTTCTTGAGCAAATTCCACAGGTGGCACATTGATGGTCTCCAGCTGTCTGAACTTACCAGGTCTCCGCTCCCAATGTTTTCCTAACAATATATCGACATAATCGGTAATCTTCTCAGCAGTAACCTCAACAGCCTGAAGGCCACCCGCGTTCAATCGTCGTTTACCTTCTGGTAGCTCGAGTTTATTTTCCTCGATCAAATCGCGCACCATGATGCTGGCTGCCGGAGTGTTGGAATATTTCTCAGTTGCTCTTTGTGCACAGTGTAACTCACATCCATCCACTGAGATAGTTGGGTAGAACTTGGCAAACGCTCGGTCACCTTCACCACCGGCTAAAAAAAGCGGCAAGCAAATGGTAACAGTATCGTTTGGGCGCAGCTGCTCCAGTACACGCAAGGCTGCCAGTCGTGTAACTGTGCCTTCAGGGATTTCCTCACCCGAGCAGGCTACAATTCCCACTTTCTTCCTTGGCAGATCAACCATTCTTGCCTCCTTCAATACCAGCATTCAACTCATCCACAACCTGAGCTATTTCAACAGCCAGTGCATGAGCAAGATGCTCCCCACCTTCATCCAGCTCAGCTATCCCGTGCGGTTTGAATTGCTTGTATCGCCGATACACGTCCAACACAGCATAATCCCGTGCAATCGTTCCCCCACTTTCCTGAACCATTTTGGTGGCACAGGCCAGTTTGCAACCATCTATGGTGATGGCAAGATTCCCTTCCACGATTGACCTTGCCTCTTCATCTCCTAGCACCAGCTTGGAAAGCGCTACCAAAAAGGTATCTTCAGGATGTAAATCTTCAGTGACGTTATAAGCAGCATGCCGGCTGACTGTTCCATAAGTTTTTCCAATCCCGCTGCAGGGAACAATGACGACTACATTTTTATGATCGATGTTGGTCATTCTGGTTTTACCTCTTGCTCAACTTCGCCCTTTATTTTGGCAAAATAAGTGTGTGCATTCAGCAAATACCTGGCGTCGTTTTCCCAATCCTTAGCTTCAAGCATCGCCAACCAGCCACTTTCATACGGGTCTTGGTTGATCACTTCCGGGGAGCTTTTCATCGCCGGATTGACTTCAATCACTGTGCCAGTAACTGGTGAGCCTATGCTGATATTTACCTTGATGGTTTCAATCACCGCGATTTCTTCGCCTTGTTTCACCACATTGCCTTCAGGTTTGACCTCCGTAAAAGCTACATCACCACTGCGTTGTTGCAGATAATCAGAAATGCCAATGCGTATCTGACCGTCTTCCAGCTTTGCCCAGACACCTTCGTCATTGTAAGAACGATCAGTTGCTATCCTGAAGGTAAATTTGTCAATGGTAAATTCTATGATAACAGTCATGGTTAATTCTCACCGTTATATAAGTTCCATTCGAATATATATTTTCAATCCCCTGAAGAGTTGCACTTTGGACATGGGCAATTGTCAACCTTACGTTTACCCACACTGATCGACTTCACACCACTTATTTTGTATGCATTGTCAACTAGGTCGAATACTTCTGGTTTGATCACCCGGTAGAAAATCCGGGCCCCATCTCGTCGATCTTCAACCAATCCAGCTTCACGCAGCACCATTAAATGCTGTGAGATATAAGCTTGCCGGAAACCCATCACAGCTTCCAGGTGACAGACACATTGTTCACCATCCCGCAGGATCTCCAGGATGGAAAGCCTGGCAGGGTGCATTAAAGCTTTAAATAGTTTTTCCGGTTTGGAAATTTCGGCCATGGGCAAGGTAAACCTTAAACGAACACTCCAATATATTCAATATATTGAATATATTGTAAATATCGATATATCCGATATCAAGGCAGGATGTCACCAACTTGAGGTGACATCTATCCGTGAAAAATTTTTACCCACCTTACTAACTGGATGTTCTCCATACTAATGGTTTTTATAAAGTCAATCTATTATCATTTCATTGGAAAAATCTTCCCCGGTGGTACAATCACGCCTATGCCTTTTCCGAAAGCTGTTTTGTGGGATATGGATGGGGTTCTGGCAGATACCAGCCCTTTGCACTTCGCTACCTGGGAGCAAATCCTGACCAGATTAGGCATCCCCTTCAACAAGCAAAAATTTCAATATATTTATGGTCTTAAGAATCACGATTTGCTGCCCTATCTTACAGGTAAGCCGTTGGATCCCCAATGGGTAGAAAGCGTAGCTGCTCAAAAAGAGCTGGCCTTCAGGCAGGCATTGCCTGGCCACCTCCTTCCTTTACCTGGAGTTATGGATTGGCTTCAAAGCTTTCATCTGCATGGATGCAAACAAGCAGTGGCTTCTTCCGCACCACCTGAGAATGTGGAAGCTTTGGTTGAGGAATTAGGGATCCGTAAATATTTTTCTGCCCTGGTGACTCCTGGTAACTTGCCTGGCAAGCCCGATCCGGCAGTATTTCTCCTGGCTGCCAATCAGCTAAGCGAATCTCCTCAAAATTGTCTCATTCTCGAAGATTCCATCCCGGGTATAGCAGTTGCCCGGCAGGCTAATATTAATCGCCTTGCGGTCACAACCATAAATCCGCCCGAGGCACTCAGCGGGGCGGATTTAGTCGTCAAAACCCTGGCTCATTTATCAATCGAACAGGTTGATTCCCTAATTTGATCACATAACAATACTATTTAGTCACCGAAACAAATACCCATATCCCGGGCTGTCAGCATAATATCCGAGTTAAGCGGTACTGTTTTCATGCGTTTTGTGGCAGCTTCCAGGGGGACGTATTTCACCGTTGGAGGGTCGAGCGCCACCATGATTCCCTTTTGACCTTCTGCAATCGCCCGTACGGCTGCCGCACCAAATCGCTGGGCAATCAGGCGGTCGAATCGTGTCGGAGAACCACCTCTCAACAGGTGTCCAAGCACCACCAGGCGAGTCTCCTTGCCGGTGATTGTCTGTAATTCATCGGCAACTTTTTCGCCGCACCCTCCCAGACGTTCTGCTCGTCCGGTTTCTCTACTGATCACTGAAACACTTCCTCCTTTCTCTATTGCCCCTTCTGCGACCACTACGATAGAAAACAGGCTTCCATGCTCCTCTCGATCACGGACTTTCTGAGCCACTTTTCCCAGATCAAATGGAATTTCCGGGATCAGGATAACATCCGCCGAACCAGCTAGCCCACTTTCAAGGGCAATCCAACCCGCATACCGCCCCATCACCTCCACCACAATGATCCGGTTATGCGAAGCGGCAGTGGTGTGCAACCGGTCCAGGCATTCTACGGTAAAAGCGCATGCAGTATCAAAGCCAAACGTGATCACTGTTTTTTCCAGGTCATTATCAATCGTTTTCGGTACTCCAACGACCCATAATCCTTTTTTTGCCAGCTCGTTGGCAATCTCCATGGAACCATCACCTCCAACGGAGATCAGTGCATCGATTTGGTGCAATCTGAAGGCACGGATCAGCTCATCAGAGCGATCAATCTCAATCAACGTATCATCCGGTCCATTGATCGGGAATCGCAGAGGATTACCGCGGCTAGTCGTGCCGATGATCGTGCCACCAAGGTGGGTAATACCTCGTACTCGTTCACGTGTCAGGCGGATTAATCCACCCTCAAGGAATTGTTCTGGCATTAGCAAGCCATTGTATCCATCACGTATGCCATATACTTCCCAACCCCGGTTGATGGCAGATAGCACTGCTGCCCGAATGACCGCATTCAAGCCCGGTGCATCACCTCCTCCGGTGGAGATAGCGATTCGTTTGATATTGACCTCTGAGTGTGCCATTTATACCTCCTCTAATGTGCTTGCAAATCGCATACAACGCACCATAATTTTCATCCAATCAGCCTGGCGAGCAAGAACGCAACTCCTGCTGCCAACCCTCCAACCAGAACGGTTTGAAGCCCACTCCTCAGCGCTTTTATTCCCGTGAAGCGCCCCTTGATATATCCGAACAGGAAAAGGGCGAGCAGCGTGACAATGATCGAAACGATTAATGCTGTAGATAGACTATGGATTAATATGTAAGGGCTGAGTGGGATAATACCTCCAACAATATACGATAACCCTATGGTCACGGCACTGATTCGGGCTCTTTTGGGATCTGGTGCTTCCAGACCCAGCTCAAAACGCATCATGAAATCTAGCCATTGCTCCCGGTTTTTACTCATCGCAGCGACGATGGGTTGAATGTGAACATCAGCTATCCCATAGTTACGAAATACATCTGCAACTTCTTCCTTCTCTCGTTCTGGCAGGTGATCGATCTCCCAATTTTCTCTTTGCTGTTCGGTGGTGTAATGTTCAAAATCTGTTCTGGCTGCCAGATATCCTCCAAGGCCCATGGCGATTGATCCAGCCGCGATTTCCGCCAATCCTGCCAGTACTACAATATTCGTAGCTGCGCCTGCCCCTGAGATACCTGCTGCCAGAGCAAAAGGTACAGTTAAGCCATCTGCCATGCCTATGACGATATCCCGTACTGTTTCATTAGCACGAAAATGATGCTCAATATGAGGTTCTACCGGCAAGATTTCCTCCTCTTCCTCTATAGCAATCTCAAATCAAATCATATAACCCTGTAAATTAGGTAAATATTTCATTAATTTCCAGATGTCACGCATTATTATACATGCAAGCCCGGATTCAAATAACCCTGAGCATAAAGTAACAATTGGCTGTATCATAGTGATTACCAATAGATAAATTTTCAAAGGCCTTGGTTCAGAAACCTTTCACCGACCAATAACGTCTTATGATGAATAAATTTCTCATACCTAATTTATCATCCTCATCATCTAAACCTTTCCGGAGAAAATATGGCCACAAAATATTTTATATACTTTGTCCTTCTTAGCAGCATACTCTCAGGATGTAACTTTGCTGCCCCAACGGTTTCGCTCACCGCCATACCCACCACTGCTCCCACCCTGGAATTTTCTGAGCCAACCCTGATTCAACCTATTTCTACCACTCTACCTAGCCTTATTACAACATCTACCCCTCTATCGGCCCAGCAATCTGTGCTCGATCAGGCCTCTGAAGTGATCACGCTGCTTAAAAACAAGGATATGCTCAGCTTATCAAAATACATCCACCCCCTACTTGGTTTACGCTTTTCTCCCTACGCCTTTGTGAAGGATACTAACCAGGTCTTTTCAGCAAATGAAGTCGCTGGTTTATTGACCGATAGCACAATTTATACCTGGGGCAATTATGATGGCTCTGGTGCTCCCATCGAGCTGCCCTTTGCAGAGTATTATTCTCAATTCGTTTACGATGTGGATTTCGCCGATGCTCCTCAAATAGCACTTAATCATCGCCTGGGAGTGAGTACCTCTATGGATAACAACCTGGAATTCTATCCCGGTGGCATGATCGTGGAGTATTATTTTCCCGGCTTCGATCCCCAATATGCAGGAATGGATTGGCGCAGCTTGCGCCTGGTGTTCATGCAAGACAACAATAACTGGTATCTCGCTGGTATTATCCATGATCAATGGACAATCTGATGTATCCAGGAAATATTGGCTTACAATTAAACAATGTTTACTCATGCCATCACACGCCTGCCGGGTGAAAATTTCGCTGATGGTTTAACCACGGCTAACCTCGGACGACCTGATTACGCTATCATCCTGCAGCAGCACCACGCTTATCGCCAGGCATTACTCAGCCTGGGCATGGATGTGATCGTCCTTCCTGCTGAACTAGCCTACCCGGATGCTTATTTCGTTGAAGATCCTGCCATCATCACCTCAAAAATCGCAGTGATCACCCGTCCCGGTGCTCCTTCCAGGCAGGGAGAAGAAGTCTCCCTACAACCTTTTATTGAGTATTATCGCCAAGTCTTTCATATCAATCCGCCTGGCACAGTTGATGGTGGTGATGTGCTCATGATTGGTGAGCATTTCTTCATCGGTTTGTCCGAACGAACAAATAATGAGGGTGCCACTCAGCTGGCTGCTCTCCTGGCAGTTGCCGGGCACACCTCAGAGACCGTTCCCGTTGCAGCAGGTTTACACCTGAAATCAAGCGTGAACTATGTTGGTAAGAACACCCTCCTTGTCACCAAAGATATGGCTGTTTACCCTGGTTTTACCAGCTACGAGAAGATCATCCTCGATGAAAATGAGCAGTATGCCGCCAATTCGCTCTGGGTCAACGACACTTTAATCGTGCCGAAAGGTTTTCCAAAGACACAAGCCAGGTTATCCCAATTGGGAATGCGGATCATCGAATTAGATGTCAGCGAGGTCCAGAAGATGGATGGCGGTCTGACCTGCATGTCCTTAAGGTTTTAAAACTTTGATAAAGTTCTCTTCTCCTACTCCTGAACAATATGACCTTTTCCTGCAAATGATGTGGGAAGACGGTCGGGATTACCTGGATAATGCGCTGCATCACCTTCAAATGACCTGGGATGAATATAGCCAGGTCTTCCGTACTCGTGGTGTAGTAAATGCCATATACCAGGGTGAATCTTTGGCCGGGTTTTATTGGATCGAGGAGCGTGGGGATGCGCTGCATCTACATGGCTTGATCCTAAAAACAGCTTTCCAGGGGTAAGGGATTGGTACTGCGGTCTTGACCATGCTAGAGGAGAGATATACAGGCAGGATGGATAAAATTGAGTTGGGAGTATATCAGCAGAATTCTGGGGCGATCAGGCTATATGAGAAGATGGGTTACAAAACCACCCAAATTTTGGATGAACTTCATTTCTACATCATGCAGAAACCACTCATATCAGCATCATAAATCACTAACGATATGCCTGTCAATTGGATCGATGTCACCAACCTTTCTTTCAATACCCTGCTCCTGCTCGAGCGGGTTCAGCTGAGTTGGTTCCCAGGCTGGGTACCTGAAGAGGAGCTGGCCATAGCTCTGCAAGCTAATCCGGCCGTTGAATGGTATTTGCGTCACAAATGTCCAGAAATTATTCCCTGGCTAGACCGTATTCTGACCAATTTAGAGACTCTTCCATCTCCAACCTCAGAACGAATTCGCCAGGCTGAGATAAATATCCTGGACTCGATTAATGATCTGGTAGTTTATGCAGTGAACCCTTCGATTTATGATGCATTACCTGGTTTAGGCTGGGATTCTGATGAGCTGCGCTCTTTGGTCGACTTCAATCAGAAGGTTGTCATCGATATTGGTTCAGGCACCGGCAGGTTAGCTTTCGTCGCAGCAGAAACTGCTTCGATCGTATATGCGGTTGAACCAGTCAGTAATCTACGCCTTTACCTCAAACAGAAAGTACAGGCTTTACAATTAACCAACGTCTACACAGTGGATGGTCTGATCACTGACCTACCCTTTCCGCCTGGCCTCGCAGATGTCACGATGGGGGGGCATGTCTTTGGTGATAATCCCGAGTTGGAATACATCGAGATGAAAAGAGTGACCAAACCTGGAGGAATGATCATTCTCTGCCCGGGAACCAGTCAACCTGAGACGAAAGCTCATGAATTTCTGCTAACTCAGGATTTTAATTGGTCTGAATTTAAGGAACCTGGGGCGGGGATGGTTCGTAAATATTGGAAAGTGGTCGAATAAACCCTGTTATGATAAGAGATCCGGTTTAGACCACTCAAATCTTCATTCGTTTACTTGTGTCTTTCCCCCTGTGGATTATCGGTGAATTACATAGTCGAAATACTCCTGCTCATTCAGGAATTTCTCTTTGGGCTTTACGTAGGATTTGATCCAACTGTTCACACACCTCTTCAGGCAAAGGGTCAATCGGGGGTTGCTCCAATATTTCTGCCACCTTTTCTCGTGCCTTTGTGTACATGGATGGTTTACCCATATTTACCCAGGATTCATAAGCGTGATGATCAACTAATTGTGATGTAAAAAACTCCGTACTTCGCGCAGCCTTTCTCGTACTCCTGGCCCCTAAAAAGTGCCCTCCCGGACCGATATGCACGATATCTTCGAATAAATCCTTCTCCTCAGAGCAATCCACGCCTTCTGCTAATCGTTGGCAAAAATGTGCGATTTCATTATCCACCACGATTTGCTCCAAGATCAACAGTTGATCGCTCTCAACTTCGCCGAACCCCACCAGGATATCAGCCCCGCTTAAAACAGCCGGTAAAGTCGTAATGAGTTTCTCTATCACTGCTTCCGGACCGGCTTGTTTGGCATCTGAGGTAAACCCGGCACCACTGGTGGGAAAGCCATAAAATTTTCCCATCACTGCTAAGGCTGCAGTTTGAAGTGCCATTTCCGGTACGCCGGCTAGGTAAGCACCGCTCCTGAAATCAATCGTAGCTGTCGCACTCGAAAATATAATCGGCCGGCCGGGGTTAGCTAACTGGAAAATAACCAGTGATGATAACATTTCTGCATTCGCTAAGGCTATGTTTGAAAATAAACTGGCAGGTCCGGTAGTACCATTCACTGGCATAGGCATCGCCATCACCGGTAACCCCATCTCTCCCAACTCGAGGTAGGCGTCTAGCATTTGACCATCATGGGTCAGCGGAGCTACCGGGCAATAGATTAATGAGTATGCATTGCTGTTCCGTAACGCTTCTTCACTTCCCATGATGGCGATTAACCCTTGCTCAAGATAAGGGACCTGTTCCACCCGGTGAAGCTCGTGCTCTCCATGCTTTGAGCTGAAGCGTGCCATATGGAGGAACTCATACAAAGCACGGATATTGGCTGGAATATCCTCGGCACAGGTTGGTGCCCATGCCATTACACCCATATCCATTTGTTGAAAAATTTTTAATGCATTCTCGATATCTTTACTGGTTCCATATCGTCTTTTCCCCGTCTGAAAATCCAGGACAAAGGCCGCTGTTCCATCGATACCATAACGAGTGTAAGCTGTTGGTAGAACCAGGTTATGTACTGGGTTCCTTGCACCTAATACAAAGGTCTTCGGTGCTGTTTTAATCGCCTGATCGACGTATTCAGCCGGAATCTTGGCAATCTTATCCTCTAGATTAATTTTGACCCCATTTTGCATCAGGATTTTCGGAGCCCGATCACCGTGGAAACGAATGCCCACTTCCTCCAGGATGCGTAAGCTCATGTTATGGATGCGATGTTGTTCATCTTCTGTCAGAACTTGGGCAGATAGACGCATGATTCCTCCAGGTGGTTACTAGTATTAATTTCAATTGATCTCGCCTTTGATTTCTCTATTGTCCTTTTTCTTTATCAGCGCTAGCAAGTATTCTGGTTAATTCATCTTTTTGAGCCTTTTCCAAGGGTTGCGGGAAATGATTCGCAAGAATCCACTCCACTTTTTCTCTAGCCACTTCCACTGGATCGCGGTAACCACCACCAGATCGTGGTTGCCCGGTCAGTTCTGAATATTGACGCTTACGCAGATTCATGCGTGTATGACGGTGTGCCAGAAAATGGCCCCGAGGACCCACCTCCTTGATCACATCCATGGCAATTGCCTCTGGACTGGTATCCAACCCAGCAGTTTCGTTGCGTACACGATGATATACGTCTGCATCCAACAAAACCGCTTCCGGATACAAGAGCATACATGACTCAACCAGACCTAATCCGCTCCCTGTTTCTGCACCTGTCAGTGCACATAGTATTAATGATGATTCGGCCTCTGCTGCTGACTGCCAACCAGGCACTTGAGCATCGGTACCAAAGACCCCAGCCAGAGTTGGGACACCCCAGCGGTGCGCAATTTCCGTTCCCAGAGGATATAAAAGTGAACCTTCGAAAGTACTGCTCTGGTAATCACCGGTTCGCGGGTGCATGATACCCGGCATTAAAGAATGAAACACTGGCGTCCCTGGATATGCCATTTGGACCAGCACTAAGGCTGAGATAATCTCAGCATCTCCCGTCACTAAAGTTCCGGCTATAGTAGCTGGGGCAGTCGAGCCTGTATTGACCATCGACATGAAACCAACCGGCAATCCCGCCTGGGCGAATAACAATGCCGATTCCAGGCCGTCCCGATCCTGTGCCAAAGGAGCAATACTGCATACTAATAGGGATAACGGTGGGCGCTGGCGACGTGTTTCTTCATTACCTGCCACCACATCCGCCATTTCGATCGCATAACGTGCTGTCCATTCTCCCATTACCGTCTCTGACTGCACATGCTTGATCGTATTATTGAATGAAGCATCCAACTCATGTAGCGGTGCCGTCTTGGGATAGTCCTGCGCACTGACAATCGGCCAATAGAACCCAATGGCGCTCAGATAATCTGTCACCCGCGCCATGGTTCCCACATCATCTTTTTTCGAACGCCTCCTTTGGCGGGTGACAAAATCAATCGTTTCCACCCCACATCCATCCGTGGCACAGTAAAGTGCATTTCCATCTAACTGCAAATCAAAGCCAGGATATCGAGCCCCCATGGTATAAAAGCGTGGGGCCTGACTCATAGCATCCATGACAATGTGATGTGGCAATTTGACCAGCTGATGGGTAAAATCTACTTCTCCTCCGTGTTCTGCATAGATCTTGAGTGCCTTTTCCGACGGACAGTGGATTCCCACCTGTTCCAATATCTCAAGCGTGGCAGACTGTAGCTGGTCAAGCTGGCTTTCTTCCAGGATCTGCACGTGAAATGTTGGTTTAATCGGTTGGAGGGAGGGGGTATCACTCACCATACTATCTATCCTTTACAGATTTCCTTATCAGCTGCTGCCAGGATACGCTTTAACTCATTTTGTTTATCGATCTCCAGAGGTTCAGGTTGATGGTTCTTGCGAATCCAATCAACTTTTTCTATCGCTACCTGGCGGGGATCGAGGTATTTACCATCTTCGCCAATCTGATGAGTTATTCCGCGTACCAAAGAATTACGAAAATGGTTGCGGGTATGTCTCTGTCCCAGGTAGTGGCCTCCTGGGCCAACCGCATGCACCGTATCGAGTGCTAATGTCTCATCGTTCACTTCTAAATCCATCAGCTGATAACGTGCGCGTTGGTATAAGTCATCATCCATGATGATTTGTTCTGGGTAAAGTAGCGTATACGTCTCAGAAAGTCCCAGGCCTGTGACGATATCAGTTCCCGCCAATCCGGCCAGGAATGGATCGAGTGCCACTTCACCCGCGCTCTGCCAGGTACCTGGTTCGTGAGCATCTGTCCCATAACATGCCCCCAAAGAGGCCATTCCCCAATGGTGTGCCATTTCTACCGGTGCATACCGCGTGCGGCTATCCAAAGAATAGCTTACATAGCCACCTGTGCGTGGGTCCGCCCAGGCCTGCATCAAGGAATGAAAAACAGGTGCTCCCGGTGCATGCAGTTGCATAAGCACTGCCGCACTGATGATTTCTGCATCTCCCATGGCGAATGCCCCTGCCAAGGTTGCCGGAGCAGTTGTGCCCAGAGTCGGCATCGCCAGGAAACCAACCGGTAATCCTGCTTCAGCCAGCACCAATGCACCTTCAATACCAGCAGTGTCCTGTACAAGTGGTGCAATCGTACATACTACCAATGAAAATGGTGGTCTGTGACGCATCTCTTCTCGGCTGCCCGATATCACTGCCGCCATTTCAACCGCGTAACGGCAAGGGACTTCACCCATCACAGTTTCACTCTGGACGTGTTTCACCGAGTTATTCCAGGCTGCGTCAATCTCATGTAAAGGAGCAGTCTCACCGTGGTCTTGTGCGCTGACCATTGGCCAGATAAAGCCAATCGAAGGAAGGTAATCAGAGATCCGTGCCATGGTGCCTACATCTTCCTTTCGAGATGGCCGGCGCACCCGGGTATCAAAGTCAATCGTTTCTACACCGCAGCCGTCCGTGGTGAAATAGGTCACTCCATCTTCCAACTGTAAATCATATGCCAGATTGCGAGCTCCAAGTAAAAAGTATCTTGGAATTGACGACAATGCTTTTAATACGAAACCAGGTTTCATCCTGACAATTTGAGTTTGCCAGTCAACTTGTGCACCATGATTTGCAAAGATTGTCAACGCCTTTTCTGATGGGAATCTCACCCCAGTGTTTTCCAGGATCTCCAGGGTGGCATTCTGTAATACATCTAATTGCTGATCGGTCAGAAATCGCAGGTGGTACGATGTTCGTAACGGCTCTAAGGGTGGATATTGGGTAGGCATTAATGATTTCTCCATTGTTGGTTTTTGTTTAATTCCGGGATGATGATTACTGCTCTGTACTTTTTCTATTTTATTCGCTTTCTAATCTATTCTTTCGCGCGAGCTTTTCTTTCTAAGTGATCAAGTTCTCTCTCGACGATTTCTGGTAAGGGTAGAGATTGTTTGTCAGTTAACAATTCTTGAATATATTGACGGATTTCACTTAGGATGTCTGGTGAGCCTGACTGGCACCACTGGTCATAACTACTGTGCTCTCCTAGTTTGCTGTAATAGATTTCACCAGAGCGTACTGCCTGCCGTGTAGAGCGATGGCTCAGGAAATTACCTCCTGTCCCTAACGCGCTGATCACTTCTCCCAGCCATTGCTCGTTACTACTACCTATCCCTCGTGACAGTCGTTTACAGCGCCGGATCACTTCCACATCAATGACCAATTGTTCAGGACTAAAAACGGTCGAGCCTCCCAACAAGCCTGGCGCAACCAGTAAATCTGGCTTTGCCAGGATGGGCAAGGTATAGTTCAGAGCACGCTCATATGCGGATTGGATGCAAGGTATGTGGTGATCGGAACCACCCACGCTTGCTTCAACGGGTAACTTGTAATACCTGGCGATTTCAGTAACCGCTGCACCCATCAAAGAATGCTCCACCTCACCACTTCCAAACCTGCCTGAGTGCATATCCGCAATGACTGGAGCAGCAGCATATATGAATGGTGTGCCCGGTGCAGCTGATTGAATCAGGCACAGCATGGCGAGCGTTTCACAATTAGCAAGCACAAGTTCCGATATCAGCGAAGCTGGTCCTGATAACCCATACAATGGCATGGTCATAACTGCTACCGGAATGCCCCACCCCAATGTCTCCAGATAAGCATCGGTATACTCAGCTTCGATCATCAATGGAGATGCTGGACATAAGATGAAAGATACGGGAAATGTCTTCTGGAACTCCTCACGACTACCAAATACGATCTGGAGTACCTCCAACATCCAGCGACTCTGTTCCGGGGTCATGGTCGCATCTTGCACATGCTTGGAAAAATTTTGGAAGATTGCTTTCCAATACGCGACGGTATCACCCACTGATCTCCCCCAACACCCTTCAATGACACTCCAATAAACATCGATGTCATCCATGCAATCACCCATACGGGTTGCCAGGAACCAATCATCGATCGTCGCTGGTCGACGTACTTCTGCTTCAGCATCATAGGTATAGATGGCTCCCCCATCCAGGATCACCCCGCAACGATCCTTGTTCATTGGAATTGAACAATCTGGTCTTCGCCCACCCAGGCTGAAATCTTTGGGCGCGAGTTTAAGGCACTCCTCTACAAGTTTACGTGGGAAGCGAACAATATGTGTTTCTGCATCGACGAGGGCGCCTGCTTGTTTAAGGTAGCCGCGGCCACGTTCAGTATCAACCCGCACACCAGTATCTAGTAATATCGTTAGCGTCTCTTCATGAATGCGCGCACATTCATCCTCGCATAACACCCGCAAAACCGTTTCCATCACACTTCACCCATTTTTTGCAGCACTTTATATGGATCAAAAGCATCGCGTAATCCGTCGCCAATATAATTGATCGAGATAACTGACAAAAAGATCATGATTCCAGGAAATATTGCCAGCCAGGGATATTTGACCAGGTATTCCTGGGCATTACTGAGCAGGTTACCCCAGGAAGGCGTGGGGGGTTGGATGCCAAATCCTAGGTAACTGAGCCCTGATTCTTCCAATATGGCATATGCCACCTCAAGCGTGCTCTCCACGATCACCGGTCCGATGGCATTGGGGAAGATGTGTCTGGCGATAATACGTAAATTCGTGGCACCCAGAGCACGCGTTGCTGTCACATAATCCATTTCCCGGATGGCCAGGTAGGATGCACGAACCAGTCGAGCCGTGAACATCCAGGCAAGTAAACCGATCACTGATGCAATGGTCAACACCGGATTGCTCTTTAAAAAAGGAGCATCCACCTCGCGTAAGATAGCGCTCAATAATATCAATACTAATAATGATGGCAAGGATAAAGCCGCATCTGTGATGCGCATTAAGACATTATCCACATTGCCACCGAAGTAACCTGCGATCGCTCCCACAGGTACACCAATGATCAAGGTGATCATCATCACCGATAATCCCACTGTGAGCGAAATCCTGCCACCAAATAAAACGCGCGTCATTGAGTCACGCCCTAACGCGTCGGTTCCCATGGGATGCGCTACAGATGGCGGTTGGTAGCGTGCTGCGATATCCGACTTCTCAGGATCATACGGTGAAAGGCCAGCAAATGCTATCGCCAGGATGATACATCCCAACACAATACAACCCATAATTGCTCCTGGGTGCCTGCGGAAGCGTCTCCAGATTAACCCCCGTATACTCTCTTCATGAGTTAATGTGTTATTTGCCTCAGTCATAATGGATGCGGGGATCGAGTCTTGCATACACGATATCAGCCAGCAGATTTGATAAGATCACGACCAGTGTTCCAATGCTAAGGATTGCCATCAACACCGGGTAATCGCGATCAATGGCAGCCTGGTAATATAAACGACCCATCCCTGGCCACGAGTAGATGATCTCAACATATAGTGAACCAGCGAATATGTACGGTAGATCCAGGGCAAATACGGTCACTAACGGTAGGAGGGCGTTACGCAACGCATGTTTGAAATATACTCTACTCATCCTCAATCCCTTAGCACGTGCTGTACGCACATAATCTTGGTGGATGACATCCAACATGCTGGAGCGTAAAAAGCGTGAATACCAGGTAACCCAGCCCACCACTCCCATGGTAACGGGCAATATCAAGTGTTTGATCCAGTCGAAGAGTGAAAACTCACTGCCCAATGTATACATTCCACCTGCGGGTAGCAGGGATTCTCCCGTGACCGGGTTTTTAAGCCATACATAAAAGATCAGCAGTAGAATCAAACCCAGCCAAAATTCAGGGATTGCCTGCCCCATGAAAGATAAGGTGGTGACAACGATATCAAAAAAAGAGTATTGTTTAACCGCTGAGATTACCCCCACAGGTATGGCAATGATTGCCACGACTAGCAGCGTAACCGACATCAGATAGGCAGTGTTTTTCAAGGAGTTGCGGATCAACTCAATAACGGGTATTCGGGTGCGATAGGATACCCCTAAATCGCCTCGAATGATGCCCTTACCCTGCCCATAGCTATCTTTAATCCCATCACCATCTGTGTCTATCTTTGTCCAGTCATTACCAACCAGCCAAAAAACATACCTCACCACTAATGGTTGGTCTAGTCCAAATTGGCGCTTTAAGATCGCGATTTGCTCAGGACGTAAACGTCGCGATGGTGCCTTACCAGACAGTGGGCCACCAGGAGCCAGATTGACTAATGCAAACAAGATGATACTGATGATGAACATCAATGGTATTGCTTGCAGCAGCCTTCTAGCTACGTAGTGGCCCACTTTTCCTTCTTTTATTCTATATCTATATCTGCAATCTCAACTATTGCTTTATAGTCCAATCAGCTACATTCCAGGTTACAATTTCATTGGCATTGGAAAGTACACCCTGAAGTCGCGCAGAATGTGCATTAGCGTCAACAGTTGTGAACAGCAACAATTCTGGTAAATCTTCATTCAAGATCTCTGCCATCTGACAGAAATACTCCTGACGTGCAACTTCATCCAGAGTGTAGGAGTTATCGATCAACTCATCGACCTCTGGGTTGATATATCGCCCGTAGTTGTAACCGTAATCAGGTATGGCTGCATCGGAATAATAGTAACTCCACAAGAAATCGGTTGGATCATTGCCGGAATACCCATCATCCCAGATATCCATGTCAAAGTTCCCCGATTGTTCTATGCCACCATTTTCAGTTGTTTCCCAAAGAACGGTCCCCTCAACTCTAGAAATGTTGAGTTTAATACCGATCTCTCCCAGCTTTTCAGCGATGAATTCCTGGGTCAAATCGAGCGCTTCGCCATATTCTGAGTATGTCATGAACTCCATTTCCATCGGATAGCCCTCTTCCGCACCCGTTGTACAGCCATGGCATTCACGCACATCATTCCCATCCTGGTCCACCCAGCCTGCTTCCTCTAGCATGGCTTTTGCAGCCTCCGGATCATATACTGGCTGTGGGATATCACATACATTGTAAGGTGGCCGGAAGAATTCAGTCCACGCCAGTTTAGCGTAGCCATAGAAAAATGTTTTCGAGACTGTTTCTGAATCAATAGCCATTTGGATCGCATGGCGCACGCGTACGTCTGAAAGGATTGGATGTGGTGTGGCTTCGGGGTCCGTTGTCCCTTTGGCAGCCAGATTGAAGAAGATCCTCATCACCCAGCGATCGACTGGGCTTAAGCTGATTTCGACGTTAGGCTCATTTACCAGTTCAGCGATCACATTCTCGGCAGTCCACATGTCCAGATCTGCATCCCCGTTGATCAACATTTGCTTCCGAACGGCCTCATCAGGGACGATCTTAACTACAATCTCATCAATTGCTGGTTTACCCGCCTCATAATAATCGGGATTACGCACAAAGGTCAAATGGTCATTCTGAACCCATTCCTGAAGAACGTATGGACCATTACTAAGGGGCTGTAAACCACAATCCCACTGGCTGAATCCCTGCTCGGCATCACAGTAATGCGCCGGCCACACAGCCATAAGATATCCACCAAATTGGGTCAGGTACCCTGGATAGACGGTGTTGTAATGCACCACTACCGTATAGTCATCAATTTTTTCCACACCATCGACATAATCGATACCTGCAATCCAGAACCCTTTTTCTGGATCTACAACGGCATCGTAGGTGAAGACCACATCATCAGCAGTGACTGGAACACCGTCCGACCATTGGATATCCTGCCGAAGCTTCCAGGTCACATCCATTGTGCCATTATCTTCATCAATGACCACATCACCATCATCCACTGTAGGAAGCTCAACTGCGAGCTCTGGGAAAGCATTCCCATATTCATCCAGGTCAGCCAGCCCCATCATTACCATTTCCATCACCAGGACATCAAAACCACTGGCGTTGATGGTTGGATTAAAGGATGGCGGGTCCTCTGCAATGACGATCACGATCTGGCTCTTCTCTGGTACCGCAGTAGGAGCAACCGGTTCTGTCGTTGTTTCCACAGTTGGTACGGTGACCGGTTGTTCCTGTGTAGGAGCAGTTGTTGCTTTCACACAAGCAGACGCTAAGATACCAATCAACACCAATACAGCGATTATTGTCATTCCTTTACTTGACTTATGCATCTCCTTCTTCTCCTTTCAGTTTCTATTCATGGTTGGATAAATGATGTTAGGTCATCTGCTTTTTGTATATTCACTTTCGTATTCAACGATTCTGTAAGGAAATTTATAATCTGGCATCCGTTTTAGAAATGGCCGAGCATCGAAAGCTTCCG
The DNA here is from genome assembly GCA_049287485.1 of Anaerolineales bacterium. Lineage (GTDB taxonomy): Bacteria > Chloroflexota > Anaerolineae > Anaerolineales > UBA4823 > FEB-25. The sequence continues at coordinate 27,969 of JBAQFX010000087.1, forward strand.
ATCCAAACACGCCCTTCCCCTTCCAGATCCCCTCAGACAACAGTTCCATGACGATTACCGGACCTGTAGCAGTTTGTAAAGAGACTGCCTGACACCCGTAATTTCTCATGCTATCCTGATTATCTGTGGCCTGGTAAATGTAAATTTCTCGCTGTTTACCATCTTTCAGCCCTGTCACCCACGTCCCCACACAGGTTTTCCCATTCATCTTATCACCCAGCGATGCCGGGTCTGGTAGACATGCCGCAACCACTTCTATGGGTGAGACTTTAACGCCCTTCACATCGACTGGTTCTTTCTGGTGCAAACCGAGCATTTTAATGACTTTAATTACGTTGATGAATTTATCACCCAGTCCATATTTAAAGGTTACCCGGTTACATGTGATGTAACGCGGGACAAGCACCACTTCTTCATGCTCAATATCCACGATTTCTAGCGGACCAATTCCCTCGGGAAAATTAAATACCTCTATGTTTTCAAAAGCGGGTAGCGTGAACCATCCCCGATCTTTTTCCCATACCAGGGGTGGGTCAGTACATTCTTCGATCGTATCCAATATCGAAAACGCAGGAGCAAATTCATACCCACTCACTTCCAGGGTAGCACCATCTCTTATTCCTATCTCGTCAATCTCATCAAAAAGTTCTGTGGCGGCATATTTGGCAAAGACATCACTCACCCCTGGATCCATGCCATTCCCCAGGATTGCCAGTAGACCCTTATCCTCCCATTTTTTTGCCTGGTTCCATTGATGGCTACCCATGTTTGCCCCATAATCCGACATAGCCATGTCCAGGTAGTTACAATCGGCCTCAAATGCGGCATCGAAAATAGTATCGTTATAAAAATTACTGACTGCATTCATGATCAGGTCGATGCCATATTTTCTCGCTACCTGAATGATTGCCCTGCTATCTCGGGCATCTAACTTTTCAACCGGGAATTTTCCACTATCCCCCAATTTATTTTGAACTACTTTGGCACGTCCCAGGTCATAATCAGCTAACACCATCATCTCTAGCCATGGACGGTCTTTCGCTACGACTGCGATGGCTTCGCCTACACCACCTGATCCTATCAATAGAGCTTTCATAGCTTTGCTATCTCATCGGAACACATGATATTTAATTCTCCTAATATGACCGCAAATACGTTCTTCAGGTTTTAATGACCTGTAGAAGTAAGTTGGTGTATTACTATACGCCTGACTGATATAACGAAGTGATGAATAAAAAATCTTCAGCAGGTTTTTCCCTCGGAAAGGAATTACCTTTTATTCATCTTAGGTTAATTTTCATAATAACATGAAATATTTTTAACGTCAAATCCATTGAAAACAAGTAGACTTTCTCAATGCGATTTACCGATAAGTAACAGTTTTATATCTATAAGATATACTAGCCTGATCATTGTTTTTTTAGATTTTTCGCTATTTTCACCCAAACTCAATGGGAAACATTCATATATTCACCCTATAATAAAACTTTCCAATCTCCCTCTTATATTTATCGTTTAGTATGTCAATGCAAAATAGAAATGTCCCTTTTTCTGCAAAGTAGAGATGTCCCCTTATCCAGGGGATGGAAGGCAGAGCGGGTACCGCTCTGCCTTTTGCTTTCTGCCCAGTCATTGGCTGAAAGCGAT
>JBAQFX010000088.1:0-9421 GCA_049287485.1 Anaerolineales bacterium
TAGCTCGAATGACATTAACATTGTATGAATATACGCAGGATATTGATTATTTAAAGAAAACTTTCCCAAAACTACTAAATTATTTTTTTTCATGGTTATCTAGCACACACGATCGTGATATGGATGGTATTCCTGAGTGGGATCAAACTATTCAAACAGGATATGAAGAAAACCCACACTTCTCCAGTATTTATCCGTGGTCTATGGGGATTGATATCTCGAGTGTTGAGAGTCCTGATCTAATCTCTTACTTATACGGGGAGTGCCAGGCTTTATGTTCCATTGGAGAACGAATGGGAGACGATAGAACGATCAGCCTATTGGATAAAATCTCCAATAAGCTAAAAACCATGGTAGATAACTCATGGAGCGATCAGCAGGCAAGCTACCAATATCGAGATCGTGATTCGCATATCTCTATACCTGTGGAATTTTTGGGTAGATTGAATGGATCAGGGATAATGGAAATTCATAAAGAATATCAACAGGCAATTCGCCCATTTATTCACATCAAAACGAAAAAAGAAGGTACTATCCCAATCCAAATTTATATCCACGGTACGACGCCAACAGGCGCCCATAGGATCGATCATATACCTTCCCATCTTATCCATTGGCATCATGACTCAGGCTTTGTTACAAGTGTTTTAATTTATAAAAGCCTCGAACAAATCCAGGTTACGGGAATAACGAATGAAGTTGAAGTGATCGCACAAGCAGGTTGCCAGAAATTCTTGGATCAAACTTTATTATTACCTTTATGGGTGGGTATACCTTCTGTCGAACAAGCCAAAATCTTTATAAACCTGACCTTGATGAATAAAAAGAGGTTCCTCAGTACATATGGTATAAGGTCTTGTATTGATAATCTTGAGATGAGTGGTTTACCCGATGAATTTTTAAGCGTATCTCCTCTCTTTATGGGCTTATTTATAGAGGGACTGGTACGGTATAGTGAACACAAAAAAGCTGCCGAATTATTCACAAGACTTATGAAAGCAGTGGTTTCTTCGTTTAATATTGATCTGAAATTCCATCAGTTCTACCATAGCGAGACAGGCAAGCCAATGGGAGCAGTAAACACACTATCAAGCTTAATACCTATAGGATCATTTTATAAGACCCTAGGCGTAAAGATCATTAACTCATCAAAAGTTGAAATTACCGGAAGGAACCCATTTCCATGGCCGGTAACTATTAAATATCGCGGTTTAACCGTGGTGCAACAAGATAAGAAAACTCTGGTTATATTTCCGGATGGTCAAAATGCTACGGTAGAAAATAATAAATCACAAATTATTAGTCTCGCGTAAATAAGCTATAGCTTTACAGTGGATTATTATTTTCTAAGAATTAATGATTGGGCATTGAAAAGCGCTTTTTTCAAGTCATAAAATATTGGAAATTCGATGGATTTTCCTTTCCTCGATTTCAGAAATTACCCATTAAAATAGTTAATGACATTTGGGTTTTGTTATATACTAATAGCACGAATTTAAATTCGAAATAAAAAAAGGAAGAATAGATTCGCTGAATAATGCCCGATCAAGTTCTGGCTTAATTATTCCCGCAGAGGAAAAGATATGGAATGTAAACTCAATCCTGAGGACGTGCGAATATTTAGCGGACGTTCTCACCCTGAATTAGCTGCTTCAATCGCGTTTCATTTAGGTATCCCTTTAGAAGCGACACATTTTTCGCGCTTCAGTAATGACAACCTTTATATACAACTTGGAGCAAGTGTACGTTCACGTTCAGTTTATATCGTTCAATCATTAATCCCTCCGGTTAGTGAACACTTACTTGAACTACTAATGATGCTTGATATTGCCCGAGGTGCAGGTGCACGTGAGATCCATGCGATCATCCCATACTTCTCCTACGCACGATCTGATAAAAAAAATGCTCCCCGTATTTCCATAACTGCTCGACTAATCGCAGACCTGCTTGAAACTGCTGGTGCAACCCATGTAATGACCATGACCCTCCACTCTCCTCAGGTACATGGCTTTTTTAGGATTCCTACCGACCCACTGACCGCACGTGGTCTTTTTGTGAATTATTTGCATGAGCTCCAACAAATTGCTAAGTTCAACCGTCTGGATACGATTGTGGTTGCTCCAGACTATGGTAGGGCAGGCTCAGCAGCCCGACTTGCCCATCACTTTAACTTGTCTTCGATTTCTGCTGAAAAAACACGCATCTCAGATACAAAGGTGCTCATCGGCGATCTGATCACCAAACAAGTATCTGGGTTTGATCGGGCTATCATCTATGATGATGAGATCGCAACAGGTGGATCAGTCCTTACACTGAGTAGGTTTTTAGTGAGTAGTGGGATAAAAGATATCTATACGATCTGCACACATGGCCTATTTTTCAACGATGCCCTGGCAGAATTACAAGCTATCCCACAAATTTCCCATATCATTACCACCGATACATCCCCCATACCAATGGAAAAACGATCGAAAATTCTTACTGTATTATCCGTTGCACCTCTATTTGCAGATGCTATCTATCGAAACTACACTCGTCAATCGATCGGACCTCTATTCGATTTTGGAGAAGAAGAAGAATATCGACCGCAATGAGAGTTACTAATCACTCGTGAAATTCCTCAACCTGATACGTTTTAATTTCTAATTTTTTCTTACGCCATAAGTCAGCAGGTGCTCCCATTTTCATACATAGCTGATCGAGGAACTCTGCTGGGTCAGGTATTTTCTCCCAGACCTGTGGCAAGAAAGTAGCACGTCGCATACCATCTTGGATTACCACGCCATCAATATTCGGACGTAATTTTTCCAATAATTCATTCGGATTTTCATAACTCAATGGTGTGGGTTGGGTTAAATAAGATATCTCAATCTCGATATCCTTCATCTCCTTAGCTTGAACCGGTGGAAACCGATAATCTTGAAAAGCTGCAGCAATTGCATGTTCTCTTACATCCTCTGCCAGGCTCTGATAAGCATCGAGTGCACCAACACATCCCCGTAAATATCCCCTATATGTCAGGGTAACGAAACTTGCTCCTTGTTCTTTGAGGATAGGAGATAAAATACCAAACTCTACCAATGGAAGAGCAGTGTTATTGAGATAATTATCTATGGACTGCCTGGCTAATGAAAGTAAAAAAGAACGATCATTATCCGTCAAATGTTGTTCTGGCATCTTATATGCACTCTCCTTATCGTAAAGATAACATGTATAGAATATACAATCGCATGCGTGCCTAGTCAAGTACTTTTAACAAACTAAACACTTGTCATCTATTAATAATTAAGGTAGTATCATACAAATGAGCAATGAATCAACCTCTTCCACTAATCCTATCCAAAATAATACACCCGTATCAAAAAGTAGCTCGGGTGGAATGTTTCGACAGCTTCAACTAGTCATTGGAGTTGCCATTGTTATTGCAACTTTGTTCACAGCCTGGTCCGAACCAGGTTTGCTACCTGGTGGACTTTCCGAAAAATTGTCCAGCGCCCTGACACTTCAACGCTCAACTCCCCAGGCTGAATATCCTACATCAACTCCTCGAACAAACCCACGTATTGGTATAGTTGCTGGTCATTCTGGTAATGATTCTGGCGCAGTATGCTCAGATGCTCTAGGCGGTTACCGTGAAGTCGATATTAATTTGAACGTAGCCAGCCTTGTAAGAGAGGATCTCGTGGCACAAGGTTATGATGTCGATCTATTAGCCGAATTTGACCCAAGATTAACCAATTATCATGCTCTGGCATTGGTATCTATTCATGCAGACTCCTGTGAATATATTAACGATGAGGCTACTGGTTTTAAAGTGTCTGCAGCTATCTCTACCAAATACCCAGAACAAGCCGCCAGATTAACCACTTGCATAAGAACCAGATTCGCTGCCATCACCGGTCTTAAATTTCATTCAGGTAGCGTAACTGGAGACATGACCAATTATCACGCCTTTAGTGAGATTAATCCTGATACTCCTGCAGCCATCATCGAAACCGGATTTATGAATTTAGATCTTGAAATCCTGACTCACCATCCTGATGTTATTGCTAATGGAATTGCTTCAGGCATACTATGTTTTGTTCGAAACGAAGATGTTAATGCAACCCAGGTACCATGAACGACAATGCTGATCCATTACGTAAAGCGCTTGAGAATGCCAGGATTGCTTACCACGAGGGTGACCATTCCAAAACGAGATACTGGGCACGCATTGCGGCAAATGTCAATCCGAACATCGAAGAGCCTTGGTTATGGCTGGCAGCAGTATCTTCACCACGAGCCAGTGTAGCTTATCTCCAAAAAGCCTTATCCATCAATCCACAGAGCGTACGTGCCAGGCAAGGGATGCACTGGGCGGTTAAACGTGTTCGACAATCTCCGATCCGGAAACCAGCAGTAGCAACCAGTCCACAACTACATATTACACCCGTACGACCAGTTCCAAGAACCAAAGCTGTTCCAAAAAAACACTTACGTTTTCATTGGTGGATTATGATTCTTGGCTTATTTGTTGTAATCACGAGTGCTTTAGTTTCCCCAGCTATGGGATTTTATATTAATTCTTTTTTCTCCAGTTCTGAGGTACTAGTTGCTTCACAAAGCGACCTGATTAAAGCATCGAATACGCCTACTCCAAGCAATACACCAACCATCACGCCTTCACCTACTCCAACGGAAACACCAACACCCACTCCAACCGATACACCAACACCCACTCCAACCGATACCTCGACGCCCACCCCTTATCCTACCGATACACCTTATCCAACGGATGAACCGGCTGATAACGATTGGCCCCCAATTGGAAACGGTGACCGTTGGATAGATGTAGATTTATCCAACCAGATGACCTATGCTTATGAAGGGGATGTAATCGTCAATTCATTTCTTGTTTCAACCGGTACTTGGCTCCATCCCACCGTAACCGGGCAATTTCATATTTATGTAAAATATGTTTATGCAGATATGTCTGGGCCAGGTTATTATCTACCGGACGTCCCTTATGTAATGTACTATTATGACGGATATGGATTGCACGGAACTTATTGGCACCACAATTTCGGCACTCCAATGAGCCATGGCTGCATCAACTTGACCATACCCGATGCTGAATGGCTTTTCTATTGGGCAGATATTGGCACATTAGTTAACATCCACTATTAATGAGAAAATACAATCAATCAATTTCATCTCCATCGATTACACGCAGGGGATTTCTTAGATTTAGTGGCATTGGAATTGCAGCAAGCTTTGGCCTTCTTATGCCTTCTGTATTGCATTTTTCCCTACTTAATAATCGATATAAAGATAAGTTTACTCTGCTGAATACCATTCTTGAGATCCTGAATCAAGCTGAAGCCTTGGCACCGAACCAGCAAGGACGTGTTCTGGATGCATTTGTTGATGTATACGATATTCCTTCCTTTAATGGCACTCGTTTGAAAAGATACTGGCGTGATTGGGTCCTTCCCATCACTGATATCACCATTGGTAAATCTGAAGATTCTTTCAATATGGTTTGGTACAAGGTCGGTGATGAAGGTTATGTTCATTCCGGCTCGCTCCAACCAGTATTTACAGTCACCAATACGGTAAACAGTAATATTCCCCAAGGAGGTATACTGGCTGAAGTAACAGTACCCTTTACTGACGCTCACTGGGATCCGGGGCAAGATGAACCAGTCGCATATCGTTTTTATTACGCAACTACATATTGGGTGATGGAACTTGTACAAGATTCAGACGGAAATCCATGGTATGGAGTCAGGGACGATAAATGGGAATATATGTTTTATGTCCCTGCCGCCCATCTACGATTGATTCCTGCAGACGAGTTAACACCTCTATCAGCTGGAGTCCCTTCATACGAGAAACTTATTGAGGTTCATATCCCTGAGCAGGTTATGATTGCTTATGAATATGACCAGCCGGTGTTTATGGCCAGAATCGCCTCTGGTGCTGTCTTCAGCAATGGTGATTATTCTACGCCTACGGGAAGACATGAGACATTTCACAAACGTGCCTCACGCCACATGGCGCGGGGTAACCTTGCTGCAAATGGATATGATTTGCCCGGTGTTCCCTGGAACTCGTATATAACCGAAGATGGTATTGCATTCCATGGAACTTACTGGCATAATAATTTTGGTCGACCACGCAGCCACGGATGCATAAACCTGACACCTCAAGCTGCAAAATGGGTTTATTTGTGGACAAAGCCAGAAGCGCCACCATACGAGGAAGATACGTACAAATCTACTGGAACGGCTGTCGATGTAATTGATTAAATTACAGAATAGGGATGAGATTAAGTGGATAGTGCATTTCAATACGATCATTATGTATTAAAAAAACAGGTAATTGCGCTGACGGGAACATTGCGAATATACAACTCGCAAGATCAATTGGTTTTATTCAGCCAGCAAAAAATTTTTAAACTTAAAGAAGATATTCGTGTTTATGCTGATGAAATGAAAAGTCGGGAATTATTGACCATTAAATCCAGGCAGATCATTGATTTTTCCGCATTTTATGATGTTGTTGATAGCCAATATTTAACCAAGTTGGGAGGATTTCGCAGAAAAGGTTTACGCTCTCTCGTACAGGATGAATGGGAAGTATTTGACCCTCAAGACAATTTAATTGGCGTCCTGAAAGAGGATTCAATTCGCAATGCATTACTGCGTCGTTTGTTGCTTGGCACCCTTATCCCACAAAATTATGATCTTAATATTGGGGTTGAAAAAGTGGCTGATTTTTCACAGCGATTTCAAATATTTCGCTATTTATTGGATATCAATTTCCAGATGGATACTGGTAAAATCCTCGACCACCGTTTGGGTATTGCGGCTGCAATATTATTGGCAATTATTGAAGGTAGGCAACATAAACAGGGATAGGTCAAATGGCGTATCAACCACTCTTTAAAGGCCTTATTTTTGATGAAAACGATCAACCGGTCGAGGTCGCTTTGGTCGGAGATGAACCTTGCTATGTAGTGAACGATGCTGGATTTCACCGCCATATCCTTTCGGAGAGCGTGGATCGCCAGGTATTAAACATTATGGGCAAGATGGTCGAAGGACATGAAGATGAACTTGCCGAGCAAACAGCAAAAATGCTTGGTCAGGATGACATTTTTTCAAAAGCATTAATTGAAAATCAATTAAAGAATATGGAGCAGCAATTTGAAGCTGTGTTAAAAGCCGGTATACCCGAGGAAGGTCGTGCTTATATGGGCATGATGGGGTTTCGGGTCAGAATCAACGTGCATGGTGAGGTGCTTGAGGTAAACCAGCCAGGTACCGCTGCATCTGATGATGAATAGATAAGGTTGATATGGTGTCTGAATATATAAGGATTGTTACCGAATCTGATTTTGAATATGAGGTGATCGCTTATTCTAAGCAGGTCCCGGTTATCGTAGATTTCTGGGCAGAATGGTGTCGTCCATGTAAAACACTAACTCCTGTGCTAGAAAAATATACCATTGAAGCACAGGGTAAATTTCGTCTGGCTAAAGTAAACGTGGATGATAATCCAAATTTAGCACTTCGATATGATGTCAGAAGCATACCCAATGTGAAAGCATTCCGCGATGGTCAGGTCGTTGCGGAGTTCTTGGGTTTGCAGCCTGAGCCTCGAGTCAGCGAATTTCTTCGCAATCTGGCTCCAAGTCAGATCGATTTGTTGCTTGAAAAAGGTCAGAGTCAGCTGGAGACCATGAATTGGAATGAGGCAGCTAAATCTTTTCGCCAGTTTCTAGCGAAATCACCCGATCAACCTGCGGGCTTGTTGGGATTATTAAAAGCGCTGCTGATGCAAGGCAATTTTTCAGATGCGAAGCAGATTATCAATAATTTTCCAACCAGCCAGGAGTATGCGCGCATGGAAGCACTTCTTCCACTATTTGCTGCTTTACAGAGAGAGAAGCCAAATCTTACATTAAGCAATAACGACCTGGAAAACACTTACCAAAATGCTTTACGGCTGGTCATGCGAGGGAATATAGCTGCTGCTATGGATGGGATGATCGATATCTTACGTCAGGATAAACATTATCACGATGATGAAACCAGACAGGTCTTATTAAGTTTGTTTGAGGTATTGGGAGACAATCACCCACTCACCCAACAGTACCGCAGAGAACTTGCTATGGTACTTTTCTAGCTCGGCAATGCAAAAAGGTGTATTGTTTTTTCAATACACCTTTTTATATGATTACTAATCAACTTTATGCGTTGTATCTTTCCAATCAGGAGCTGCCCGTTGGAGCTCGCTTCGTGATACATGATTTGATTTTCCACAGTGGGGACAGTGAACATCGTAATGCACCAGATGTTCGCTGGCCATCTGATCCAATGCAGCGTGAACAATATCTTTATCTATTCCAAAAGGACGGTGACAATGTTGACATCGGATTTGCATAATAAACTCCTTTCAACTAAGGTTGTACTATGACTAGATTTTACACCAAAACAGGAGACGATGGATATACCGGCTTTTTAGGAAAAGACAGGTTACCGAAATACGATCATCGCATTGAGGCGATTGGTACAATCGATGAAGCCAATGCTACGATTGCTTTGGCACGCACATCGTGTCACTCACCAGAATCCTTATCGATCCTTTTACAGGTTCAAAAAGATTTATATCACTTAATGTCAGAAGTATCTGCTTCACTTGAAAATTCACACCAATTTCGAATAATTAACGCTGAGAGGGTGAGGTGGCTGGAAGTTCAGATCGATCAAATCAGCTCAAAGGTCAGCCTTCCTGATGGCTTTATCATCCCGGGTGATTCAAAAGCAGGTGCGGCAATCGACCTAGCACGCACAATTGTACGGCGTGCCGAACGCCATCTAGCTTATCTCTATCACATGAAATTAATAGAGAATGCTGATTTACTTCATTACATGAACCGGCTGTCCTCATTATGCTTTGTGCTTGAGCTGCTGGAAAATCAGGCAGCAGGAAAACAAACTGCCTCATTGGCTAAAGAATAAATCGCCAACTCCAGGATTATCTTTAAAACAAAAAAGAGCGTCGGAAATTTACGCTCTCTTTTTGTTTATTATGTTTGGTTAACCACCGCTGGTAAGAATGGCGTCGATGGCGGATTTTATTTCATCGTAAGTAGGGACAAAGCCTGGTGTGAGTATTTGACCATTAACAACTAACGTAGGAGAGCCGTTTATCCCCGCAGCAATACCTTCTTGATAATCGGCTTCAATCTGGGCAGAATATTTATCGGCATTAAAGCATTGATTAAACTCAGTCATGTTCAAACCTAATGATTCCGCAAAGGCTTGCAAGCGTTTGTCATTAAAAGCTCCTCCATTCTCAACCGCTCCTTGATTAGCAAAGAGCATGTCATGGTACTCCCAGAATTGTCCCTGTTCCATGGCAAACATGCTGG
>JBAQFX010000089.1:0-15730 GCA_049287485.1 Anaerolineales bacterium
CCGATGAAGAAGTTTCTGATAAGAGAGCAGATTGCTTCAGCCCAAAGAACGGGCTTCGCAATGACATATCGTCCAGTTTCTTCCAGTTAGGAATGCGCGGAGCGCTGTGGAGATACTCGCAATGACAAGAGGAAGGAGATTGCATCCCAATCGATTTAATTCTGGTTGAATCGGGCTTTACATACGTTCCTTCCCTCAAACACCAGGGGGGATTCCGCAATAACAGTTTCATCTTCGTTGAAAAGAATTCTGGTTGTGGAATTATTCTCAGTGACAATCGAGTGAGCGTTTGTTCGATATTTCATTAGTAATTACTCACGCCCCCACCCCTAACCCCTCCTCCATTGGCTTTGCAGCCACGGGGGAGGGGAAACCTTTCGAACAAAGGCGCATACAAGGCAGTGCAGATGTGTACGCCTTTGTTCGATCACTTTCTCCCAGATCACCGAAAGGCAGATGAGACATAAGGAAGGTCGAGGCATGGATTGGGTGCCAAAGAGGACATTTTAAGTACCACTTCTCCCCTACCCAAAATAAATGGTGATAATGTTCGAATGATCTATAGCTGATAAAAAAATGTATGCGCAGCTATCTCCAAATATGCTACAATCTATCCGGAATCAGGAGGAAAAAATGGACGCCAAGCTCGATATTCGACCTTCTCCGATTGCGGGGCAATGGTACCCGGGTGACCCCAAACAGCTATCGATGAGTGTGGATGAATATATTCACGAGGCAAAGCTACCAAAACTGGATGGGGAAGTGATGGGCATCATAACGCCCCACGCCGGGCACCTGTATTCGGGACCGGTGGCGGGCTACGCCTTCGCTGCTCTGCAGGGGTTGAAGCCGGAGCTGGTGGCGGTGATTTCCCCCATGCACTACCCATACAATGAGCCCTTCCTGACCACCGCGCATGAAGCTTATGAAACGCCGCTCGGCATTTTGCCGGTGGATAAAGAAGCAGTGCAAACCCTCAATGACCTGCTCGAAGATACGCTGGGGTATGGCCTGACAAGCGTACGACATGACCAAGAACATTCGCTGGAAATCGAGCTGCCTTTCTTACAGCGGGTGATCCAATCTAAGTTCAAGCTCCTACCAGTTATGGTGCGTGATCAGAGCCAGAGGGGAACACACATACTAGGAAAATGCCTGGCAGAGACCCTGCGAGAACGCAACGCACTGCTGGTGGCAAGTACGGATCTATCGCATTTCTACCCACAAGAGGTGGCTAATGAACTGGATGAGTTCATGCTGGGTTGCATCGAGGATTTTAACCCGGAGGCGGTGATCAAAGCGGAGGAAGAGGGCAGGGGCTTCGCCTGCGGGAGAGGTGCGCTAGCAGCAGTGTTGTGGGCAGCCAAAGAGCTGGGGGCAAATACAGTTAAGATCTTAAGACATGCCACCTCAGGGGATGTAACCGGTGACCTGTCGCAAGTGGTGGGGTATGGTGCAGCGGTGATCTTACGGCGCACGGAAACAGCTTGAGATGGAGTACATTCAATATCCTAGAATAGAAATGACTGTCAGATTTAAGGGGGTTGGGTAAATATGTTCGTATGGAATTTTTTACTGATCCTGCTGCTGATCGCACTGAATGCTTTCTTCACCAGCGTGGAGTTCGCATCGGTGGCAGCTCACAAGACGCGCATTGAGCTGATGGCAGAGGAAGGGAATGTTGCGGCTAAAATCGTTAAGAGCTGGCTGGAAAACCCCACCTCACGCTCTCGCCTGATTGGAGGATGCCAGCTTGGCATCACCATCGTCAGCCTGGCATTAGGCGCGGTGGGTGAAAATACATTCCAAGCCATACTAATACCTACCTTTGATCGCATCAACCTGTCACCGAATCTGCAATACCTGACCTCGTTGCTGGCAGCCCTGCCCCTGGTGCTATCGCTGATCATCATCACCAGCATTCACGTTGTGCTGGGCGAGCAGGTACCCAAGGTGGCATCCCTACACCAACCGGAGCGGGTGGCATTGCTGGGTGCGCAACCGATGAAGATCTTTACGACGATCTTCAAATGGTTCATCGACATCCTCGACTGGGCAACCAGGCTGATATTGCGCATGTTTGGCTTGCAGCTGGTGGGAGGACATTCGCTGATATATACGGTGGATGAGCTCAAGCAGATGATTTCAGAGTCAGAAGAAGGCGGGGTGCTAGAACAACCCGAACGCGAGATGATCGAATCGGTATTTGACTTTGGTGAGTTGCTGGTACGGCAGGTGATGATCCCGCGCACGGAGATCATGGCGATCGAAGGCAAAACCAAACTGGATGAGATCATTTCTATCGTGACTCAACACAGCTACACCAAGTTGCCGGTATTCGAGGGTAACCTTGATCAGGTGATCGGCATATTACACGTTAAAGATGTGCTGCGGGTAATGAACCAGGCAGAACGCCAGAATACCACGGCGCGAGAATTGGCACGTGAAACTATCTACATCCCCGATTCATTACCGGTGAACGAGCTGTTGCACCAGTTCAGGTACAACCGGCAACATATTGCCATCGTGCTGGATGAATTCGGCGGTACAGCTGGTTTGGTGACCCTGGAGGACCTGCTGGAAGAGATCGTAGGAGAGGTAAGCGACCAATTCGACCAAAATAACCCGGAAATCCAGACTTTACCAGACGGCAAGGTGTTAATCGATGGTCTCACGTTAATAGAAGCAGTCAACCAGCAGCTGGGGCTCAACCTGTCTGACCCACATTACGATACCATTGCGGGATACTTCCTGGGTAAGCTGGGGCATATCCCTGAAATCAATGACGAGGTTGAAGCCGGGGGCGTGTGTTTGAAGGTTGAAGCGATGGATGGTCTACGCATCGCCCAATTAAGCCTGGTACGGATGGATGAAGATCCCACAGAATAAATGACCATTTACGTCGAAGTCGCCGTCAATGTCCCACAAGTGAGTGGGACATTTCACTACCACCTGCCTGACGAACTGGAAGGGGTGGTACAGCCAGGTCACCTGGTGGAAGTGCCCTTTGGTCGCCAACAGGTACAAGGGGTGGTATTCCGCTTCGTGGCAGAGCCGGAAGTGCCTGAGACGAAACCGGTGAGCTCCTTGCTCGACCCACAGGCAGTGCTCACCCCGCTGCAGATCAGATTGGCGAGTGAGCTGGCCGAAGCCACACTGGCACCCCTGGCAGCCTGCATTGATGCAATGATCCCTCCGGGATTGGCTCAACAAGCCGATACGCTGTACCAGAAAAGCACGCCACTCTACCCGGTGACGCACGCACTCACCACCCTGCAAAACCGCATCCTGAAACAGCTGAGCGAGCGTGGACCTTTACGTGGCAGGCAGCTGGACAATGCTTTCAAGCATGCAGATTGGCGGGCGTCGATGCGCTCACTGGTCAGACAGGGATTGGTGAGCACGCAAACGGTGCTTCCAGAACCAACAGTGCAGGCAAAAACGATCAGGACTGCACAGCTGGCAAGAACAATTGAACAGGCTGAAGAGCAAATGTCCAGCCTGGCTAGAGCAGGCACGCCGGCTTTAGGGCGCAGGCAAGCCATACTCAGGCTGCTAATCCATGAGCCGGAAGCAGTGGATGTGGCCTGGTTATATGCGGAAAGCGGAGGCAACCTTTCGGACTTAAAAGCATTGGCCAAGCGCAACCTGGTTCAGCTGGGTGAGGCTGAAGTGTGGCGCGACCCACTGGAACGGATGGAATTCGTAGCCAGCGAACCCCCCGAGCTAACCAATGACCAGAAGGCTGCCTGGGAGCAGATTCGAACAGGAATTGGGCAAGCTGCACAAGGGAAAACTGTCCAGCCGTACCTGTTGCACGGAGTGACTGGCTCAGGCAAGACGGAAATTTACCTGAGAGCAGTGGATGAGACGCTCAAACTTGGTCGACAGGTAATTGTGCTGGTGCCTGAGATTGCCCTGACACCGCAGACCATTCGCCGGTTCGTCAGCCGGTTCCCGGGAGTGGTGGGGAGTATGCACTCGCGCCTTTCAGCAGGTGAGCGGTTTGATACCTGGCGCAGGGCACGCTTAGGCGAGATTTCGCTCATCGTGGGACCACGCAGCGCTTTGTTCACCCCCTTTGCAAAATTGGGCTTGATCGTGGTGGATGAATTCCACGATGACACTTATTACCAGGCGGAAATCCAACCACATTACCACGCACGCGAGGTGGCAGTGGAGTATGCAAAGATGGCTGGAGCGGTGTGTATTTTAGGCTCGGCCACCCCGGATATCGTCAGCCGCTACCACGCAGCACAAAGAGAATGGCACTATCTAAGCCTGCCACAGCGCATCCTGGCGCACCGCCAGGCAGTGGAAAGCCAGGTGAAGAAATTCGGGATCAGCTCGCAGTACCGCAGGATTGGCGAGCAAACTGAAACCATTGACCTGCCACCCGTGGAAGTGGTGGATATGCGCATGGAACTGCAAGCGGGCAACCGTTCGATCTTCAGCAGGGCTCTAACAAATTCACTTAACGAGATCCTAAAGCACGAACAGCAAGCGATCCTGTTTCTCAACCGCCGGGGCAGCGCCACGTATATCTTTTGCCGCGACTGCGGGTATATCCTTAAATGCCCACGCTGTGACTTGCCACTCACCTTCCACGTAGCGGGAGCGAAGTTTGGGGTGAGGACGATCATCACCGAAGACCAGCTTAACTGCCATTATTGTGGTTATAAGCGTAAAATGCCCACCTCCTGCCCGCAATGCAACAGCCAGCGTATCCGTCAGTATGGCACTGGCACCGAGAAGGTGGAAGCGGAGGTGCAAAGGCTGTTCCCCGAGGCACGCACATTAAGATGGGACTTCGAGACTACCCGACAAAAAGGAGCGCATGACATCATCCTGGGGCACTTCGTCAACCACCATGCGGATGTGCTAATCGGGACGCAAATGATTGCCAAGGGGCTGGACCTACCGCTGGTGACACTGGTGGGAGTGGTGCTGGCAGACGTGGGCCTGAGCCTGCCTGACATGCGTTCAGCTGAACGGACTTTCCAGGTGCTTACCCAGGTGGCGGGACGCGCCGGGCGCAGCCCGCTGGGAGGGCAGGTGATCTTGCAGACTTTCCTACCGGAGAATTACGTGATCCAGGCGGCTTCGCGACATGATTACCAGGCTTTTTACCAACAAGAACTGGAGTACCGGCGTGAATTGCATTACCCACCTTTCTCGCAGCTGGTGCGGTTGGAATATCGACACCGCGACCCGGAACATGCCGAAAAAATTGCCCAAGCAATGTCTGCGCAAATCAGGACCTGGCTATTGGAGGAGAACCTGCATGAAACAGACCTGGTTGGCCCGGTGCCATGCTTCTTCTCACGCATGGGTGGTCTATACCGCTGGCAGCTGGTTTTACGAGGACCTAACCCGGCCTCACTGCTACGGGGACGACAGCTGGGTGACTGGCGTGTTGAGGTGAACCCACCTTCTTTGCTATAATATCCTGACCTGAATAAGCGGAGTTTCTACAGGGTTTCTACTCATCATAGCAAGATCGACCATTCAGGAGGCCAACATGGATAGCTTAAAACGCGGGTGGGAATTTCTCAAACAATCATGGCAGATGGCGATGGCGGATAAAGACCTGATCAAGCCATCCATCTACGCCCTGGTTGCCGGGTTCGTCGTCACACTGATCCTGGTCATCCCAATCGGGGTGATATCCTTTTTGCTGCAAAACTTCCAGGGAGGGCAATATGTGATCTATATCCTGGGGGCGATCATGATCTTCGTGCAATACATGGTGGGATATGTGTTTTCAGCCATGACGGTGTATCTCATCTACGGTTACCTGGCGGAGGGAGATGGCAGGATGGACAAGGCCTGGGCAATCGTGAGGAGAGATGGCTGGGATATTGCCAGTCTGGCAGCCGCCTCGACGGCAGTCAATTTGTTGAAAAGCCTGGTGAGAGGCAAGGGCAGGAGCGGGGGGCGGAACCTGCTGGCTGGTTTAATCGAAACCGTGTGGACCGAAGCTGCCTTTTTGATCCTGCCGGCCATGGTGATCGAAGATATCAACCTGAAGGGGGGAATCAAGCGCGCCACCCAGATTATCAAGGACAACCTGCTCCTGGTGGGAATCAGCACGGTAGGTGTGAAGACCATCACCGGATTGATCGGCTTCCTGCTGGGTATTGTGGGCGTGGGATTGGGATTCGGCGTGGGATTGGGGATCGTTTCAGCCAGCCAGGGGTCGGTGGCGGGGTTGATCACCGGGGTGACATTGGGTATCCTGATCGCCACACCCTTCATTATGCTCGCCACGGTGGTGAGCACGTACACAGCAACAGCTTATCACACCTGCCTTTACCTATGGGCGCGTGATGTTGAACAGGCCAGGCTGGCTGGCCAGACCGGCGAGGTGAGAGCGCCATCACCACTCTCCGCAGTTTTGCAGTAACGCGGACTATTACTGGCTATTTTTTCGCCATGGGAGGTTCGGATGCCCGAGATACGCCATGAAACAATAACCTGGAATGAAGTTGATAAGCTGATCGACTACTTGTTGCCTCAGTTTGAGGGAGAATTCGAGGTGATGGTCATCATCACCCGCGGTGGGGTCATCCCGGGTGGCTTACTGGCGGAGGCCATGGGCATCCAGACTATCCTGACTGCCTCGGTGGACTTCCCGGCAGAGGTTGAGCGACAAAAAACGGGACTGTTCGCCTGGCCGCGCTTCATCGAATTCCCCAATGATGAGTTGTTACGAGGCAAACGTTGCCTGGTGGTGGATGATGTATGGGGTTCAGGAAGAACCATCACGGCGGTGAAAAACCGCATTGCAGCCGCAGGGGGAACTCCGCTGACGTGCGTGTTGCACTTCAACCCCCACCGGACTTTGTTTGGCAGCCTGTGCCCCGATTATTATGCAGCCATCACGGATGCGTATATCGTTTACCCGTGGGAAATCAACCGGGGTGGGGATAAGGTGAGGTTGGGGTAGTTGTACTAATATTGCCGGCTAATAAGCCAGCAGACAAACGCCAATCTGTTTCTAGTATCATACAATTGAATGGATTATATTTAATGATAACGTCTCCCTTTCCACAGCACCCCGCGCCCGGAGATGACATTAAAGGCTGAAACTACCATCATGGCAGTGAATAAAAGCGCCCCGAGTGGGAAAGTGAAGGAATACCAGGCGGGGATGCCAAACGCACGGCTGGCTTGCAGGCGCTTCCACAACAGGTAAGCCCAAAGAACAATGGCCTCACCGGTGACCAACGCAGCAGCCATCCCAGCGCCCGAGGCAAGCCAGAGCAACCCACCAATCAACCAGAGGGGCAGCAAGAAGGAAACCGCCATCCCCAACAGGGCACCAAACAACAAAAGCCACAGTTTATCGAGCAAACCCAGGTAAATATTCTTGGTCCAACCCTCCCACATCTCGGGTAGGGAGGTATACATGCGGGTGCGAGCCACCTGGCGTCCATCTGCCAGCACCAGGCGGAAGCCAGCCCGCTTGACCAGGATGGCGAGGGCTTTATCCTCATCAACCCGGTGCTTGACGGCGGTGTGGCCACCGATGGCGTCATAGACCTTCCGCTTGATCAGGATGTATTGACCATTGGCGATGGCGTCTGGTTTGGAAAGGTCATTCACGCGCTCGGCAGGGAAGCCGAAAGACAAGCCCAAGAAGACCAGGGGCAGGATTGTGCGCTCCCAAAAGCTGCCCAGGATCTGTTCAGTGAGGATGGAAACCATATCAGCATGAAGCTGGAGCGCCAGGTGATAGGTGGTGCGAAGCAACCCAGGGCTGGCAAAAGTATCAGCATCCACGAAGCACAACCAATCACCACGGGCAATGGCAGCACCCTGTACCAGAGCATGTGGTTTACCGGCCCAACCGTCAGGCAGCTCGACGCCATGAATGACCCGCAGGCGAGGATCGGCTTGCTCAAGCTCTGCCAGGATCTGGGGGGTTTCATCGGTGGAGCGGTCATCAATGACGATCAGCTCGAAATGGGGGTAATCCTGGTCGAGCAAGGCCTGGAGACAACGTTGGGTATTTCGCCCTTCATTCCGGGCGGGGACGATCACCGAGATGAGAGGTAACACCTGTGAAGAGGAACCCTCGGATATCCCATCCTGCGGATCGACCACAAACTGCATGCTGCTGTGGGAATGTACCAGCCAGGTGATATACAAGCCCAGCAGCATGAACAGAGTGGATAAAATGATGATGAAGGACAAGCCTATACCACCCTGAGGGTGCTACCATGGGGAGTCTTTTCCACCTCGATGCGATTAGGGAAGGCATCCTTGAGCTCATCCAGGTGGCTGATAACCAATACCTTGGCGAAATCCTGTTTCACCTGGTTGATGGCCTCTATCAGGTGCTGGCGACCCAGGGTATCCTGGCTGCCAAAGCCTTCATCGACCACCAGAGTTTGCAAACGGGCACCGGCGCGCTTGGCAAGCAGCTCCGAAAGAGCCAGGCGTATGGCAAAGTTCACCCGGAAGGCTTCTCCGCCGGAATATAGCTCATAATCACGGGCCCCGGATCCATCGGAGATGAGGATATCCAGGGTTTCCTTCAGGTCTTCGCGCTTCTTGTCTTTGAAGGCAGCCTGGGTAGCGAAGCGGACGGACATGTTGCCATCACTGAGGCGCTCGAGCAGCTCATTGGCGCGGGATTCGATTTCCGGCAAGGCTTGCTCGATCAACAGGGCAGGCACGCCATCCTTGCCAAAAGCGCGGTCAAGCAGCCTGTACTGGCTTACCAGCCTGGCCAGGTCTTCACGCTGGGCAGTGAGATCCTTCAGGCGCACTTTCAAGTCCTTCAATACCAAGACCTTTTGCCGGGCAGCACCCACTTCCATGCGCTGGCTGTTCTCCTGCTCCAACAGCTCATGCAAGCTGCGTTCGGTGGCTTCCAGGTCAGGTGCGGTAGCCTGGGCTGCAACCAGACGGGCAGCAGCATCGTCATAATCCTGTTGCTGATGGGTAACTTCAGTGATCAGGGTAGATAGCTGCTGTTGAGTCTCGTCGATCTCACGCTGGAGAGGCTGGAGAGTGGCACGAGCAGTTTCCAGCCCACGGAATTCGCCCTCAGCGGAGCGGGAAGCCACTTCCTGACGGCGGCAGGCATCGTGGGCGGCAGCATCATAACCGATGATCTTTAGCTCAGCATCGATTTGGGCCAGCAGCTGGCGTGCCTCGGCAGAAAAGGCCTCGGAGGATAAAACCTGCTGCACTTCAGCCAGGCGTGGGAGGCCCTTGTCCTGCCATTCGTCTGCATTCTGCTGGATGGATTCAATCTGGCTGGTGAGACGGCTGATGACTTGGGCCTGCGCCAGGCGGTCAATCTCGGCTTTAGACAGGGAGGCGATTTCCTGTTCGAGCTGCTGGACATTCTGACCAGCCTCATCCATATGGGCCAGGTTTGCCCGGTAGCGGTCGCCCAGCTCGGTGCCTTCATGGTTGAGCTGATCAATCAGTTGGTTCCTCTCATAAGTATCCAGCGGCTGGCCGCACAAGGGGCATTCAGGCTCTTCAACCTGGGAGAGCTGGTTAATGCGGGTTTTGAGCTGCTCCATCTCAGTTTTCAGGCGCGGGTTCTCAGCCTTGGCTTCAGCCTGCCTCAAACGAGCCCCCTGCAAGCGATCATCCAATTCGGAGCGTTTCTGCAGGGTAGCTTCAGCATGTTCTAAATCCTTGCGAGCGGTGATGAGCTGAAGCTCGAGCTCCAGGCGGTTTTTCCCCTGGGCATGGTCTGTCTCCTCTTCCTTGCGGAGAGACTCCAGCTCCTGGGTTAACCGGGCGCGCTCGGTTTCAATCTCCATGCGCGGTGCCTGGCGGCGGGTTTCCTGCTCTCTGAAGCGGGTGGCCACTTCATCCCAACGCTCCAGCTCAGCCCGTTGAGCCTGCCACTCAGCGAAAGCAGCTTCGATCTCCTGGGCGCGCGAAACTCTCTCGGTATAGGCATCACGTTCCTGAATACGAGTACCCAGGCGCTGTTCCAGCTCAGCCTGGTGTTGCTGAGCAGATTGGAGCTGGCGGGCGAGCATATCCACCAGCTTGCGCTGCTCGGCGAGAGTGGCTTCCACCTTGCGGGCTTGTTCCAGCTGCCCCTCCTGCACCTTGCGTAATTTACCCAGGCGTTTCAACTCAGCCTGCAGGCTGGAAAGGCGCTCAGTGCGAGCAACTTCTTCAGCCAATTCGGCGTTGATCTCCTGCATACGCCCATCCAGGTTCTGGATATCCGATTCGGCTGCCCGGCGGCGTTCAATGACACGTTGACGATAGGTCTCCCAGATTTCCAGGCCGAGGATGCTGCCCAGGATACGCTTGCGGTCGCTGGCCTTTTGCTGGGTGAACTGGTCAGCTTTACCCTGCAGGAAGAAGGAGGCGTTGACGAAGGTCTCATAGTCCAGACGGAGGGTGTGCTCGATGGTAGCCTGGGTATCGCGCAGGGTATGCCCGGTGAGGGTCTTCCACTTGCCATTTCCAGGCTCCTGGATCTGGAATTCCAGCATGGAGGTTTTGCCTTTGGGCAAGGTACGCTGTACTCGATAGGTGTTGCCCTCATAGGCAAAAACCAAGGCGACTTCAGCGGCACTGGATTGCAAGTTTACCAGCGATTCATCACGCTTGCGCGCCTGGCCAAACAGGACCCAGGTGAAAGCATCCAACAGGGAAGACTTACCGGCACCATTGGGCCCGGAGATGCAAGCCAGGTCGAAGGTGGTAAAGTCCAGCTCGACCGTGTCGTGGTAGGAGAGAAAGCCGGTGAGGGTGAGTTTAATGGGGATCATTGAAACTCCAAGGGATAAGCAAAACAATATTGGAAAAAGATTGCATCAGGATAAATCCTCGGGCTCTTCCATGACCTGCTGGGCCAGCTTCTGCAGGCTGGCTTCTTCAGCCGGGGTGACATGGCTGGAACGCCAGTATACATCGAGGAGCTCAAGCGGGGTGAGGCTGCTCACGCCTTCCTGCTCCCCAAGCCTGGCCCTTGCTTCCAGCATAGGATGCTTGATCAGGTGAAACTCAAAGGCACCGGCTGTATATTCGCGCAGAGCAGCCTCGTCGATGAGGGCCTCCCAATCGCGGGGGTACTCCAAGACTAATCGGACGATAGCACCCTCCAACTTGCGGGCACTGGGCAAGGCTTTCAGCAACTGCCCGGTGATGTCCTCGGAGCTCTTCAAGCGCAGGTGGCGATCAATAAAGGGGCGAATTCCGGTGAGCTTGCGCCATTCCACGTCGGTGTGCCCACGCTCCACGTGAGCGATGATAAAAAACTTGTCATCGGCGGCCTCCCCGAAGTCCACACGCTCAATCGATCCAGGATAGATGACCGGCGGGTGGGCGTGCTCATTCAGGTCCTGGGATTTATGGATATGACCCAGAGCAACGTAATCCAGGCGGGGGTCACGCACCAGCGAGCCCGGCAAAATGAGATCACCACCCAGCATGACGGTGCGCTCACCACCATAGACAGCCCCTTGCACGGAGCCATGAGCGGTGAGCACGATGGGTAGGTTGGAGTCAGCGGCATCAAGATAGTTGTGGATGATGGTGGTAAGGCGCTCTTCGATGGCCTGGTTGACCTGGTCAGGCTCAGTGGAGGCCAAATCCTGGCTGGCGATGAGGCCTGAGCGGGATATCCAGGGTAGGGCAATCACCTGTAAAGGCAAATCCCACAGGTCGGCAGGTCCAAGGAAGGTGGGGCGGTCCAGGACGAGCACGTTGGGTACTTCCAGGGTTTCGAAGGGGTCGAGGGTATGGGCACGTCCCAGGGCAGGTGAAGTATCGTGGTTACCCACCAACAAGAGGGTAGGGATGCCGGCACGGGAGAGGCGCATGACCCGCCGACCCCATTCGCGCTGGAAGGTGGGGGCAGGGTTGCGGTCCTTGTAGGCATCGCCGGCAAACAGCACCAGGTCAACTTTTTCGTTGATGGCAGTATCCACAATGGTATCCAGGGATTTGAGGAAATCCAAGACGCGCAATGGCAGACCGGTGGCAACATCATGTCGGCCATAGTTGGCCATATCGATGTGGGCATCGGCAAAGTGCAGGATGGTCAGCATATTATTCCCTCCCCAGATTAAAGTAACCCAAATCGATCAGGGTGAGACACCCAGTAATGAAAGCTGGTATAGCGCAGGTGCAAAATCAGGATGCAGGCGCAGGCTCTCGCGGATGTCATCGATGGCGCCCTGAGTATCTCCCAGGGCGAGCTTTCCCATACCCCGCCAGTACCAGGTTTCCTCCAGGACGTCATCACCGATGGTGTTGAAGGTGGCATTGGCCAGGTCGATCACATCCTGGTAGCGGGCGCTGTAATAATAGGCGAAATAAGGTCCGGTCTGGTACCAGAGCATACGGAAAGGACGTTGATCATTATCAGGTAAGTCAGCATACAGCTGGAAGGCGTAATCGTAGGCATAGGCGGCGTCCACGTATTCCTTGAGGTTGACATGGCTGGTGCCCACATTGAAAGCGGCGAAATACTGGTCGATGCCGGTCAGGCTGGATACTTCGCCAGTGGCAATCTCGAGGGCGCGCCGGCTGGACCAATCCACATCGGCATAATTTCCCAGCAAAGCCAGCAGGCTGGCCTCCTGGTCATATGGATATACCACCATGAAGAGGTAATCAAACGAGCGCCAACCCTTAATGAAGTCGTCATAGGTAAATTCGTGGTTCTCACCCTTATCAACGTAGGTATCCTGCACTATCAGAACGCCTTTGGTATCATCATAACCGGTGACAAACTGGTAATGCCCCAGCCAACCATAGCGACCGGTCAGATCGTAGGTATAGTAGCCCTTCTCGGTGACCACGGGGAAACCGGCTGCCACCATCTTCTGTAACAGGTTGATATCCCCTCCATAGCGGATGAGGGCGCCATAATCCGTCTGGCTGAGGACAAAATCCTGCAGCTCATAGGGCATGACGTTCTTATCATCCTTGTTGGTCTTGACGTACTCACCCACGGTATCGCGGTTGCCCTCCCAACCCCAAAAGGTGAGGGCCATGGACAGGTTGGCAGGACCACAATAATTGTAGCGGTTGTGCTGGTCTTCATAATGGACGCCTGCCAGGCTAACGCTGGTGGGCAATGGAGTGGGGGTGAGGGTGGGCGTAGAGGTGGGAAGAGGTGTCTCGGTGGGACCAGGTTGCGTGGGCGTAGGGGTGAGAGGCGTGGGGGTGATGGTAGGAACCAGAGCGGTGAGGGTGGCATCAACGATTATATTGACCTGGTTTTCCAGGGCGGCCTGCTCTTGTGGCAGGAATACGACCTGTTCAGGTGGGTTGAGAGCATATTGGATGCGGATACGCAGGTTATCCAGGCGCCAGGCCAGACGGCTGTGGACGAAGGGGATGTTATATACGATCACAGCCAGGACAAGCAGGATGGGGATAGCCAGCAGGTACTTGGACGAGAACCGGGGGTGCATGGCGGGATTATAACACCGCCATTGGTATGTTCAAACATGTCGCAAAGGGCACTAAGGGTACCAAGGTTAATTTAAATTTTCATTGCGGTTGCCCGGTGATCTTCCGGGTATGAAGCAAGCTGGATTTTTATTGGATAGTACCAATTCATTTAGTAATCCATCAAGAAGAAGACATAGTTATTGGGTGGATTTCATAAATGGGTAGTCGGGGTCTGGTTTTGGCAATCTGATCTATCAGCTGATGGCCAGCCTTTACACCTGGTGTGTCTATCGTTTCCCATGTTGCCTATGGCCAATGATTATCCGCGATATTAATCTGGATAACAAGAATTGGATGAATAATATATAATGACCAGGTCTTTTTTTAACTTTTCTATCACCTTCATAATATGATCGGCATTCAAACTGGCAGGTTTTTTTTATCAATACCATACTCCCATCGGGTCAACCAGTTTTTCTAATCATAAAGAGATTTATGAAGGCGGACAATTGAGTGACCCTGTTTTTTTTATAAACGTATGGGCGATATCGATAATGAAACCGGATGACTATCTATTTATTCGTCGTATTATTATTAAAGGATTTAATTCATGAAAATCTCACAAACCATAAAAACTACTGTAAGTATTATTTTTTTAGCCTGCATTGGCGCATTGTTTGCACTTAAGTATAGCGCTCGTGTTGTAGATAACTCAAATTGGCCTTATTTTTTCGCTGCCTTATTTTTTCTTATTTATATAGCAATAATCCTATTCCTATGGCATTTGGATTGGTCAAGATTCTCTTGGGCTAATAATCAACGCCTTTTACTAGCGTTAATGGCTATCTTGACGATTGGCGCAATATTATTTGTTTCTTTTTCTCCCGAAACCAGCCGCGTGTCCCGTCTAACTGCAATGAATGAATGGATAGATCGCTTACTTGCAGGGAAATATCCCTGGAGTCTCTCGGTACAGTTCGACCCTTCCGGCCTGCCATTCCTTTTTATTATGGCGATGCCATTTTACTTTTTAGGCAACATTGGTTATCTAGAAGTGATTGGGATCATTTTACTTTGGGTTGCTTTATTTACAATTTATACTGAGCCTCGTGCCAGATGGCTTCCGTTTTCTGCGCTGGTCTTGCTTCCGATGTTCTACTACGAGGTAATTGTGCGCAGTGAATTATTGTTTAATCTGACACTGATCATAGTACTCGTCCTTCTCTCTGAACGATATCTTGATGTGCGCAAAATGAATATTCAATTCTTCGGTCTGGCAATCCTCTTCGGCCTCGGACTCTCAACGCGTACAATCGTTGGGCTGGTTTATGCCGGGTATTATGTATATAAATTCCGCCAGCAGATTTGGCATGGAATCCTATTTTCAATGTTTACATTGGTTATTTTCGGATTAACCCTGCTTCCATTTATAATTTGGAACCCTAATGTATTTTTTACTGAGGGTCCATTCTTTGTCCAGTTCTTACATTTGCCACTTACCCTGGCAGGGTTATTTGTGATCATTATCGTGCTTCTTGCCTGGAAAGCCTTGAATTTACGAGAGGTTATCTTTTTTGAAGGCATATTGCTCTTTGTTATTGTGACCGTCGCTTTTCTGTCGAAGGTTGCGGAGGTCGGAGTAAATTCAGCGGTGTTAAAAGACGGGTTCGATATTACTTATTTCATATTTTCCGTTCCCTTCTTTCTATTATCACTTGGAGAAACTTCATTGGAAACAGATAAAGATGGCGCTACGGGAACCCTACTCGCAGCAAGATAGGGTAATAGAAAATTTTGATTCCCCCATTGATGTGATCCAAGACCATAGATTAACCTAAACATACATCACCCTGGTTTCGATTCCTACCGAGCCAATCGTAACAACTCCGCTGTCGGGGCAACATAACTTGCAAAAAAGCTGACATCGGGGATTTACATGCAAAAACCTGCCTTTTGACAGGTTTTCTGCTTATAGCTGAAAGCTAATTGCTTTACTTATGACCGTGGAGCGGCTCGATGGCAAGAACCTTTGGTTTATAAGCCCCTTGCTCCTTCATTGTAGTTAGTTCGCCTATATTTTCTTGATTTAGCTTATTTTTATCCTCTAACCCGTAGAAAAATCCGCTTTATAGTTCCCAATATTAGAAATCTTAAAATTTTCAAATCCCCCTTGTAGAATTAGAACATTTGTGCTATAATTAGAATGTAATTACTCACTGCATACAGGAATTGGGAGTGAAGGCGGAGCAAAAAGAGACTGGATCGCATCAAAGGCCCGAACACCAGCCAATTCAGCCGTATCGATGACAGATGCCAACGCCGCATAGGTATC
>JBAQFX010000090.1:0-8759 GCA_049287485.1 Anaerolineales bacterium
GGTGTAAATTGTATAAAAGAAAGGAAAGCGACGCCATTTACCATCCCCGAGGCGAAGGTTTTTCATCCACTCTAGACCCTTCGAGATCTGTCTTTCTTTATTGTTAAAATTTCCAACCCAGAAATGCCTCCAAAATGCCAGGGTGCATCTTCCACAACAAAATGTCCCGGTTCGTTGGAAATCTGGGGCGTCATGCATCCAACCAGTTGCCTGGTCATAGGCTTCTCGTACGATGCTGTCCTGCTTTCCCAGCAGCCAGGCTGCGCGAGCAGCTTCTTGCCCCATGATGTGCCTGGCACTGGCAGAGACCAATCTTTCGCCTGTGAATACTCGAATTCCCTGTTGGAAGTCAGATTCAGTGGGCGCGAACATACTTCGATACGCGCCTTTTTTCCCCTGTCTGGAGACGATCCATCGCGCTGCTTCCAGCCCTTCTTCTCCAGAAATTATTTTGTTATTCAGGAATCGCTCGTTGATATTGTCAACTGTCTTCATGAGTGAATTTGGATCAAGGATCATAGTTAGATCTCCATTTTTTCTGACCTGTCCATTAAAATCCCGATTATTAACAGGGATTGGACCCTGGTAAATTTGCCAAAGGCATTAAATCATGTATATACTATCATAAAAATAATGTTATCTCTATTTTCAAAATTTATCATGAAATCTACCATTTCAAACACAATGGAATCAGCATGCTAAAACCCATTCTCATCAGCGGTGCTTCTTCTGGCATCGGTAAAGCTCTCAGCCTGCAGCTTGATCGGCAAGGATACCAGGTCTTTGCCGGTGTACGCAATTCCAATGATGCTGAAGCATTACGCTCCAAGGCATCTCCACAACTGACCCCCGTCATCCTGGATGTGACCAAACCCGATTTGATTACAACTGCCTGTGCAGAATTAAGTGAAATAACATCTGGCGAGTTGTTTTGCCTGGTCAATAATGCCGGTATTGATGTCAGCGGAGCGCTGGAATTCATGCCCATCCAGGATTTCAGGCAGCAAATCGAAGTCAACCTGATTGGGCAGCTGGCGCTTACCCAATCCTGCCTGCCCATGCTCAGAAAGAGCCTGGGCAGGGTCATCTTCATCAGTTCCGCGGCTGGCAGGCTGGTCACGCCCTTTAACGGTCCCTATGCTGCCTCCAAAGCCGCACTGGTTGCCATAGCCGATGCATTGCGCCTGGAGTTGTTTCCTTGGAGCATTCCGGTATCGATCCTCATCGTGGGTAGCGTCCAGACGCCCATCTGGGAGAAATCCTCCCATTTAGCAGGCGAAATTCTACGACGCATGCCTGCCGATGCCTGGCAGCTTTATGGGAAAACGCAGAAGCGTGCCGGTGAGTTTTATCGGCGGACAGGGTTGAATGGAATGCGCGTGGAAAGAATCACCAACACCATCCAGCATCTTTTGCAGGTAGCTCACCCCAAGGAATATATTTTCACCGGTAGAGACGCCTGGATGATCGAGCTGATGGTTAAGCTATTACCCGTCCGACTGCGAGATTGGCTGGTCCGTTATCAGATGGGTTTACTCAAGTCTTAAATACCAATTTATTTCGCGCCTTTTTGTTAATCAAACTTTCAACCAACCCACTGCAAGCTGTATAATATTTCACCCAATCAGGCTACGGTAAAACCTATCATACGCCTCAAAGGTGAGTTGCTCATCATGCGCCCGGCCGATCTCCAACGAAACCTTGCCCATCATCTGCGCTTTGCTCGGATTGCTGATGATAGCTAGCATGGCATCACCTAAGCCTCCCGGTGTTAGGGGATACACCAGGATGCCATTCTCACCATTCCTCACCAGCTCGGGCAATGCAGCCGAGTTAGCAGCTACGATAGGTAGACCGGTGACCGCAGCCTGCAATGCTGGTAAACTTTGCACCTCTACCAAAGATGGGATGGCGAATAGATTGCAGGCCCGGTATAGGGCAGGCAAGTCTTGTTCTTGGACGTAACCCAGCAGGTGAATATACCGTTTCAGGTTCAATTGATGGATGAGTGCTTTCAGTTTGGGTCGCTCACTTCCTCGACCTACTACCAATAGGTGAGCTTCTTGCTTGTCAACGACCCCACGCATCGCCTTGATGAGAAGGTCGAGCTTTTTATCTTTCATCAAACGCCCCACCGACAGGATGCGCGGGCCGTCTGGCAATTGGTAGCGTGTCTCGATATCTTCTCCGGAGTGTTTATCAGGGCAGTACCGCTGGATGTTAACCCCGTTCGATATGACCGTGGTCGGTGGGCGTAAGCCATGCGCCACAAAATCGCGCTCATGTGTGCGCGTGCAAAAAACCACGTGCTCAAAATGATTCAGATTACCTACGGCAAGCTTCCACATGATCGCTTCAAACTGTGTTTCCAATCCACCGAGATGTAAATATTGGGTGATGTAACGTGGTAAAGAGTAGCAAGAAGAGATGAACGCTGGTCTGTCATCCCAATGCACTTGAAGCAGTAAATTAGAGAGCAGCACATTTTCATGCGTGTGGATGACATCTGGCTGGAACTGGTCTGCTAGCTTGCGGATAGCACCTGGACTGATGAAGGGGATGGGACCTTCCCACCAGAAGGGGTTGGGAATCCCAAATACCCGAACCAAGCGCACCCCCTGGTCTTCCGATTGATATGGGAGGTGTTTCTCACTCGCAGTGATAATCATCACCTCGTGACCACGTTCCACCATCGCCCGAGCGATCTTTTGCACCACCAGTGTCACCCCACTGAGGGTCGGCAAGTAACCGTGGCTGAACATCATGATGCGCATCGATAATCTCCTATGGTTTACTGGTTACCTGCTTGCCTGCTCTGACTAAGAGCCGGTTATAAAATGGCAAGATCAGCAAGTATGGCAATAGATAGTAAAGGACACGGAACAGGATGGCTGCCAGGACGGCTTGCTCTAAACGCACTCCCAGCAGGGCGTAGATGCCTGCCATGGAACCTTCCTGGATGCCCAATCCACCCGGCACCATGGATAACAACCCGGCCATAATTCCGATGACATATCCACTCACCAGCGCTCCAGCTTTCACAGGTGGACCCAGTGCCTCAAACACGAGCCCCATGGCAATAATGCTGCAGGCAAAATCGAACAAGGTAAGCAACATGATCCAAACCAGTCGCCATGGCTTTTGTCGAATGGCCTCTGTCCCACAGGTTAGGGATTCATCTAACTGGGACAGCCAGGTAATTAATTCACGGTGCAAGAACCGCTTTACAACGCCTGCAATAAAGGAGATCATCGAGCGCCGCCTGGATGGGAATAAGATAAATCCGGTGAATATGATCAGCACGATTGCAAATAATAATGTCATCAAACCGAGTGCAATGGCGATACCCCGGGGAACCTGGGAGTTGAGCATCAGGTAAATGAAACTTAAAGGCAGGAACGTCAACATATCCAGGCTGGTCAGGTAGTAATGCAGTATCGAGGACGAAAGTACATCCTTCAGGGTTACGTCGTACATTTTCATTAATAAGTAGCGCAATGAATAACCAACTACACCACCAGTGGTGAGCACATGATTGACGATGGTGGAGATAAAACAGACTTCCGCCAGCTCGCGTTTGCCCATTTTAATGCCCAGCATCTGCGAGACCACAGCATAAGCATAACTATAGAATGCATAGGAGAAGAAGGTAAACAAGAGTACGAAGGGTAAATAACGCCAGTCAGCTTCAACCAGAACATTCCGCATTTCCTGCCAATCAGAGGCTATCAGCAATATCCCCAGGATACTGACGAAAAGGACAACCAGTGTGACGATACGATTGCGGGAACGGGTAGTCAACATAATAAGCAAGGATGCAGGTTTAGCCAACGACTCGTTCATATGGACTGGAAAAACCCGCCTGGGATGTCGTTTGGTGAAGGGGATTATACCCTGAGAAATGGATTGTAGTATTTAACTCGCTGCTTTTTACAGCTATATCTGTCAAAGCTTTCCTAGAAATTCACCATTGCCATGAACCCAAATTATATAACGATATCTCATCTGTTTAGGTGAAAATCTTTATGTCATCTATCATGATGCATTTATCATATTCACAAGACCAAGCCAGTAGTTATATGGGCATCTCGGAGAACTCTTTTTCGGTGATGAAACTTTTAAACGTTAAGATATATAATGAAATATGCCAGAAAGGATTAATCGCCATGGATCCAGAGTTTTCACAGCATCTCATTAATCAATGGAATCGCTATTTCCCCAATGCAGAGCTTCCCATTTCCTATTATTACACCGATCATCCTCAAGAAACTGACCTAGAAGCCAGCCAAATTGTGGATCGCTGCCTGATCAGTAATCTGAAGCGAGTGAGGCAGGGCTTCCCATTCGTGTATGACGTGCATAACCCGGGTTGTTCAGGGGGCAAGCGGTATACGGGTTTTAGCCACAGCTTACGCCCAAACTTTGAGTATTTTCTGTCATGTGGCATTCCTGGAGAAATAGAGGGTGAGCGCTACAAACGCAACCCCGAGCTGGTCAGTCAGTATCTGCTCCAACACCCACCCTTCGAAGCGCCTGGGAAGGCTCTGGTTTTCAAGCGTTGGGATAAGCTTACTCGGGCAGATGAGCCAATTGCCGTGATTTTCTTTGCTACGGGAGATGTACTTTCAGGGTTATTTACCCTTGCAAACTATGATATGGCTGAGCCAGATGGGGTGATCGCCCCCATGGGAGCTGGTTGTGCATCCATCGTTGGCTACCCCATGGAACAAGCCTCCCGTGAGAAACCTCGTTGTGTGCTGGGCATGTTCGATGTTTCCGCCAGGCCACATGTTTCACGCGATGAGCTTACCTTTTCCATCCCTATCCAGCGTTTTAAGCAAATGGTAAGCGACATGGATGAAAGTTTTTTGATCACTGGTTCGTGGGAGAAAATACGCAGCCGTTTGTCATAAATCGTTGCTTCTTTCGTGAAAGGATAAGAAAAACCACCACTGAGTAAATGCAGTGGTGGTTTTTCTATTCGCGGGTAAATTATTCGCCTGATCGTCCTTGGTTCTTGTCTGATCCTTTGCAATGATTTAGACGATTCCTCGATATTACATCCTAAATCTGATACCAAGCTACTTATTGCTAACTGCTAATTTTCATTTCCTGCTTTTATTTCACTTCCATGATGATGGTGATGGTCTTTTCAGGGGCGACATTTTCTTCGAAACTGCGCATGTATTCAAAAGTGACGGTGGCGGTGCCAGTTTCAGCAGCCTGCAGCAAGAATGTTTGCTTACCAGCTGCGCCCATGAGTGGAGTGCCGGAGTTGGACGTGGGCTCCAGGTACTCAGGTTCTCCCATCAGCACCAATACCTTCGGGTCAGATATGGTGGCAAACCAGCTATAACCAGTGGTTATATTCGACTCAAGCGTGACCGCTAAGACGTCACCTTGATTTACCTTTTGGGTAGTGCCGTCTGCGCTAGCATCCAGCTGAAGGTTTGCTGCTTTCCCACTTACTTCCACAGTAATAGTGATGGTCTTCTCCGCAGGGACATCCTGCTCCCAGCCTCGTTTATATTCCAAGATCAGGGTTGCGCTACCTGTGTCTGTTCCCTGGAACATGAAGGTCTCCGTGCCTGCCGCACCGAGAACCATCGTGGAACCTTCTTCAGCAGGTGCCTTGTACTCGGGATCTCCCATTTGTGCCAGTACATCCGGGTTCGATATAGATGCGAACCAGCCGTACCCGGTGGATGGATTGGACTCAAGTGTGATTGCCATCACCTCTCCCAATTTAAGGTTTTGGGTAGTACCATCCGCATTCGCATCGAGATTAATGCTGGCTGCCTTTCCAGAAATGACTGGAAGCATTTGATAGTTATTCGCCGCATTGGTCTCCGTGTAGGTTTCTGATGTTTCTCCTTTAGTATCAGCGGAACTATCATTTGAGACTGGGGTGGTTGGCGTGGTGTTACCGCAGCCTGCCAGACTGAACAGCAGGATTAGGGTAACGATAGATAGGGTAAATCTCGTGAACATTCTTGCTCTCCTTTTTACTTTTATCGTTATTTGCCCCTAAGACGTTGAAAGAAGCAACATTGTTCCAATGATGTGAATGAGAGTACTTGAGATTTATTATTGAGTTAAACATCTGATGAGACGGATGTGACAAAAAACCAATCAATATATGCTTTACCGGGCATGGATGTATAATGAAATTATAGGCCTGTCGGGGCTGTAATGCTTTCAGGAGGTGAGCAATGCAACCAAAACGTAAATTCCCAAGGTTTTGGAAGCTCATTGAGCGGGAAAACGCTGTTCGTTATATGATGGTCTCATTGTTCAGTTTTGTCGCCACAGTGAGTGTGGTGAGAAGTTTTCTGGCCCTCACGGGTTATCCCCAGATTGGGAGTGGTACTTTGCACATCGCCCATGTTTTGTGGGGAGGCCTGATCCTGTATATTGCTGCTATCCTGCCGCTGATCTATCTCAATCCGCGTTTGCATAGTCTCGGAGCAATCTTATCGGGGGTTGGGATGGGATTATTCCTTGATGAAGTGGGAAAATTTATCACCCGTGAGTATGATTACTTTTTCCCTGCCGCCGCGCCTATCATGTATGTCTTCTTTCTGCTAATAATCGTTGTTGTGATCATCATTCGCCATCCTGAGGAAGTGGATGGACGCTCAGAGCTTGTCCAGGCATTAGAGGTTGTGCGTGAACAACTATACCGACCGTTGGAGCCACTTGAACTCGCGCATCTTGAGAACGATATGAAAAATATCGTCGCTAATGATCCCGATTTGCTTCACCGAGATACGGCGCAACACTTGCTTGAGCTCGTGCAATCCGACGCACGCATCGTTCCTGATACTCCTCCAGCCTGGTGGATGAAACTCCCTGGGCATATCCAGGGTTGGTTGACAGAGATTCATTTAACCTGGCTGCTTATTGGAGGGATGTTGGTGCTAAGTTGGCTCACACTTAAAAATCCATTGCAGGTTTGGCTTCAAACGGTCATACCAAATTCTGCGTTCGAAGCATTTTTACAGTCGCATGCTGGCCGGCAAATAGCCTCCACTGAAGCACCAGGTCTTTTTGAAACACGCATCATCCTGGAAGTGTTGATTGGATTATTACTCTTGATTTCCGTTGGCTTGCTTGCGGTAGGGAAGAAACGCCTCGCTATTTCATTGGGCTACTTCAGCCTGTTGGTCTCGTTGGTTGCCCTGGATATGCTCTTGTTTTACTTTGAACAATTTTCGACCGTGGCGACTGTACTGGTTCAGTTTTTAGTGCTATTTGGATTGATGTTCTACCGCAATAAGTACCTGAAACGAACCAACAGCGTATAGCGATCAGCAATAATTGTTCAATTTAGTCCAGGCTCATTCTTCTGCGAATCCTTATACATTGAACACCTCAGCTTATTGCTAATCGCTCATCATTGTTTCTTTCACGGCTTTGGTGTATGGGTTGCATCTGGTCCGTGCTTACCACTTCCTGTTGTGGATTGCCCCTGCCCATTTTCCGGACCATTACCCTGCCCATCATGACCTGGCATTTCGGTTGGCTGGTTCCTATCCTTCCCATTCCCATTTTGCTCCTGCTCAGGCATGGGAGCATTCGGTGAAATGACCGGGGTGGACCCTGTTTGCTCAGGTTCTGAGGTGTGTTTAGAGCCCTGGCGATTTTGCTGCCTCTGCCTGATTTCATTCCGAAAAGCCTGTGGATCAGTCTCGCCAAATGAGCTTAGCATGACCTGCTCTTGCAGTCGTTCCCGCAAGCGGATGATTGCAGGTGAAGCCTGCTCGGGTAGGCTGGCAAGTAATTTCGCCATCGTCATTCCCTGATTTTCTGCTACCTTTTTAATCTCCCCAAGTGACACCTGCATCTGTTGATCTTCCATTTGCGCTGCTAATTCAAGAGCATGTTCCAGTTCTTGCTGGTAACGGTCAGAGGTTTGGTCTGGTAAAGCCTGACCTTCAGAAATGAGGCTGCTGATCTCGCTTACCCGGCGATTGGTGTAAGTAAGTGTCAGGTCCAGCTTGGCTTTTGCTGAGAGGGCCATGGATAGGCGTACATCTTCGCTAATGGATTTAATCGTGTATAGCGGCTCTCCTGGCAGGCTGCTTTGGGCAGCATAAACTGTGATGCTGCTGCCCACCAGGATGATTGCCACCAGAATTACTGCGATCAGGGCTTTGAACAGGGGTAGGGGCTGTTTGCCTCTCAGCGTATTGGGCTTGCTCACAACTTTAGTAGATGTTACATCTGTGTGCTTGGAGGATAAATCTTTACGCAGGTTCTCACCCTGGAGTAGGAATTTAGCTCTCTCCTCCGCTGCGATCTTTGGATCCAGCGGATCTACTTGGCGAAGCGGGGAGAGTATACGCTTCCCAAATTTGTTCAAATCCTCATTAGATTCGCTCATATAGTAAAATCCTCAGTACGTGTTATGATCCGGCGTAAGGCTTCCAGAGCTCGATGCTGTAATGCTTTTATTGCACCTACAGGTTTATTCAATGTCAAGGCAATGGATTCGTTCTCCCAATCCTCCAGGAATTTCAGCACGATCACCTGACGCTGATCAGGTGTAAGCAGGCTGAGTGACTCTCGCAGTCGCTGGTTTGTCATTTGATCCGCTACCATCTGCTCTGGCCCTTTTTCAGGGTCCGCTCTGATTTCCACATCTAAGGGCAATGTCGGTAGGACTTTCTTACGGTAATAGTCCGTGATCCAATTATGCGCGATTCGATACAAGTAGGCCTGTAGATATTTTTCCGGGCCACTTTCCCGTTTCAGGG
>JBAQFX010000091.1:0-8060 GCA_049287485.1 Anaerolineales bacterium
TTCTGGCTCATCATTTCTTGGTTCGATTAAGGATCCGTTTCCAGGATCAGGCTCCAGCTTTGACTGTTTACCAGGTCCGTCTTCTCCTGGCCAGTATCCTTCCAAAACCAGTATTTGATCCCTCAGCTGCTTTGAGGCGGGTCCGATACTATCAGAAACGAAATTATGCCGCTTATATTTCTCATCGCAAGTCAAAGCTTGCCCAATTTGCAACCTTGGTACCCAATGTTGCGCTGTAATACTAGTGAGTCTAGTACATTGGATGCGGTTAGTAAGGCGCCGTTAACGTTTTGACGTCCAATGGATTCGCTTCACATTGATAAATGTGAGCTGTCCTTAACATTTTTGTTTTACCACTCCATTTCCCTTTTTTGTTCCTCTATCTAGAAAATCCAATCTTCAGCTATTTGTTCAAAAGTGCCGGGCTCTTTTTAACATAAAAATTCAAACCAATATTATTGTTGTTTTGCAACAAGTAGATGGTGCAAATTTAGTAAAGTCTATCTGACATAAATCATACTGGCATCACCCATCGATGGTCTACAAATAATTTAGAGTGACCCCTCGAGAAGAAAAAAAGTAGACTTCGAAGGTCATACCTTTGATCTCTGCAGTGCGATGGAAAAAACGGGAAAAAGTCGAAAACAACCGCTTATTTCTTTTAACATGTGGCAACATCAGTATACTGTGTGAGTATTTGTGTACCTGAGTTGTACACATCGTCTGAAGCGAGAAAAAGTAAGCCGTAGCTTTACCCTAAGGGGAAAAAGAAATGCTAAACTCTTCAAGAAATTCATATTTCAGTCGGTACAAAGTAAATGAATCATTTGTATCCTTTTTGTTGAATGATTGATTAAAAAATTCACATCAATTCTTCTATTGAATAAAATTAGATTATAATATAATAGATAATGTTTATCTTATTAGGTGATATTGATCCGAATGAAAACAATTCTGATCTGATATAGAGTGGACAACCAGGAGGCTTAATTACGATGGAAATTTTCCAAATTGATGATAAAGGTCTGTTATATATCGGGCCCGATATTGATGAATGGGACAATCTAAATAATCATGATATACATGTCATCTTCGACCTGGATGATGATTTGGACATCGGAATCCCAGAGATACCTAACCAACTGCTTTACATTTATTTCCCCTTCGAGGATCGAGAGCTTCCAAATCTAACGAAGTTACATGAGAATGCCAAGCTAGGGGCCTCTCTCATCAAACAAGGTTATCGGGTACTTTGTCACTGTGGAATGGGACATAACCGTTCGGCTCTCCTTGCGGGGTTAATCCTGACATATTTAGGTATGAGCGGTGGAGATGCTATCGAGCTGATCCGTAGGCAACGTCAAGGTGCGCTGTACAACAAGAACTTCGCTGCCTACTTACAAGAACAGCCAAATCAGGACATGGCTGAAATGAAACTGGAAAACCAGGTAATTAGTGGAATTTAGATTTTTGTTGATTGAGGCTAATTAATTACCAAAGTATTGAAAAAACTGAGCAGATCTCTAGTGGAATTAGAAATTGGTTGAAAGGGTTTTGCATACCATATAAGGTATATTCATCGGTGGTTACGACATCTTGTTTGTGTTCTATTTTCGCTTCTGGCTATAAAACAATAAACAGGAGAATTTATTACCTGCCATTCCTCATAGTGGAAATGAAAACCACAATGATATAAAACGGCCATCTGCGTGCGGGATCGCTCTGGTTCTTCCAGCGCTGCGACATCGGCGTGGGATGAGTGAGGAGTAGAACGTGGCATCCGTAGGGGCATAACATGTCGTACCCCTACAATCAGGGGATATCCCCCTGCTTCTACCTGGCCCTAATTGATCGACCGGGTGCTGCCGCCATCGATGCGCAGGTTGGCCCCGTTGATGTATCCGGCCAGCGGGCTGGCGACGAAGACGATCAGATCGGCCACCTGCTCGACAGTGCCCAGCGTCCCGGTCGGGTTGGGCAGTACCTCTTTGAGGATGTGCTCCTGAACCACCGACCAATCGCTGCCCCAGCCGAATCGCTCTGCCATCCCGCAATAAAACTGCTTGACGCCATCGGTGGCGATGATGCCGGGGCTGACAGCATTGACCGTGATGCCGGTATTCGCCAGCGATTTCGCCAGCCCTACGCTCATATTGACCAGCGCCGCTTTGGTGGCGGCATAGGCCGACATGAACGCTAGCGGCTCGGTGGCATCGCCGCTGGCGATCTGGATGATGCGCCCCCAATGGCGGTCGCGCATCGACGGCACCAGTTGCTGAATCAGACGCGCCCCGCCCACCACGTTGACATTGTATAGGTTCAACATCTCGGCGGGCTGGTCGTCCAGCCAACTGCCGTGCGTGTAGACAGCGGCATTGTTGACCAGAATGTCTACGTGCCCGACGCAGCCGAGTGCCTGCCGCGCGATCCTCTGCGCCTCGTTGTCCGATGCCAGATCGCCTTCGATGGTGAATACTTGCCCGCCTGACCACAGTTCGGTGGCAAATTGTTCAAGTTGGGTCTTGTTCTTCCCGTGTGCGATCACCGTTGCGCCTTCGCGGACGAAGGCGCGCACGATGCCATGGCCGATGTCTCCACCCGCCCCGGTGATCAAGGCGCACTTGCCGATCAATTGTAAGTCCACAAGGTAGCTCCTAAAGCATAAATATTATACTGCTGTATACCCAAAATCCACGTCGAATAAATTTTGCCAACATTTTCACCCCAGAGGGATAAGGTTTGTGGCGGAACTGACTTAACTTTAGTATAATTTCCTCTATATTGCATCATTTTTACGATCCATTTCATAAAATCGGACATTGGAAGGGTTTTTTTAGCCCGATTTAAATAGAAATAACGGGTTGAGGCATGAAAAAGGGCGTTTTTTCAGGATAGCTTTTTTCATATATCTCTCGATAAGGATATTTCTCATAAAGGTTTATCACCAAGCGTCTGGCCGTTCGGATGATCTTCTTGGCTAGGAAAATGTACTTCCTTAACTGATCTGGTGACGTAGAAACCGGGATAAATTCTCTAATTTATACAATTCACCAAAAAAACTCAAATAGTACATTATTTTCCTGACTTTGTATCATTGCATGACCTCTTATGACTATCGATGCAATCACATATTAAGCAAGCCAATAAAAAACCGATAGTCATTAGAGGCATTGTAATCAGTCTAGATGCTTTAGAGCTAACATTACAATGTCATCTGACTGAACCCCATCAGCAATATGAATGTGTAAATTGGATGCAATTTGGTCTAATAGATCTTCAGGTGACAAGTTTGTTTTTTCGATTATTTGGTATAAACCCTCGCTGCCAAATACCTCTTCGTTAGGATTTTTTGTTTCGGTAAGGCCATTAGAATAGACTAAAAGTGTATCGCCAGGATCCAATTGGGTTTGGTGGATTTCAAACTTTGCGTCAGGAACCATTCCGATAGCAGAACCGCTGGGTACCAAGGTTTCTTTAACCTCTCCACGCGAAATGACCAAAGGTGGCTCATGATCGGCATTAACATAAAATAATATCCCCGAGGTTGGATCCAAAATCCCAAAGAATATCGATGCAATCATTTTCTTGGAATTATGGTTGGTTAAAACAAAATTATTAGTCAGCTCAATTGCATTTTTTAAGGCAGACATGTTCATAGGAAGGGATGCAAGTTGCTCAACTTGTCCATCCTTTGTACTTTCCTGATCATGTAATTGGATTTCATACGTTTGTTGAGTATATGCACGCAGCAAGCTGCGAAAAATCGCCATGAACAAAACCGCGGTTATTCCACGGTTGTTAACATCACCCATGACCAATCCTATAGTATTATTGGGTAAAATAAATGAGTCGTAAAAGTCTCCCATAATTTCACTTGCTGGTTCAAATATAGCAGCTATTTCCCACCCAGGGAACTGAGGTAGTGTTTCCGGTAAAAAACTGTGCTGAATCAAATGCCCGATTTGCAATTCTCGATTCGAGTTCAGAGTATTTTTTAAGTTTTGTTCAGCAGTACGCACTCGTTGTCGATCAAGGATCGCTCTAACTCTGGCCTCCAATACTACCTGGCTAAATGGTAAGACAACATAATCATCGGCTCCCTCCTCGATACATTTTTCTGCTTCACCAATATGGTCTTGATCAGCAAGTAAAATGATTGGAATGCTACGCAGTGCATTATCCGCTTTCATCCCCCTGACAAATTCTTCGGCTTTACTGTCGAGCATTGGTAGGTCAACTAATATCACCTCAAACTTTTGCTGTTGCATCAGGTTGAGAGCGTTATGCCTGTTTTCTGCACAGGTTACTGTATATCCTAAGCTTAGAAGGTGTTCAGAGATGGGAGTGCATGAATCCTTATTTGAATCGATCACCAGCAGATCACCATGAGTAGCTTTGTACATAACAAAAATATTCAAGTTATGATCTTGAGAACGATGGTAGTAAAACTCATCTACGCTTTGAAGAGCGAGATAGACCCCCCAACCGCCAATTTGTCTCTCCTCTAAGGGTTGATTAAAATACTCGGGTGGAGGTGGAGGTTTTAACGTTGGATCAAAAAATCCAGAGGTGTCATCTAATGTGATCGTCAGCGCATGCTCATTGATATCAGCTTCAATCGTAATTAATCCCTCCAATCCAGCCTGTCGATAACCATAATTAATTATATTTGTTGCTATTTCATCTACAGCCAAACTCAATTTATACGCGCGCGCTTTTTCGAGACCAGCTGCCTTGGCTGCCTGCATCGTATACTTTCTAATCTTCTCTAGAAAATTCAATCTACCCGGAACAATTAATGGCTGCATTTAGCCCTCATGTTTTAAGTAAACATCAATTCCTTTATAATAACAACTTCCTCTTGATAATAATCAACGCTTTTGAATAAAACCCTACACAATTTTTGGATAAAGCTTACACATACCCTTACAAGAAACCTATGAATAAACTCGCCATGTACTACGATTTAATACCTAGAGATGCATTTACTGTGCTATTTTTGTAATTTTATTTGTTCTAATTGTCGCTTTACTTCCATGATGTGTTCTTGTTTTATAGAATCTCTTAATATCCGCTCAGATTCAGTAAAATAACTATGTGCTTGCATAAAATTTAACTGATACAAACACCACTCTTCATCAGAGAATTTTCTACCATAATTTTCGAGTTCTTGCCGGAAATCATTGCTCCGCCTCCAATAATCTTCATGCCCGAGGTAATCTAGATCGGCGTCTGCCATTATCCTTTCCAGCAAATTTGTGGGTGATTGGGGGAGACAGGTCGCACGGATGATCCCGCGGATAACAGCGATTTGATCCTGCGAGTAACCAAAAGTTGGCAGTGCTGCTTCAGCATACAATATACTGACTGCTTCATGCCCATCTCTTTGACGGATAAAACCCAAATCGTGAAAATATGCTGCAGTCAGGATTAAAAGACGGTCTTCATCACCAACCTTTTCAAGGGTCGCCAGCTGCTCGGCAGCTGGAATAACTTCCTGTATGGTATGAACCAGACCATGGTAGGTGAGAGAAGGTGACAGCTCACGCTCCAACTTTCGCACCACGTAATCTTTGGCTCGTTCAAGGTCAGGTTGGTTCGCCATTTATGCCACTCTACTTTCGTTAATTATCTTTGATACTGGTCGATTCTGGTAGTAGTATAGAGGTTTTACTTGCTCGCTTTCCTGTGCACCTTTACGACCGATTAATTTATAGATTCCAACAGGCTCGGTTTTACCCTTTACTAGGCGGGAGTCGGCAAACTCAGCGTCAAAGCCATCTTTTATTTGCTCGTAGGTTGATTCGCTGATTAAGATCGGCCAGCCAAATTCCTTGGTCTGATCCTGTAAACGGGCTGCTAAGTTGGCGTTATCTCCAATGATCGTGTAATTCATACGCTGCTCAGAACCAAGTAAACCGACAAACACCTGACCGGTGTTCAGCCCAATCCCCGTCTCAAATCCGTCATTCGACCGGCCTTCTGAAATCCACTGGTGATTTAGATCATGCAATACCTGGCGCATCTCCAGGGCAGCCTCTACCGCACGACGTGCATGGTTGTCATAATGAATTGGCTCACCAAAAAATGCTACGATGGCATCCCCCTCGTATTTATCTACAGTCCCACCATGTTGATGAATAACTTTCGTCATTGCAGCAAGGTAGGGGTTTAAAAACGCAACCACTTCTTCCGGTTTTAGCTTTTCTGAGAAGGTAGTAAAACTGCGAATATCCGAGAATAAGATCGTCACTTCAGAGCGCCTGTTCAGGGCATTCAGGTCTTGAGTATTGATCAGCTGATTCACCATATCGGGAGAAATGAACCGGCTAAATAAATTTCGTACCTTGCGTTTCTCTAACTCCTGCATGACAGCTTGATCAACTGTGGGGATTATTATGCCCATAAAAAGCATGGCTGCAGGAGCGATAATGGCGAATTCCCACCTGGCATGTAGGAATACTTCATATTGAATGACGAAATACCCCAGCAGTATTCCGACCAGCAGCGCAACTGCCAGAGTTGGCCTGGAAATGCGTGAAATTAACCAAGCAGCAAATGCTGCCAGGATAATCAGGATGATCGTAGTCCAGGGTGGTGCTTTCTGGATGTAATTCCCTTGCAATATTGTAGCCACAGTATTAGCGACAAGCTCCACCCCCGTGGTAGGGGAGGCTGGTGAGAAAGGTGTGGGATAAAAATCCTGTAGTGTCGGGCTGGTAGAACCTATCAAGACGATTTTATTGCGGAACAGGTCTGGTGAATAATCCCCCAGGGTGATGAAAGCTGCAGAGTACATAGGTGCATAGGTGCCTGATGGACCAGCATAATTGATCAACAATTGATTTTTGTTGTTTAAAGGCACATACTTATCGTTGAAAGTCAGGCCAGCTTGAGTTGGATTGCTGGGCGGATCCACTCCGAGGAACAAGCGGGCTAATTCAAATGACCAGTTGTAATATGTCTCCCCATTAAACACTTCGTACCCTGTCACGGCCCTTACGATGGCGTCCTGGTCACGGACGACTTCGGTAATACCATAACTGCTGAGGGCATTTTGGAATATAGGCAGAGGCTGGTTATTGGTCAGACCAGTGAATTGAGGGGTGGGGATGATCTGGTTGACCGAAACAGTGGCTTGGGCATTACCGAGTGCGGCAGCCAAGGCTTGGTCATCAGCCGGATTCGCCGATGGATCGAACAAATCAATATCCAGGCCAATTACCTTTGCACCAGCGTTATTCAGCCAATTAACGATATCTGCCAATTGGGTACGCCGCCATGGCCAGGGCTGCTGCAACCAATTAAGTGATGTATCGTCAATGGCAACGATGACAATATTGTTATCGGGGGGTTGCGTGCCGCGCAGACGAAAGAAAGTGTCCCACGCTGACAGATCAAGCTTGCTGAATGGACTGACCACGCGCGGAAAATTCCCGACAATTGTTACAACAATAAGAAACAAGGCAATTAGGATAATGATTATATTGTGCCGGTTGGTAAGTTTTCTTTGATTTTGTTCCATTATAGTTTCTCATTAGGTTACCGGTCGTGCTCCGATCACTAAATTTTAGTTAATCGTGCTCTTATCGAATAAGGCGTTGTTATAAATTTAAGAATGCTTCATTGTTTATAACCAGCCAAT
This sequence comes from Anaerolineales bacterium, assembly GCA_049287485.1. Classification (GTDB taxonomy): domain Bacteria; phylum Chloroflexota; class Anaerolineae; order Anaerolineales; family UBA4823; genus FEB-25. The sequence goes on from JBAQFX010000091.1 coordinate 7,646, forward strand.
CATTTCACTCTTACAATATTAGAAGGGATAAGGTATAGGAGTAGCTGTCGGTGGGGGAGGTGGTGGAGAGGTTGGAGGTGGTGGAGGTGGTGGAGAGGTTGGAGGTGGTGGAGATGTTGGAGGTGGTGGCTGGGAGACCGTCGGTATTGGCTTCCTAGTTGCCGTAGGTTGTGGAGCCGGTTGGGTAGGAGCCGGCGTTTTTGTCGCCTGGTAAATCAATGTTAAAGTCGCCGTCGGCGTTGGTGTTAATGTATTCGTGCCTGTAGGCGTAGCGGTGCTGGTACCATAAATCGCTGTGGCAGTAAGCAGATAGCTGTACGTCGCAGTCTGGCCATAAGGTCCACCGATCAGTGTCGGTGTGGGGGTAAGGGCTACGGTCGGAGTGGTTGTAATGGTTGATGAAATCTCTAAAGTG
>JBAQFX010000092.1:0-1783 GCA_049287485.1 Anaerolineales bacterium
TATCGCTTTCAGCCAATGACTGGGCAGAAAGCAAAAGGCAGAGCGGTACCCGCTCTGCCTTCCATCCCCTGGATAAGGGGACATCTCTACTTTGCAGAAAAAGGGACATTTCTATTTTGCATTGACAGCAACAATGGAGTGATATTCAAATGATTCTAATAAAACTATTTCACAATATAAGAATAAATTTTGTTCCGAAGTGATAGACTGCAAAAAACATAATTACATTTTTATCATCCAAGGTCAATGGGTTGGAGGAATGTGCGATATTGGTCTTCGGTCATCAGACCACCCCCCTGGGCGAGCCTGGCATCGCCACCTCCCCGGCCATTGATATGAGCCAACTGGCGGGTGAGTAGCTGACGGGCATCTTTTCCGCTTCCTTCGCCACATGTGACGACCAAGGACACTTTCTGACTATCGAAGGAAGCCAGATAAGCTACTATGCCAGCCACCTTTTTTAATTCCTCTGCCAGCAATCGTAACTCGCCTACCGGACGGTTTTCGAAGGAAGCCCGCACCAGTTTCATCCCACCGGTTTCTTCGGCGGTGGTTAGCAGCTCATGAGCTTCGTATTTTACACTCGCCTGCCGGATAGATTGGAGCTCCTTCTGAAGCAAGCCAAGCTGTTCAGCCTGTTTGCCCACCACCTCGGGGAGATCCTGCCAGCTGATGCTCATCTGGTTTGATAGTCCGGTAAGGGCATCATACATGCGATGAAAAATGTCAAAAGCTTGCAAGCCAGCGATGAAATAGATGCGTTGCTTATCATTTTGCCGCTCCGCTTTGAGTACCTTAACCAGCCCGATGCTACCGGTGCGTAATACATGGGTACCCCCACAAGGGGAATAATCATATCCATCGATCTCAACGATGCGGATGTTCTCCGTCACCTTTGGCGGGCGACGCAAGGGGATAGATTGAAGCTCTTCGGGGGTCACAAAATAGGTCTTGACGAGTTTATCTTCATAGATGCCCTGGTTAGCCAGTAATTCCGCCTGGTCAAGGTCAGATTGACCTATGTGGGAAGCCACAATATCCAGCGTTGAGGGAGAATAGCCATTGATGTTAGCGGAGACGGTCTCGTAACCTGTCTGGCGCAGGATGCATTGGGTGAGCAGGTGTTGAGCGGTGTGGTGTTGCATGTGGCGCAAGCGGCGCTCAGCGTCGATACGAGCATTAACGGTACCCAGGGGCACATCCCCCGCCACTACATGCACAAGGCAGTTATGCTGTTCGTCCTTATAGACATCGACAACCTGTAAATCGCCAACCAACCCCGTATCATGCTCTTGCCCCCCACCGGTGGGGTAAAAGTAACTGTGATCGAGGATTACTCCTGTGCGTCCATCCGGCAGGCTAATTCGCTCAATAACCTCAGCCTCAAATTCATTAATGGTGACGTCTTCCTGATATAAGAGCTGTGAATTCATGCGAGTGATTATAACGTACCCTTCATAAAATAAATGCCTGTGGGTAGGTTACACCACAGGCTGGTTGTTCCTGTTTACTAAATTATCTGATTTCTAATGCCTTTCCTAATATTACAGCGCAACATTGGGCACCAAGATTGCAAATTGGGCCAGCTTTGACTTGCGATGAGAAATATAAGCGGCATAATTTCGTTTCTGATAGTATCGGACCCGCCTCAAAGCCGCTGAGGGATCAAATACTGGTTTTGGAAGGATACTGGCCAGGAGAAGACGGACCTGGTAAACAGTCAAAGCTGGAGCCTGATCCTGGAAACGGATCCTTAATCGAACCAAGAAATGATGAGCCAGAA
>JBAQFX010000093.1:0-8614 GCA_049287485.1 Anaerolineales bacterium
GGAAATTACTATCGCTGTGGATGGTGGTGCAAAGAAGATGGATTCATTATTATTAACCCATAAGGCGCGGTAAAAATCCAGCGTGAAACCGGGGGACGTAACGGTTTGTTCACCACGATTCGGTTCAAGCCTGGTCACTGACCTGAATGAAAGAGCAATCAATGGCAAGATCAATAACGTCAGGAGAAGGAAAATAATCATCCCAGCGACAAGCTTACTCCGCTGGGTGGATAATCGTCTGTGAGTTACCTGGCTTGATTTGAGCGGAAGTGGGATAGATAATCGCCTGATCAAACGAGTGTAAATAATGGTTAAACCAAGTGTGCATGCTAATTGAAGGAGGGATAGAACTGCAGCCAAGGGGAGGTTAAACAGGCTAATCGTCTGGTAATAAATTTCCACCTCCAATGTGGCAAAATGCGGTCCGCCAAGGATGAGGATCACGCCAAATGAGGTGAAATCAAAAATAAATACCAATAATGCTGCAGCTGCTATCGCCGGGGTAAGCAAGGGAAGAGTCACCCAGCGAATAGCCTGCCAGCGGTTTGCACCTAACATGCGGGCAGCCTGACTTATACGTGGATCAAGGTGAGACCAGAAGTCACCCACTGTTCGTAATACGATGGTCGTGTTATAAAAAACATGAGCCACAAGAATCGCAGTAAGGGTATTGACAAACTGTATTGGAGGACTGTTCAGTTTAAATAACTGCATCAATCCTATATTTAGCCAACCACCTGGGCCGAGCAAGGCATTAAATGCTGCTGCAACGACCAAGGTAGGCATTAAAAACGGTATGCCTGTCAATGCCTGAAGCAGTGATTTACCTTTAAAATTAAAATGTGCAAATAGATACGCGCCAGGCAGTCCGATGACTAGCGTTAGAAGAGTAGAAAGTATCGCTTGCCAAAGTGTAAAAAACAGCACCCGCCAGGGGATCGGGGATTTGATGGCTTCAAGAAAAGGTGAAAATGGACCAGCTTGAGAGCGTCCGAGGCTGAGGGTTAAGATGCTGCCTAACGGATAAAAATAAAACAGCAGTAAGAAACAAACCGGTGCCAGCCAGAGAAGTATGATTGAAAGTGACCGGTGTTGCTTGAACATCAGCGTAAAACAGTCTCTGTCCAGGCGGTAATCCAGGCTTCACGATTAGCAGCAATGTCATCCGGGCTTACATATGCAGGCATATCCGGTATCACCAGAAACTTCTGGAATGTTTCATTTAGATTTGCGTTTTGATTGACTGGAAAAACGTACATTTGAGCAGGCATATCTTCCTGAAAAGTGGTTGAAAGCATGAAATCCACCCATTTTTTAGCCAGATCGAGATTTTTGGTGCCGCTAAGAATGCCAACAAATTCGATTTGCCTGAAACACGAACCATCGCCGATGATAACACCAGTTTGAGGTTCGGATACAGGCGTTGTTGATCCAATCACTTCAAAAGCTGGGCTTGAATTGTAAGAAACGACCACTGGACGGTCCCCACCCCATCGGCTGAAATCCGTATAATAAGCAGTCTCCCAATCATTGACCACAAGTACATTATTCGCAATCAATCCACGCCAGTAATCCAGATAATTGCTCGTGCCAAAGTGACCGATCGTTGCCAGAAGAAAAGCCAAACCTGGTGATGAGGTGGCGGGATTTTCGACTACCAGCATATTTTTATATTCGGATTTAAGCAAATCTTCGAGAGTTTGAGGAGGTTGGATGCCATGCTGGGAAAAATACACTTTATCATAATTAAGACATACATCGCCCCAATCCACCGGCAGAGCTCGATTCTGTGGGTCGAGTTTATACTGGTCGGGTATATCAGCCAGCAGAGGTGAATCATATGGCTGGAAGATACCTTCAGTGAGTGCCCGACTCAGAAATGTGTTATCCACTCCGTAAAAAACATCTGCAAATGGATTAGCTTTTGACAGGATGGCCTTATTCAATGCTGTACCGGCATCGCCGGAGGCCAGGAATTGAAGCTTAGCGTTATTTGCAATCTCGAAGCCTGAAATTACAGATTTTGAGGCCGCGAATGAATCATGGGTCATCACCGTTAGCGTACTCTGTGTAGAACCAGTTTTTGTGGATGTGGCAGCAGGTTGGCCACAGGCAGAGATAATTATTGGTAATATGATTAAAAGGTATAGAATTTTATTGTTCATGGCACACACATCTCTTCCATTTTACATTTACATTAATTTTCCTGCCCTGTCATAGATGCATAGTAAAAGACCTTCTGTGACGTGTATTTGGGCATGATCTTGTATAAAAATATTACTTATCCCCCTGGAAGATCCAAAATAAAGGGTTTCAGCCTGAAGGGGATACTCCAATCCACTCGTGGTGATCCCAGAAACATCACCAGCAAGGGGAATGAGAGACAGTGAGAATCCTGATTTACTATGGATTTCGACCTGATCACCTCCCCGAATGATGAACAACTCCTTTGAACCATCCAATAAACGAATATCTAATTTAGAGAACACGGCTTGGGCAAGCAACAATATATTGGATATGCTCATATCCCAACGGTCACCCAAGGCAGCAAGGATGAATATTTCGTTAAATCCTCGATCAAGAGCAATTTGAAGTGCCAACTCCAGGTCAGTTTCATCCTTGTGGACTGGATATTTGATAATTTCGACGCCAGCTCGTTGATAGTTGGAGACTGTGTTTGGTTCTAACGAATCAAAATCTCCAATAATTACATCTGGATTGATCCCTAGGGAGATACAGTGGTGGGTTCCACCATCTACCGCAATGATGAAATCTGACTGAAGTGAATCCTTGACGAAATTTGGTAGCTCATCCAGCCGCCCATTCGCAAATAGTATGGCTCGCTTCATAAAGAAAAAACTCCTTGCCTCATTACCGACGGAAGGAGTTGAATATTGATTGCGATTCCTCCGCCGGCATTATCCGGATCAGGTTCGCGGGTCGAGATCTTGAGGATCTCCTCTCAGCCCAGGCATACCAGGCTCCCCGTGCGGGATACATTATTTATGTGAGGAGTATATACCTCTTTCCGAAAATGTCAAGCTTGGTTAACACTTGGAATTATTGTTTGACGCAATATCACCTTAAATGTATAATCTTCCTACCTCATTACTTATAAGGTCGGTAGGAGACCAACGAATGGCATTAAAGGGCAATTTACGCGATTTTTCGATAACCCAATTGCTCAATTTGGTGAATGTCGCCCGGAAGACCGGTACGCTTGTCATTGAGCGCCCTCAAGAACAAGTTTTTATCTCATTTAAAGAGGGGAAATTATCATACGCACGTGATGGTAGCGGTGATGCCGGCTTGACCATGGTGTTATACCGTTCAAAGAAACTGAGTGCTGCTCAGGTGAGGGCGATCAATGATCGTTCTGGTGGAATGAGCGATAAAGAACTTGGATTAATGCTGATCAACTCCAATTACATGAGTCAACAGGAAATCCTGAGCAGCTTACAAACCTATTATTTAAGCCTGTTAAACCGTATTTTTACCTGGGGTGAAGGATTATTCCGTTTTGATACTGAGCTATTACCCCCTAAGGATAAAATTACAGTTCGCATCAGTCTCGAGAACATCATTATTGAAGGCACGCGCAGGATGCGAGAATGGGAGCAACTACAAGGCGAAATTCCAAGCCTGGAAATGGCGCTAAAATTCAGTCAACGACCAGGGCTTAATTTACGAAATTTAAATTTAAGTGTTGATGAATGGAAAGTAATTTCCTTTATCAATCCAAAGAACACAATACGCCAAATAGCAAAGGCAACCAATAAGAACGATCTTGAGATACGCCGGATTGTATTCAGCTTCATCCAGGCGGGTATTGTGGAAATGGTTCGGCCTGAAGGCATGCCAATACACCAGCCCGCATCACCTTTCCAATCGACCCAAACCGTTCAATCCGCACGAAATGTTCAATCATTACGACCTATTCAATCGGCACAACCTGTTCAATCTTCGCCGTCCGTTCAATCGGAGCAGCCTGTACAACCAAGGATAAGCTTACCACAGGGTAATAAGACCGAATTTAAGTCCCTGATTAACCGCATCATCGACCGGATACGTTCGATTTAGTACACAGGATATATCGGAAACAAGGGATGCTATTATGCAAACTGTAAAAATGGTAGTCACAGGTCCATTCAATGCCGGGAAGACTGAGTTCATCCGATCTGTCAGCGAGATTGAAGTGGTGTCGACCGAACGAAAAATATCATCGGAATCTGAGCGGGTGAAAGATCAGACCACCGTGGCAATGGATTTCGGGCGTATTTCGATCGATGAGAATCTGGTTTTATACCTTTTTGGCACCCCAGGGCAACGCAGGTTTGATTTCATGTGGGAGATTTTGTCTGAAGGGATGTTAGGTTTCATTGTGATGGTGGATAGTGCCAGACCAGAAACATTCAGGGAGGCACGCAATATCCTGGAGACTTTCCGTGCTTACGCACCCACCCCTTATGTTGTAGCAGCCAACAAGCAAGATGATGAGGATGCCTGGGAGATCAACGACATGCGGATTGCCTTGCGATTGAGCCCGCAGGTCAAGATATTGCCTTGTGTTGCAAAGGAAAAAGAAGCGGTTAAAAAGGTTTTATTAGAATTGTTGTATAGCATCTTAGAGGAAATGGAACCGAGCGACGTTAACACTTCGCAGGAGGGTATTGTAGATAGAGGCGTTTAAGCGTGGCAAAAATCCTCGTTGTTGATGCTGACCCGAATAATAGGGAGTTGATCGTCTTTGCATTACGCTTTGCCGGGCATGAAATGTTATCTGCTTCAAATAGAGAAGAATGCAAAAACCTAGCACAGCAAAATAGACTGGATATAATCCTGCTTGATGATACATTATTCAGCCCGAGTAGCATTGAGCTTAGCAAAGTACTAAAATACAATGAAGAGACAGCAAAAATCCCATTGATTCTGCTCTTATCAGCTGAGAATGAAGAAAGTATACAGACAGGTAAAAATGGCTGGGTCGATGATTCCATTCGTAAATCTGTGTCACCTGACCAGCTGACTGATAAAGTGAACTCATTCATTAAAAAGAATTCCCATAATTAATAACATCAGAGTGTTTTTTACTAACATCGAGTTCAAGAATGGGTAAAAGCACAAAAAGCACAAATCCTTGACACTGGTTAGCCTTACGCTTATAATCACGTCGCTTAATTCCTCGATAGCTCAATTCGGCAGAGCGGGCGGCTGTTAACCGCTAGGTTGTAGGTTCGAGTCCTACTCGAGGAGCTATTTTCACCTCAGAAATCGGGGTGTTTTTTATTTCAGCGGCATACCGGTGGTATGTGCACTGATTAACCGCCAGGTTGTAGGTTCGAGTCCTACTCGAGGAGCAAAGTACACTCCAACAAATAGGTGTGTTTTTATTCAGGCGGCCCGCCAAAAATCCGGTGGGTGAATTGATTAACCGCCAGATTCAAGGTTCGTGTCTTGGTCGAGGAGTTGGAAGCATACCCTAAATGAGAGGGGTAATTAATTCTGGCGATTATCCTGCTTAAAAACAAAACGGACGCTGGCTCAGCGTCCATTAGCAGTACATCAGATTATTAGTTGTCTGATTTCTTTTCAGTGGAAGCATTAGCTGGTTCGGATTTTTTCTCAGATTCGTTGGATTTTGGAGTACGATCAATCGAACCAGAGGGAGAACGATGATCAGTGGCGTAGAACCCCGAACCTTTGAAGACGATCCCTACCGGGGTATAAACTTTACGCAATGATTTCTTATTGCATTCCGGACAGCGTGTGAGCACGGGATCATTAAATCCTTGAAGGCGCTCAAATCGAACGCCACAATTCTCACAACGATACGTATAAACTGGCATCTTTACCTCTATATTAGGTACCTACTACTAACTTGGAGCATTATAGCGCGACCCAGGCTCAATGACAAGAGCGTAGATGAGTGTGGATGAGTGGTTCTAACATATTTCTAACATAACCTGAGATTCGTCCCCTGGATGGATATTACTCAATCGGAGTTCTCGATACCACAGGAGTGTAGAAGGGTGTTTTCGAGGGTGTAGGCGTTGTGGTAGGTCGAGGGGTAGGGGTAGGTGTGGTTGTGCTGGTTGGCACACGAGTCCTGGTGGGTGCTTCGGTAGGTGTTGGAGGATTGAAGAAATCCCAGCGTTGCTGAGCTACGTTACGCCATTCCTCAGGAACCTGGTCGGGTGGTAAGGCGAGCAGGCGACCCCAATCTTGCCGTGCCTGTGTCATATTGGTGGCATCCTCGTAGATCTGGGCACGGTAATAGTATACAACTGCGCGTTGAACATCGGTTACGGCGAGTGTTTCAGCACTATTGAATTGGCGGGTTGCCATGGTCAGGCGTTCGTCTGCCCAGAGAGCCCTCCCAAGAGCGACACTGTAGTCAAAATTCAGCATATCGAGATTCACGGCAGTGACGAAATCGTTCACCGCGGTGCGAGCGTCACCAAGATCCAGATGAATCAGGCCGCGATAATACCAAGAGGGTGCATTCTCAGCATCAGCAGCAATGCCTTGATCACAAGCAACTAAAGCTTCATCTATGTTACCACTCTGGTATTCAGCCTGTGCTTTAACTGCCCAACCACGAGCATCATCTTTTACATATACCAGGTAGATATCGATATAATGCAGTGTTTGGGTTAAATCTTGATTCGCCAGATATACCAAAGCCAAAGTGTAATAAGCAGGTAAAGAAGTTATATCCAGGTCATGACCCATCAAAGCATTTTCCAAGGCAGTAGGTCGGTCATTTAATTCAAGGTAGGCTTGAGCACGCAAGATATAAACCATGAAGTGGTTGGGAAATAATGCATCTGCGATGAGCAGATCATCCAGGGCACCCTGGGGGTTATGATGGATGATGCGTATGCGGGCACGAGTCAAGTAGGCATCCACGTAATAGGGATCATATTCAATGGCATAATTCAGCTCGCCCTCAATATCTGCTTTTGGATTGATCTTCTCATAGGCGAGGGCGCGCCCCAGATAAGCAGGGGCGAATCTTGAATTGATTTTTATGGCTTTGCCATAAGCAATCACAGCGTCCTGATAATTTCCATTCATTCGATAAGCTTCACCCAAATAATAGTACAAGTCGGGTTCGCCAGACTCAGCGGTGACAGCCTGATCTATAAAAGTCAACATGGAGGTCCAATCAGCCTTTTCATAAGAGCGGATGGCAGCACGATATGCCTCAATCACCGGGTGAGGGGTATTGACATACAATGGAATAGGGGTGTAGGTTTCGGTAAGGAACATCCATAAAGGAGTGGGGCCGAGGAATGTAGCAGTGGGAGTGAGGAATACTGGGGTACGGGTGGGAGTGGGTGAGGTCGTAGGTTCAGGAGTTCGGGTAGGGAAGGGGGAAACCATATAAATAGCTACCGGTTCTGGCTGGCGTTGAAAGCTGAAGATACTACCAATAATCAACCCAACAACCACAACCGCAGCTAAAAGAATGGATACCAGGCGTAATATTGGACTGCTCCAAATCCGTCGAAATAAAGGTTTGGATGGCTCAGCAACATCTTCGAGATTTTTTTCCCAATGGCGTCGAATAAGCGGTGCTGGTGAGAGGTCTTTATCTGCTTCCCTGGCACCCAGGATAATCAGTCCACGTTTGGCAGCTTCATTATCGGGATCAGCGCGAAGGGCTGATTCTAAGCAATAAATACGCTCCTGAGTAGACTCGACCAGGGTGCTCATCCATAGCCAGTAGTCAGCTTTGGATGAATCTGCCCGTAAAAGGCGTGTGAATAAATCGCGTGCTCGGGCGGTTTGACCCTGGTCGATAGCTTCCAGGGCGGCTTTATACATCTTCTCTTGGGCCATAGAACTATGAGATGAGTTTAGCACAGGCTGGCGACGATAGCAAGCTTGAAAGGGAATTGTTTTGTAAAAAAAATAAACGCATTCAATTCCTGGATGAAAAGTGATCTGGTAACAGGCAATAAGGTGATCAAGAGTTTATTGATAAAGGCGTTGAGAATGATTCATTCTTACAGAGGCGAAGAGGATTGGTTTATAAAAAAACGAATCGAAACGAATACCTTATCATGCTGAGTTATCAGAAGAAATATAGGGTAGGTGTTTGTATAGAGATCATGCCCAGAACACGTATTTACTCACACCCCGACCTCTGACCACTGAGCCATTATCTTTACAGCGGTTGGAGGAGGAAAAATCTTTCGAGAAATAGGCGTGTGCAGGGGCTATGCACCCTGCGCACCCCATTTTTCGATCACTTTCAAGCTGATTATCATAGGAAGATGAAATATTTGAAGATAGGTGAGTAGATACATTGAGTAGCGTTCTTTGCTACGAAACCTCGCCACTGGTTTGTTGGAGCGAGGTTAGGAAATCTTTGCAACTTTATCGCGAGTGTTTTTATTACGAGAGATATTAGAATGCCTTCAATAAATCTGGTTTTTCAAATAAAGGCATTCGTATACCGGTTGTTCTTTACCGGTAAAAGGAGGTGATTACTCACCGGTTCTTTCACATCTCGTCTTTCTTTTAGCGATAAGGTGGAATGAACTCAAAAAATGGGGTGCACAGGGGCTACGCACCCTGTGCACCTCATTTTTTGATAAATTTCCCC
>JBAQFX010000094.1:0-4363 GCA_049287485.1 Anaerolineales bacterium
GGCTTGGCCTATGATGATTGATGAATTGAAAAGAAATTCGTCAATGTACGATCGTCTTGGAGGGTAAGAAAATGTTAGAGAACAAACGGATCTTAATAACGGGTGGTACGGGCTCACTTGGCCAGGTTTTGGTTCGTCGCCTACTAACGGGTGAATTAGGACAGCCACGCAAGATCATCGTCTTTTCCCGCGATGAGGCAAAGCAGCATGCCATGCGGGTCGAATACATGCATCGCCAGTCGGCTACGGATGAGATCATCTACCGAAACTTCGAGCAGCTATTGGAATTTCGTATCGGCGATGTCCGGGATTTTCACAGCATCAGCGGAGTTCTGGGCGATGTTGACATGGTATTTAACGCGGCGGCCCTCAAACAGGTTCCGACATGCGAATATTACCCGTTCGAGGCAGTGCAGACTAACATTGGGGGCCCTGAGAATATTGTGCGCTCGATTCGAGAGCATCATCTATCAGTCCAGACGGTGGTCGGAATATCGACCGACAAGGCGTGCAAACCGGTCAATGTCATGGGAATGACGAAAGCCCTTCAAGAGAGGGTTTTTATTCGCGCAAATATGGATTGTCCTGACACCCGGTTCATCTGTGTGCGATATGGTAATGTTCTTGCCTCACGCGGTTCCGTTATTCCGCTCTTCCACGAGCAAGTGCGGAATGGAGGTCCAGTAACTATCACCACGCCGGAAATGACACGCTTTCTACTCAGCCTGAATCAGGCCGTGGACACCATCTTTGCTGCCTTGCGCGAAGCGCGGCGGGGTGAAACTTATATCCCCCGTGTCCCCTCGGCGAAAATGGTCGACCTTGCCAGAACGTTAATCGGTAAACGACCCATCGAGATGGTATTTACCGGGATCCGTCCCGGCGAGAAGGTCCACGAAATCTTGGTTTCGGAAGAGGAACGGTATCGGACTGTCGGACGAGGTAATTACTATGTCATTTCACCCATCTTACCGGAGTTGCGGTTTTCTGATGAAGTGATAAACCCGCTGGAGGATGAATACAGTTCGGCTCTTCATGTCATGGATCGCCCGGCATTAGAAACTCTTTTACGAAAACAACATCTGATGGTGGAAGACATGCAGGAGGGGATACAGGAGGAGCTGCTCCGATGAAAATTCTTACAATTTTAGGTACGCGACCAGAGATCATCCGATTAAGCCTCCTCATCGGGAAACTGGATCACCTCTGCGAGCACATTCTGGTCAGTACAGGCCAGAACTTTGATCCGGGTCTCAACGACATTTTCTTCGATCAACTTGGAATCCGGAGACCCAATCACCTTCTCGGGGTCCGTGGCGATACAACCGGCAAGCAAATTGGCCAGATTATTGCGAGCAGTGAGGAGGTACTTCTCTCTGAAAGGCCCGACCGGCTGCTGCTTTTGGGCGATACGAATAGCAGCCTGTCGGCAATAATTGCCAAACGGTTGGGGATTCCTGTCTATCACATGGAAGCCGGGAATCGGTGCTATGACGACCGTGTACCCGAAGAGGTGAATCGTCGGGTCATTGATCACAGCAGTGACATCCTGATGCCCTATACGGAACGGAGCCGGACAAACCTGCTGCGTGAGGGTATTCCAAGCGAGCGCATGCATGTGACGGGAAATCCGATCTTCGAGGTTATACGGCACTACGATCCTCAGATCCGTAAGTCCACAGTCCTAAACGACCTCGGCCTTGAAGTGAGCCGGTACTTCCTGGTGACCATGCACCGCGCTGAGAACGTGGATATCGAACAACGCTTAAGAGGGCTGACAACAGCAATGGATCACCTGCAACAATTGTACGGCTTGCCAGTTATAATCAGTACACATCCCCACACTCAGGTTAGGATGCAGGCTTTTGGGATTGGCGTTCATAACAACCAGGTTCGGTTCTTGCCCCCCTTTGGTTTTTTCGATTTTGTTACGCTGGAGCGGAATGCCTTTTGCGTCCTCAGCGACAGTGGGACCGTACAGGAGGAATGTTGTCTCTTTCGAATAGCCAATGTAACTATTCGTGATGTGACCGAGCGGCCGGAAACGGTTGAGTGCGGAAGTAACATGCTCAGCGGTGCCGACCCTGAGATGATTTTACAATGTGTACGCACCGTTCTTAATCAAAAGCGTGAATGGACGGTTCCACGGGAATACCTGGTGGAGAATGTGAGCGATACAGTGTTGAAAATACTACTTGGTTTTCTCTGGTTACGGAGGTGAGAGTGGCTGGTGAAGCTTCTTTTAAAATCAGCGTGATTATCCCGGTATTCAACGGTGCAAACTACCTTCGCGAAGCAATCGACAGTGCTCTGTCTCAAACTTACAGAAATCATGAGATCATCGCGGTCGATGATGGCTCTACCGACGAAACGTGGTCAATTATTCAATCATATGGCTCCCGACTGGAGGGTATTCGTAAGGCGAACGGGGGAGTCGCGAGCGCGCTGAATTGTGGCATTCAGCATGCAAAAGGGGATTATGTTGCATGGTTAAGCCATGATGATCTTTTTCTTCCTAATAAACTAGAGCAACAGGTGACCTTTTTACAACGGTTTACCCAATTCAAAGCGTGCTATACAGATTACTATGTCATTGATGGGCAAGGAAAGATTCTTGCAGAAGTTGAGACACCCTGGTATCCACGTGAGCAGGCTATACGGAAGCTTTTTGGCAGCGTGTATGTTCACGGTTGTACCATGCTTATTGAGCGCGCCTGTTTTGAACGGGCAGGGCTCTTTTCTGAGAGATGGCGATATACGCAGGATACGGAGATGTGGTTGCGCCTGTTGCGGCATTTTGAGATTGGGCGGGTACCTGAGAAGCTTGTGAAGGGACGATCTCATCCAGCTCAAGGTAGTCGCAATATAGAGGTACACAATGCTGAATCACAGACCATGTATAGCCAGGTCTTTGAAGAACTATTAGCAGAGGGAGTCTTTGCAGAAGTTGCAAGATCTGACAATAATCCGAAGGCCATCGCGAGGGCATATATGTGGTTGGGTGATACCATGGCGATTCATCATGGCTGGTATGTCTTTGCTGATGAAAAGTATACGCGTGCGATAGCTCTCTATCCGTCCTGGAAGAATCCGGCCAGACTAAAGCGGATGATTAATCGAGTAAGGCGTATATCGGGACCAGCCCGAATATTAATCGGACAAAAAGTTAGTAAAGCTTTTCTTAGAGGGTTTCTATTACACTGAATATTTGAGAGATGAATTTGTGAAATATAATAACACAACGTATTGGACGAAAATACACAAAAAATACGAAGGCAAACTGAGAGCGGTTAGTCACCCAACACTCAGCGAACATCTCAACCAGCTAAAATATGGAAGTGAGTCTAATATTATCCTGCCTTGTCTGCAAGAAATCGGTCTAAAATTTAAGCAGGCAGGGGGTGAAGCAATATCGTTATTGGATGTGGGAGCAGGGACCGGTTACTGGTCGGACATGGCATATCGGGTTTTTGTCGAACAGGGGTTCTGTGTGAGTGTAACGGCAATCGATATATCCCAGGATGCGCTAGGTGGTCTCCGAGAACGCAACCCGCATATAAGGACGGTTTGCGAGGATCTTAAAACCGTCAATCCCAATCTGTTTATCGGCATCTTTGACTTAGTACTTTCTTGTTATTGTCTTCATCACCTTGTCAACCTGGATGATTTTCTGAATGCGCTTCGATTTGCCGGTAGAAGCGTCAGGAGCGGTGGTTTCCTTATGCTCATGGACCCAATCTTGACTATGTCTTTTTCACGATTTGACGTCATTGATTTCTCGTCATACAAGGGGAATGGAATACCACGCCATTTATATCTCATTGAGGACATTTTGGGCAAAGAAGGTTTTAGGAGAGAGGTAGTGCGGCCTGCTGTTTCTTTTTTGTTGAATGGAAACATCCAAGGTTATGGCCCCATAAGTTATAACCTAGCCGATATACTTTGGAGAGGGCTCAGCATTTTGTATAAGGCGGATTTTTCCGTACCACTGTTATCGAGGGTCCTAGTTCGCTCGGATAAGACTCTGAAACGGTGGGGTCTAGCATTCAGTTCGAGTGTTTGTGTTTATAGTAAATCAGCTCCTTAATTGTTTTAAAAACCGATGAACAATTGTTTAAGAGTCGGGTATATGCTCACTAGGTTAAAGATAACAGTTAATGGGAGATGGCCAATTTTGAACCAAAGGTGTTTCGTCTTACAACTAAATCGCACCACATCTCTTGTGCCTTTTGGTGAAATGGTTCGTAGGTGATGAAGCGAAAGATCCTTATTTTGCCGTCCTGGTACCCCACGGAGGCTTCGAGTATCAGCGGTATCTTTGTCCAGGACCAGGCCCAGAAAATTGCCAAGACCTATGATGTGG
>JBAQFX010000095.1:0-5890 GCA_049287485.1 Anaerolineales bacterium
TAGCTGTGGAAAAGTGGGCAGTGGTTTTCTGTCCACTTTTCCACAACTAGGTTTTCAGTTTGTAAGGTTCTTTACCAACTTATGAAGGACATCAGACGAAATTACAGAAAAATCCTTGCACAATCCAAAAATGATCTGGAACAATTTATCAATATATTCTCCAATAATTGCTTGCAATTCCATTTACCTTTATGTATCCTTAAATCAGCATTGGGTAGTACCATCTTGATGCCTTATACGGGTTCAAACAATAATAATGGGTGCACATCCTTACCTTGGTATAAAAAATACGATTGTATCGCATTGGTGCGAAAACGGCTTTTAGGTCAAGTGTGAATTCGGATATAAACCAGTTTGACTTTATATATAGAAAGGTTACGTGTATATAATATTTCGCTCGGACGCTTCGTATCGAGTAAACTGAACGGTGGCTCCAACGTCTCCGTAAGCCCGACGCGATAAAGTAACTGAGGTATCCATGCCTGATGTACTGAAACCACAATACCTTACCAAAGACGAGGCGCGAGAAGAAATCCATAGGTTTAGAAGAACCCCTTGGGATCGGCTCTGCTTCTACGCCTCGTTCGTATGGCGCTTTGTGGTGCTGCAACGCGCGGAACCGCTAATCTATGGCGTAGCGGTGACGGACCGTTGCAACCTTGCCTGCCGCGGCTGTCACGTCTCCAATACTGGTCGTCCCAATATGACCTGGGAACAAATTGTCACCGCAATGGAGGATGCGTGGAACCGAGGGTTCCGCGAGCTGTACTTCAGCGGCGGGGAACCCATGTTGTGGCGCGACGCAGAACACACACAAGGACACGGTTGCTGAGGCGAAACGGATTGGTTTCTTCCATGTGCATGTTTATACCAACGACCTGCTTGGACTCGAAACCTCGGCTGATCTCGTCTGGGTCAGTATGGATGGGTTACCTGGCACCTTTGATATGCGGCGCAGTAATCACTTTCACCAGGTCGAACATACCGTTCGCACGAGTTTGCACCCTAAGATCGCCGTCATCTACGTAATTGACCGCTACACCGCAGAGGGTGTCGAGCCGTTCCTCCAATGGGTGGATGAAACGAAATTCCCCATCATCGGTGTCATGTTCTACTTCCACACGCCTTACTACGGGCGCGATGAGCTATTCCTAACACATGAGGAGCGCGCGCCGATTGTTGACCAGCTCCTCGACTGCAGCCGAACCGGGCTGCCGATTCTCAACTCACGAGCCGGCCTGCTGGCGCTCAAGTTTGGTGAATGGCCAAGGCGCCCGCCAATAGCATGCATTATAGACGTTGATGGCGAGCCGATATGCTGTCGTGCCTCCGACGCGGTATGCACGGACTGTGGCTATGCGGCATGCATCGAGCTCACGGAGTTTCAACGCATGCGTCTGAGCGCGCTGCTCGGCATAACGAGGTACTGGTGAACGGCCCGGGATATCGGCTATCACGCCTAATCACACGTTCTATTCGCCGCTACCTTGTAGGGCCCGAACAACGCTGGGTTTTCGTGCGGCCCTCAAAGGACTGGACGCCGCCGCACATTGAGCGCACTTCGCTTTATTTGCATGTGCCCTTCTGTCGGCATTTTTGTCCCTATTGTCCCTACACCAAAGTCCGTTATCGCGAGTCACTCGTGGAACCCTTCACCCTGGCTGCAATCGCCGAGGTGGACTGGTGGGCCAATGCAGTTGGACCGGCCGAGATAACGAGTGTCTACATCGGCGGAGGCACACCGACACTGGCGCTGGATAGCGTCGCCTGTGTGCTGATGTGTATACGTGAACAGTTCCGCCTGACAGGCGACATCTGCATCGAGACCAACCCCGCTGATGTGGATGAGGAGACCGTACAGCGGTTACATGATATGGGTGTTAAGCTTGTATCACTTGGCGTGGAATCATTCCAGCCCGAGATCCTTGCCATAATTGGACGTGACTACAAGCCCATCGTTGCAGAGCGTGCCCTGGCATTGCTTGCGGGGAGTAACTTTGCCTCAGTCAATGCGGATTTCTTGTTTGCCCTGCCGCACCAGACTGCAACTGACGTGGTTGCAGATCTAGCCCGAGCCGCGCAGCTCGGCGCGGACCAGATCACAACTTACCCGCTATTCACTTTCCCATACACCACGGTCGGTAAATACCTGCGCCTGACGGCGGTACGCATGCCAAATCTGCAAATGCGTCATGCGCATTACCGGGCCATTAACAGGTGGTGCTCTGAACACAACTTTGAGCGCGTTTCGGTGTGGAGCTTCAAGTGCGACGCCGTGCCGCGATATTCCTCGGTCACTAGGGATGGCTACATAGGGATCGGTCCCAGCGCTGGATCGCATCTGCCTGACGGGTTTGTGCTTAACACATTCGATCTCAACAGTTGGATCGACACAACGTGCAACGGGCGCACTACGATCGCCCTGCGCATGCCGTTTGCTGGTGAGATGTCTGGCTGGTGGTGGCTGTACTGGCGCTTTTACGACACGCGAATTCCACTGGTCGACCTCGATGCAGCTCTTGGTAACGACGCTCCCAAGGCTCACCAGTGGTTGAGAGTCGTGGAACAGGCAGGGTTTGCGGTTCACAATGGCGGATATCTTGAACTCACTGAGTCGGGCGCTTTCTGGCTTCACCTTGCGCAGAACTACTTCGCATTGAATTATGTTAACACTCTATGGACCCGGGCACGTCAGGAGCCGTGGCCGCAAGCAGTGGTGATCTGAACCAAGGCGTACGATAAAATCGAGTGCAAGAGGACAGCGGCTCCGCTGCTTGCAAATAGTTCGCGTATTCCCAGAATTAGCGCGATAATACATAGGAGTTCCACCGCATATGCAAATCGTTGGGCGACGCAAGATTTGAAGAGAGTAGTGTCATATCATAAAGAGAAATCTCAAAGAGTACTTTTGGATTATGGTCGGTAAACATCTGCTGAAGTTAAGGAGGTCTTAGTATGGCTACTTATATTATGTTTGGAAAATATTCGCAAGATTCGATCAAGCAAATCAGCGCAAAACGCACCGAGCAAGCAAAACAGTTGATCAAGAAGAATGGTGGAGAAATAAAATCGGGTTATTCTCTGCTCGGAAAAACTGACCTGGTCCTCATCGTAGAACTCCCCAATTCAGAACAAGCGATGAAGACCTCTGTAGCATTGTCAAAGATGCTAGGTATTTCATTTATAACCGCACCAGCAGTATCAATCGAAGACTTTGACAAATTGATGGAAGGTCTGTAAGATAACTAAATCAACCGTAGAGTAAGCTTCTCTAAAATATTGAAAAAAGTGAAAGAACAGAAATATTTGAGAATGGAATGCTCTTTGGGATTTCCCAACACAAAGTAAAATTCAGTAATTAGAAATTATTCGTAGAGAAAAGAAGAAAAGCGCTGCCAAACACATCGTGCATTGAGCGGTGGGGATTGCGCTGCATTTTCAAACATTTTTCCGGCTTCGAGTTTTTTTCTGTTCCCAAACAGAACCCATGCCCGTCCCACCGCCACTAACGTCAACCGTTAGCTGCATCGGTCCATGACTTGTTGAGCCACTAAATCACAGCTAACCACCCAGTTGAGCGGATGAAATCCAGTGTGTTGAATGGAGCATAAAATGAACTGGCTGAAATTACAACAGAAGTTATTGGGTGTGATCTTGGTCGTCGTGTTTCTAGCGGGGTGCACCGCGACAACAACACCCGCCTCGCCTCCCACGTTTTCACAGCCATCTCCCACCTTGCCGCCTCCACTCAATCAGGGTCTCAGTAGTGACTTCACACCTTGCGTAGGCGCGCCGTCAGGACAAACAACTACACCGGGACGGGGCCGTGCCCTCATCGCGTATTCCACCAACGGTTTCGACTTTCAACGCCCGCAGAAGCCCAATGACGGTATCCTGGTCGATCGGGTCGGTGTCCCTGACGGAGTCGTGCTCCCGAGTGGAAGAATCCTCGTTTACTTCGTTGACGGATGCAGGCCCTACGATGGTACGCAGACGGAGAGGAGCGCTGTCACCGTGGTGGTCTCCGATAAGCAGGGGGCTCCCGGTAGCTGGGTCTACAAGAACGTGAGATTCATCAACGTACCCACAACCGAAGGGTTCGGCTTTTCAATTGTTGATCCCAATGTTGTCCCCCTGCCAGACGGCACACTCCGCATGTTCGCGACGATGTTTCGGCCAGGGGACGGTTCGACACGAAACGGTGCCTACTCCTTCCACTCTATAGACGGAGGTTTCACATATTCGTTCGAGGGCTTGAGGTACGATGACATCCTCGATCCCGAGAACTACCGGTTCAATGATTCAAATTGGCAAATCATCACAGGTGGGCCGATAGGATATGCCATGTCAACAGACGGTGGAAACACTTTCAATACGCTTGGATCATTCCCAATGACTACTTATGCAATACACGAGATTGCTGCCACGGAGAAGCCAGGGGAATACCGGGCTTATGTAAGCACCCCGATTGGCATCAAATCATATTACTCCGTCGCGGCACCATGGACGACTTGGACGGAGGAACCAGGATACAGGTTGCAGGTGGACTCGACCACCGGATTGGAAAGCTGCGAACTCTCGTTCCCGACAGTGCTCAAGCTCGGGCCGGGTAATTACCTAATGGTGTATCTGTCAGTTATCCCAGGTTGCGGCTGCAGCGAAGATCCCATCTGTCCCTGAAGATCTTGTGTAGGCATCCAACGGATCTAGTGAAGTCTAGGCAATGGACAGAACGCTCCATATCAATCATAAGACACGAAAGTGCCCAGGCCTCTGCGCCGTTCAACCCCTGCTCCAGCGAATACAAGGTTCGTCACTCGCTCAGGTGCATTTTGCAAGATATGGCGCGGTATGAGCGAATATTGCCCCCCACCACTACTGCTGAGTCAAACCGTTGGACCCGCAGAAAAGGAGAAGATGCAAATGTTTAAAGAAAGTTCATTCTATACGGGAACTGTAGAAATAAATTATGCAGAAGGTTCACAGTCGGGGCCTCCGTTGGTTCTATTACCTGGTCTACCCAGTCGCTGGCAAGAATTTTTACCCATCCTGCCAACCATGTCACAACAATGACATACTTACGCTTTAGATTATCGAGGTCAGGGAAAATCAGGGCGAGTTCCAGGCCAATATCTATCTAAATATTATGTTGCAGATGTGGGGAAATTCCTTCAGCAGCAGCTTGATGAACCAGCAATACTATTAGGTGAATCAACAGGTGGTGCGGTTGCACTTTGGGTAGCTGCGCAACGTCCTGAGTTGGTAAAGGCCTTTGTCGTCGGTGATTTTCCGCTTGACATGGATTGGCTTGTAGAGTGGATGACCAGTGAAGAGTTCAAATACTGGTTCTCTGTTTTACGCCATCTTGCTGGAATGGATCTTTCAATTACAAAGCTCACCAAGCAGATAGCCGATATTCCCATTCAAGCTCCAGGACAAGACACTCAAATACGGTATGGAGATAGTTCAGGTGTAGATGCCTTTCACATTCAACAGTGGGCAATCACGCTGAGCCAGATGGATCCTGGCGTATTAGAATACCATGCAGAAGGGCGGGCTAGAGAGTTCTTAGAAGGATTTGATGTGGAAAAGCTGCTTGAGCGGATATCGTGCCCGGTACTTCTATTGCAAGCTAATCCTGCACTGGGGGGCATGATGACGAATGAAATGGTCAAGCATGTTCAATCAATTTTGCCAAATGCAATGCATGTATTTATTGAGACAGCCGGACATGATCTAGGATTGGATACCAGGGAAGTGTCGCCGTTGCTCCGAGCAGTGACAAGTTTTTTAGAGTCGTTGTGAGTAATGATAGAGATTAGGTTTTGCGTATAAAGAAATCTGCAGGCTAACCCCACTTGCAGCTGACAGAGATTAGCCACCGATGATA
>JBAQFX010000096.1:0-19395 GCA_049287485.1 Anaerolineales bacterium
TCACATCTGGTAAGGGGGGCATTTATGTCTTCTCCGAATCATCGAAGCGGTAGTGTAAATCGCCAACATGGATAAACCAGGGTCTGGAGGCTAATAAGGCAAGAATAGGACCTGGAGGGCACCGACGAATAATATTTACTGAGGCATAAAGTTCGCTGGCATGGACATGACTTTGTGGATTCAATTTCGCTAAATCGCGTACAATATTAACCACAATTTTTTCAAATGGAATACGTTCTTTTTGAATTTGTTTCCAGGCGACATCGAGGGCTTCTGGATCGGGGATTGCTATCGCCATGCGTTCATCGTAGGAGGCAGTGACGATTTGCTTGAGCATCGCAAAGACTATTCCACCGTCCGATCCGACTAGGACTGTGCGAACCCACTCGCGTGAGCCACGTTGCGAATCACATCGGACGACAACTTCTCCAGGATTTTTCCCTTTTTTAACTAATACCAGGCTTCCGGGCATTAATCCATGTGTTTTGTACCATTCCTGAAGACCATAGACGTAGCGGTTTTTCCGTACGACCCAACCCGGAAATTTCTCATTCGTGGTACCATCGACAAGTGTAAAGCGGATGCGTGGTGCTTCATAGGCAGTGGGGAAAAGGTGGTTGATCCTGGGGGTAATTGGCAGAGTGCCAGCTCGCCAATGAGGATAGGTCAGGGTTAGCTGGACTTCATTCGGAGTGGGATATTTAACACTGATAGGTGAAAGTTCATCGTCCAATTTGCGCTCAAGTTCTAGCATCTGATCCGTTAACAAAGATCGGTCATATTCAAGCTCTTGATAGCGCAGATATACTGGCACCTGTAAGACATTTTCAGGTTCCAGACGATTGAGGAACCAAAGAACTTCTCCAGCAGGACCAACTTCATCAAAACGGGGATCTTCCTGGAAAGCATGATCGAGAGAAAATTCCACCAATTTGGAATTCGTATTCGTTGATAATCCAACCTGTTCAAGTAAAGCTTTCGTGGGAAGAGGTCCCCCACCCGCCATATCTAAAATTGCTTCAGCTAAATTTAGATGACCTACATTGATATCAACTAATAATGTACGCGGGAACCATTTTCCCGCGATGCGAACAAATTCTTGATTTTTAGTTAAATCAGCTTCTATGATTTGAAGTAATTTATCGCCGTAATTCTCTAGCACAGCATCGGCATTGAGGGACAATTCTGATATTGATATTTCCTGGGGCTGGTTTAGAATATGGTCCTCAATATTTGCTGCAAATTCCTTTGTTTCCTGATTATCGAACTTCACCTGGATGACCTGAAAATTACCAAGGTCTGGGTTTTGCCCAGTGCGAGTGCCAATAACCCGAGCATGTTGCCAGCCAAAATATGGAAAAACAAGATCCTGGTTAACTTGATAGGTTTTAGCGGGGATATAAATTTCCCCCCCAGAAGTTCGTTGTTTCTCAATCGCTAGTTTTTCCTGATGAATGCGCTCATTCACCAATGCCGAGAGCAATTCAGGTGAGGTTAATGGCGTTTCGATTTCCAGGAGATAGTTATAAATGAATTCACGATCTTCATCTTTAAGTTCAAATGTCTCCCAATAATCTTCACGTAGTGATGGTGGTGCCAGACTTGTCATTTATCCGATTACCTTAATACGTCAACCCCTCCAATTGGATGCGCTGTAAATTCCACGCCCCTATTCATCAGGTATTAACATGATTTTGGCGCGTCTAATCATTGCGCGATCGACGCCCTTTACACAATATACTGTGCTTGGGTATTATACTCGATGAATTAATAATTCCGAACTGTTCATATGAATATTTAATCATAATCTGATCTGTACTGAAGGGATATAATAAAGTAACTAGGAGGGGAATTCCAGATTGATAAAGAAAAGATGGGTGTTTCCTAGAACCGATGGAGTATTGATATGGCTGAAGAAGAATGGATTTTGGTAGATAAAGTGCAAGGTCAATTACAAGGAGAACTGTTGAAGGGCCTGCTTGAAGCTCAGGGGATCACGGTATGGTTAAACCAGGAGGGGGCCGCACATGCATATGCTGTGGCTGTAGGCACCTTGGGAACGGTCGAGATATTAGTTCCAACAAGCGAGGTAGAGCAAGCACATCAAATTTTAGATGCTTATTATCGGGGAGATTTTGATAATATAGAGTTTGAGGGACCAGAATCTGGAGACGATTGAGAAAAAAAGTTACTTCGTGATGAAGCTGCTTTAGGGAAAAGCTTGATTTAGCCATTCAAGTGGGTCTACTTGAACCCCTCCGACCAAAACCTCAAAATGCAGATGTGGGCCTTCCACCCGGCCAGTATTACCCACCCGACCGATTAATTGACCTTGTTCAACCTTATCACCAATATTAACCAGAATCTCGGATTGGTGCATGTACGCTGAAAAAACACCATGTCCGTGGTCGATCATGGTAGCATTTCCTCGCACGGTTAATGGCCCGGCAAAAACCACAATGCCAGAGGCAGCAGCATAAATTGGATTACCGATTTGCCCACAAAAATCCTGACCAGTATGCACATAATCAAATGCACTACCATTATAAGAGCGGCGGGTTCCATACCATGATGTATAGCAATTAATATAGGCAGGATCCACAGGGGAAGAAAATAAACCTGCCCAATATTTTTCAGGATTTACTGGGGATGACAACTGTAACCATAATTGATCTTCGGGTACAGTTATTTTTGGATCAAGTGTTAATGGATCCACATTATTTATTAGTTCGGAAGAATAATTACCTGAAGCAATCAATACCATTTGTGAAAAATTAAACGAATCATCAGTGGAATTGTTACCATTGAGATTTAGTGAATATAGGCCTGGCTGTGCCATGGCATGCACACCCTGCAAGGTATAGTAATTACCATCTACACTGGTAAAAAAGTTTAGGGTGTGATCCATTAATGATCCTGTTATGGATATACCCTCAGTCCCGTTGATTTGTAACTCTGCTGTCTTGCCCTGGATAAGGCCAGAAATGTTAACAGATGAGATGACAGGTGATAACGCTCCAGGTCCGGTATCATTCTCACCCGGGGCTCGAATGATGTCATCCGGAAGTAAGGAAGTAGAATTGTCGGCCTGGTTTTTTGCCAGGATAGTCCATGGATCGGTATCATTCAAAATAGCCAGCTCAAGCAGAGATTGGCCAGTGCTTAGGGTGATGCGTTTACCCATAGAAGGGGGGTCGTTATTTTGTAGAATGACGAGTGAGTAACCTGCGTATAATTCATTTGGACTAGTAAGGTGATTGAGGCGCTTGAGCATATCCATGGAAAGATGATAGCGCAGGCTCAGGCTATGTAAGGTTTCACCATATGAAATATCTTCTGTTGTCAGGATCCCTTGGATATCTTCTAATCCGGGAATTACCAGTTGTTGTCCGATAGTAATTTGATTGGGATCTACAATCCCATTGGCATTTTCCAGGTCCGCTTGAGATACATGAAATCGATAGGCGATATCCCACAGGTAATCACCTTCCTGGACTATATAGACAGGCCCAGGAGGAAGTGTACTTTGAGCGCTTACACTCTCGAATGGCAACAATAAAGTGGATATGATAAAAATTATTAAGGCTTTTAACCAAAAATTATGCACTTATTGCCTCGTCG
Organism: Anaerolineales bacterium; assembly: GCA_049287485.1. Classification (GTDB taxonomy): domain Bacteria; phylum Chloroflexota; class Anaerolineae; order Anaerolineales; family UBA4823; genus FEB-25. The sequence continues at coordinate 3,622 of JBAQFX010000096.1, forward strand.
AATCGAACGATATCACCAATCTTGAAATCGTCCAATTTGGACACCCCGGTTTCCAAGACGTATTTGGCTGGTTCTTTTGGTAGATAGGCCATTTTCCAACGGCGGGCCAATACAGTGTCAACCACGCGAAGATCGCTATTAATCCAGATGACTGCTAAATCAATCCACATAAACATCATGTGAATCGAGGAATTCATGCGACTATCAGAGCTTTGCACCAATAACAGACCATAATCCTCAGGCAAGCTTTTGGTAAACATCAGACCGCGTAATTGGCAAAAGAAAGACTGGCAAACCTTTGCCAGAATGGGTCTAGATGCAAGATGGGTCTGGTTAACGATTTGAAGATATTTCATCGGTATCTGTCCCCCATCCTTTGATTAGACAGAGTGATCATAGGTCGAAAAAGGCGACTATTACCGCCAGGTGGGATCAAATTTCCTTATCTACGGTTTTGGCTGGTCTGGATAAGACCTGCTCAACCCTCTCTAGCAATTCTTGTGGACTGAAAGGTTTAGAAATGTAGTCATCCACCTTAGCAATGTGTAACCCGAGTATCTTATCGATGTTTTGAGCTTTCGCAGTAATCACAATTACAGGAATATCGCGCGTTGGCACTTCAGACTTCAGCTGGTGGTATACATCCCACCCATCCATATCAGGCATCATTAAATCCAATAAAACCAGGTCAGGTATCTCATTGCGGATCAATTCCAAACCTTCACGTCCACCATTCGCACCTAAGACAGTGTAACCACGCCGGGAGAGGATCAAGCGTACCAAGTCGATCATCTCTGCTTCATCTTCAATATAAGCGAGCCGTTTGGATGGCGTATTCAAAGTTGCCTCCTGGATGGATATGGATTCATTGAAGTTTACCACAAAATGAATTTTCACCATGATTGAAGCCCTGGTAATGTAGAGTTTATGTGTATCGGGACCTTGCCAGAGAAGTGAGCCTACACTATAATCCCAATGTTAAAAACTTAAACATAATGAGGCAATTAAATGATTGATGTGAATGAGCTACGAAAAGGGGTGACTTTCGAATTCGATGGGAAGCTGTATAAAGTACTGGATTACCACCACAATAAACCCGGCCGTGGTAATGCCACTATTAGAATCAAAGCGGTAGACCTGCGAAGTGGGACGACCTTAGAAAAAACATTCCAAAGTGGTGAGCGCGTTCAGGATGCCAGATTGGATTTCCATACTGTACAATACTTGTATAACGATGGTGAACTCTACCATTTTATGGACATGGATACCTTTGAGCAACCCGCATTATCCAAGAATGCGCTGGGAGATAATGCTAACTACCTGACTGAGAATATGGAAATCAAATTAACTTTTTATCAGGGTGAGCCTATCGACATTGAGCTACCGATCACGGTTGATATGGATATCGTCGAGGCAGATGTGGCTGTGCGTGGGGATACAGCTACCGGTGTAAATAAAAAGGTAAAGACGAATACTGGTCTTGAGGTTCAGGTTCCTGCATTTGTAAATGTGGGTGATCGAATCCGCATCGATACACGCACCGGAAGCTATGTAACCAGAGTATAGTAGCGGAAGACAACTGTACCATGCGTACACCTGCTGGCAAGGAATGCAGTTATTTTTACGGAAACTATTTCCGTGGCCGTTCTGAAGAAGAATGTCGTCTGTTAGAGTCGGCTACACCACCACTGCCATGGAAACGAGAATTATGTTTTACATGTCCGGTTCCAGGCATCCAGCTAGCTAATACCTGTCCATATATGGTTTTAATTCCAAAACTGGTACGCAAGCTTCCATTTGGCAAGCATGAAGTGCGAGTTCAAACTTTTTGTAAGAAGACGGAACGTTCAGGTTTTGATCCACACATTGGTTGCGGAGAATGCCATACATTACCGCCTGAATTTGAAGAAGGCTCCAGTGACAATCCTGCTGTTTGACCTGGACGATACATTGCTTGGCAATGAAATGAATACATTTGTCCCGGCTTACCTACAGGCGCTGGCACAACGCATGGCAGAAGTAGCTGACCCAACCGTGTTAGTTAAAACCCTGATGTCTGCTACCCGGCAAATGGTGGAAAACCCAAGTCCCGATCAGACACTAGAAGAAAAATTTGATGCTGCATTTTACCCTCCCCTTCATTTGGTTCGCCAGGAAGTTCAAGGGATCATAGATGCTTTTTATGCAGAGGATTTTCCTAAACTACAAGGGTTGACCCAATACAGACCTGAAGCGGTGCAAGTTGTGCAGCGATTGTTGGATCGTGGAGACGAGGTAGCCATCGCTACAAACCCACTTTTTCCGTTAACCGCGATCAGGCAACGTTTAAACTGGGCAGGTTTACCTGATAACCAGTGGCCTTTTACGCTGGTCCCATCTTATGAAACTTTCCACTTTGCCAAGCCCAATCCAGCGTACTTCGCTGAATTTTTGGCACAGCTGGGTTGGCCCAAAATCCCAGTCGTCATGATTGGAAATGACGTTGAATCGGATATTGGCGCAGCACGGCAATTAGGCTTGCCAGTATTCTGGACGACTAATGATGGAGTTTACACGTGGAATGGGCAGGGTGACATTCCTCCGCATGGCGGATTAACCGAGATAATCCCATGGCTGGATACTGCAATACCTGTACCGCTCGCAACTAACTTCATCACCCCAAATGCATTGCTGGCGGTATTAAGATCAACTCCAGCTGCTCTATCTAGTTTGTGCCGAAAGGATAGTCTGGATTTAACCCAACGGCCTGCGCCACAAGAGTGGAGCCCAAGTGAAGTACTATGTCACCTGAGGGATGTGGATGTAGAAGTCAACGTGCCGCGTTTACAGAAAGTTATTGATGAGCGAAATCCATTTCTGCCTGGGCAAGATACTGACCCTTGGGCAGACATTCGCCAGTACTGTTTGCAGGATGGATTGCAGGCATTAGGCGATTTTACCCGGGCGCGTCTTGAGTTGCTCAGATTGTTGGAAAATCTACCTACGGAGGGGTGGGATCGTCGTGCCAGACATGCAATTTTTGGTCCCACAAATCTTACGGAATTGGTGAATATCATTGCTGGACATGATATTTTACATATACAACAGATCTACAAGTCCTTCCGACCTGTGAATTAATCTTATTCTGGTATACTTTGTCATTCGCCTCCAAACTTTGGAGGCGGTGTTCTAATTTCCAAAGGTCAATCAATGGTGAGATGAGCTCTTCAGAATCACCACAGGAGGCTTCAATGCGAAAACGTGTTGTGATTACGGGTATTGGGTGTATCTCCCCGTTAGGAAATGATATAAACAATCTTTGGAGCAGTATCCTGGCGGGTAAATCGGGGGTAGGGCATATTACACATTATGATACAAGTCAGTTTGAGGTAAAGATTGGTGCAGAGGTAAAGGATTTCGATGCAGTGGCGCTATTTGGTATACGGGAAGCACGCCGGATGGATCGATTTGTTCAATTCGCCCTGGCAGCCACCTTACAGGCAGTGGAACAAGCAAAACTTGAGATCAATGATTCAAATCGAGATCGCATTGGTGTGATACTTGGGACTGGCATCGGGGGCATGAATACGCTTTTTGAACAGATGGTTTTATTTTTTCAGCGTGGTCCTGACCGGGTCAGTCCATTTTTGGTACCGATGATGTTACCCGACGCTGCAGCAGGGATGGTGGCGATCCAATTAGGAGTGCGAGGCCCAAATATGGCTGTGGTATCAGCCTGTGCCAGTGGGACGAATGCTATTGGTGAAGCGGCTGAGGCGATCCGCCGTGGCAGCGCGGATGTTATTATCACGGGTGGGGCTGAATCAGTAATCGTCCCAATTGCCATGGCAGGCTTAGGTGTAATGAAGGCACTATCCATTCGCAATGATGAACCCGAAAAAGCATCTCGACCATTTGACATGGGACGGGATGGTTTTGTCATGGGTGAGGGAGCAGCAAGCCTGGTCTTAGAATCTTTGGAATATGCCCGGGCACGCGGCGCGCAGATTATGGGTGAAATCAAAGGATATGGGGCCTCAAATGATGCATTTCACATATCTGCACCTGCTGTGAATGGTGAAGGCGCAGCACTATGCATGCAGACTGCTCTTGATAACGCTGGTCTTTCAGCAAGTGATATTGGATATATCAATGCTCATGGCACCAGTACGCAGCTCAATGATAAGAGTGAAACTGCTGCGATCAAAACCGTCTTTGGATCGCATGCTTATAACATTCCAGTTTCTTCAACGAAATCCATGACTGGTCATCTATTGGGAGCAGCTGGGGCGCTTGAAGCTGTGATTTGTGTAAAGACGCTGCAGGAAGGTATTTTGCCTCCAACTATCAACTATGAAACACCTGACCCGGAATGTGATCTCGATTATGTTCCTAATTACGCACGGCGGGCTAGTGTTCAAAATATCATGTCGAATTCGTTTGGCTTTGGCGGTCATAATGCTTGCATCATTTTGAGCCAATTTACTGAGGCTTAATTATGAGTCCATATGCCCACATCACCGGATGGGGAATGGCCGTACCATCACGGGTATTGACCAATTCCGATCTTGAAAAAATGGTTGATACTAATGATGCCTGGATTCAATCTCGCACAGGCATACGTCAACGCCATATTGTCAATGATGAAGAGACGACCGCATCTTTAGCAAAGGATGCTGCCCTGAATGCGCTCAGAGCGGCCAACCTCAATCCCGCAGATCTTGAATTGATTATTGTATCTACATCCACGCCTGAGCATCTATTCCCAGCTACAGCCTGTCTGGTTCAGGACCGGATTGGAGCATCACATGCAGGTGCTTTTGATTTGTCGGCAGCTTGTTCAGGGTTTATATATGCATTAAACATGGCAACCCAGGCTATTCGCAGTGGGTCGATACAAAATGCCCTAGTAATCGGTGCGGAGACGCTCTCGCGCTTCGTAAACTGGGAAGATAGAGATACCTGCATCCTATTTGGAGATGGAGCTGGGGCGTTTATCTTACAAGCTGGCGATGAACCCGGAGGAGTTTTGTCCGCAGTAATGCGTTCAGATGGTTCAGGCGAGGATTTGCTTTCTTTACCCGCTGGAGGTAGCTTTATGCCTGCCAGTGCCGATACGATCTTAAACAAGCAGCATACCATCCATATGAATGGTCGTGAGGTCTTCCGATTTGCTACTCGGGTCATCGCTCAAGCGACGCGTGAAACAGTTGATTCTGCTGGGTTAAAAATAGAAGACGTTCAATTGGTGATTCCCCACCAAGCAAACATACGTATCATCGAAGCTGCGATGCGCGGGCTTGAAATCCCCATTGATAAATGCTTCATCAATATCGAACGCTATGGTAACACTTCCACAGCATCCATTCCTATTGCTACCTGTGAAGCAATCCAGCAAGGTCGACTGCAAGCTGGCGACAATACTGTCTTTGTGGGTTTTGGCGCCGGCCTGACATGGGGAGCAGCCCTGGTGCGTTGGACTGGTCCATTCCTACCACATCGACATATATATCCAACTTCTTACCGGGTATGGGTTGCTGTTCGTTCTCAATTGCTCAGATTGGTGCGCCGTATTGAGGGTTGGATTTGGGGAAGAAATATCTAATCACCAATTCCTATGTTTGTGGAGAGGTGGAGGAACTTGTTATCAAGTATCGACGAAGTAATCGATACCGAACTGATTTTTCAGCCATAGGATAGTAAAGACTCGCAACAATTGTTAGAGCGACGTTAGAAATATAGATTTAGATTATCTTAATACTACCTATCGAGACAAGAGATTGGTATAATCACAATCGACCTCAAGTCGACCTGACTTTTAGGTTAGGTTTCTTGTTGGTTTTTGCATATATTTTGGAGGCTTAAGTGAACCCTAATCGTAATCGCTCGACGATTATTTATGTGCTGTTGTTTGCAGCCATCATCATCCTGGTTTTTTATAGCTTTAATCAAAGCTCCTCTACACAGGAAACACTTTCCATTAACCAGGTTGCTGCAGATATTCAAGCTGGCAAAGTTACGCGTGTCATTGAAGAGCAGGATAAACTAACAGTTATCTATGGTACAGGCACTCAGGCAATTGAACGAATAGCGCATAAAGAACCCGAAACCACATTAGTGCAACAACTTAAAGATTTGGGGGTGACTGCTGAACAGCTCTCACCTACTCATATCAGTGTCGAATATAAACCACCCAGCCCATGGGTGGGGATACTCTCGTCATTGGGTTATATCATTCCGTTTATCATTCTGGGTGGCATTTTCTGGTGGGTATTCCGCCAGGCACAAGGCAGTAACAATGCAGCAATGTCTTTTGGTAAATCGCGCGCACGGATGTTCACGGGTGATCAACCTTCAGTAACTTTTGGTGATGTTGCTGGGGTCGAAGAAGCAAAAGAAGAGTTACAGGAAGTGGTGGAATTCCTACGTGAACCAGAGAAATTTATCTCATTGGGTGCACGAATTCCCAAAGGGGTGTTGCTGGTAGGTCCTCCGGGAACAGGGAAGACATTGCTTGCCAAAGCCGTTTCTGGGGAAGCGGGAGTACCATTCTTTTCAATTTCTGGTTCTGAGTTTGTGGAAATGTTTGTTGGTGTGGGAGCCAGCCGAGTCCGTGACCTCTTCGACCAGGCAAAACGACATTCACCATGCATCGTGTTCGTAGATGAAATCGATGCAGTAGGCCGGCAACGCGGTGCGGGATTAGGTGGAAGCCACGATGAACGTGAGCAGACCTTGAACCAAATGCTGGTTGAAATGGATGGTTTTGATACGGATACGAATGTAATTATCATGGCGGCCACGAACCGCCCAGATATTCTTGACCCAGCCTTACTGCGTCCAGGACGGTTTGACCGACGCGTGGTACTTGATCGGCCTGACATGAGAGGACGAGAGGCAATCCTGAAGGTGCATGTTAAAGGTAAACCACTGTCAGCTAACACTGATTTGGGTGTATTAGCTCGTTCAACGCCTGGTTTTGTAGGCGCAGATCTGGAAAACCTGGTTAATGAAGGAGCGATCCTAGCTGCTCGAAGGAATAAGAAATCCATTGAGCAGGAGGATTTAGAAGAGGCGATTGAGCGAGTAATAGCTGGACCAGAACGTAAAAGCCGACTGATCAGTGAGGAAGAAAAACGGATTGTTGCTTATCATGAAGCAGGCCATGCCGTCGTGATGAATGCCGTCCCCGAAGCCGATCCAGTACACAAAGTATCGATTACAGCCAGAGGCATGGCGGGTGGCTATACCTTGGCTTTGCCAGAGGAAGATCGAACTTTGATGGGTCGGAAAAAACTCATGGCAGAAATGATAGGCTTGATGGGTGGAAGAGCTGCTGAGGAAATTGTTTTTAATGACATCACATCCGGTGCTTCAAACGATTTGGAACGCGTCACCAAGATGGCACGAGCGATGGTCACCAGATTGGGAATGAGCAGCGACCTGGGGCCTATGGTATATGGTCAGAAGGAAGAACTGATCTTTCTGGGACGAGAGATCTCCGAGCAGCGAGACTATTCTGAAGCAGTTGCAGAGCAAATTGATAAGGAAGTACGTTCCCTGGTTAATGAGGCTCATGAAAATGCGAAGAAAATACTTGTTCAGTACCGTGAAGTACTAGATACCATCGCACACAGATTATTGGAGGTTGAAACTTTATCACGCGAAGAATTCGAAGCGCTATTTCCACCACCAACGCCAAAAAATGGAGGGACGCCAGTCCCACGGATGGCTTGAGATAAAAAATTCTTTTCAATCGGCTACTATTACGGGGTTTCTTGCAGAGAATATAAGCTAGAAACCCCGTAAGCTTTTTCTGAAAAGCAAAAAATTTTGACTTTTATCAAAGCGCTTGGTATAATCCAAGTTTGCATATAAATCGTACATTTGGAGAGTTAGCTATGGATACCAATTTGACAACAGGTGCTCCGAGCAATATAAAAGAAATTAAAAACAAGATGTATTTTAAAGGAAGGGTAGTAAAAACTACACTAGCAGGGGCACTGGTGGATATTGGTATAGATACTCCTGGTATTTTGCATATCTCCCAACTACAAAAATCACCAGTAAAAAGGGTGGAAGATGTGCTTCATGCAGGTGACGAAGTAGATGTGTGGGTAAGACGTGTATCTCCGAAAAAAGGGCGCATCGAGCTAACCATGATCCAACCACTTGGGTTGGAATGGGGTGAAATCAAGAAGGACATGGTTGTTACCGGTAAAGTAATTCGCCTTGAGAAGTTTGGCGCATTCATTGATATTGGTGCTGAGCGACCAGGTCTTGTTCATATCAGTGAAATGACTCATGATTTTATTCGCACACCGGGTGATGTAGTCAAAGAAGGCGATGAAGTTGAAGTTAAAGTTTTGGATGTGATCAAACAGAAAAAACAAATCAAGTTGAGTATGAAAGCTTTACAAGAAAAGCCTGAAGAAATCGTTAAAAATACTGTTGAGCAAAAGGATAAGAAAGAACAACAGCAGCGAGAACAGCAAAAAGAGGCTGAACCAAAAGAAGAGGTGAAAGAATCTCCCGTGCCAACGGCTATGGAAATGGCATTACGAGAAGCAATGGGTCGAAAAGGGGTCGATAATGTCAATAGCCTGGCAGGAAAGAAGAAGAAACGAAGAGGCCCCGAGATTGATCCGGAGCTTGAGACGATTTATTCACGAACATTAAAAACACGTTCACCCAGGTAAATTAGTCTATAGCATATTTCATCCCTGCGGTATGCCACTCCGCAGGGATTTTTATTATCACCAGGGAGGTTAACAATTCTACGCTCGATATACTCAGGCTAAGAAGAGTGATCGCGTTTCAAGACTCTTTGGATTGTTTGTATTGCCTCCATAGCAGGGCGATTATGGCCGATACCAATAGTATGAGCCCCGTCATCTGGCTGGTACGACGTAGAATTTTGTTGCGTCGTGCTTTCGTTTGTTCTTTCCTACGGATCTTTGCTTCTGATAGAAGCACTTTCCAGTTTGGTATAGATTGGCGAGGAGGTAGACTATAGCTTCTCGCAACTAATGAACGATAAGCAGACAACTCTTCTTGCCACCGCTGATCATCCCAATTTAATTCGTCAAAACATAACTGCTTAACCACCGGAAAGATGGATTCTGCTCCATTGGGTAGAATGAGACCTAAACGAGTCCGACGAAGGAGAAGATCATCCAGGTGACAAACACCCTCGGATCGTGCCGCCCATCGCAACTCAGCCCAGAGGTATTCTATACCGGGGATATTTTCCATTTCACCGGAGCGGGCAGCTTTTACCAGTAAAAGAGCGTCCGAGCCATATCGACCCAATAATCTACGCCGACAGGCTTCGCGAATATCATCGCATCCAGGCAATTTTTGATCGATTTGACTGAGAACGGGCATATCAGACTTAGGTTCTGGCATCTCAGGTAAGCGATGGCGAATGGCTTTTAGTACATCCAGAGCAATCAATCGGAAGGTCGTTAGTTTGCCTCCGGTCACGGTGAATAGACCATTTTCTTGCCAGATAACATGGTCACGGGATTCTTCTGAGGGATCGTGCTTGCCACTACCAATTACTGGACGGACGCCAGAATAAGTTGAGATGACGTCATCAAGACTGATTGACATGGATGGAAATTGTGATTCGACCGCAGCCATCAAATATGCGACCTCGTCAGGACTAATCATTGGCTCCTCTTCTAGAGAGAGACCATGATCTACATCAGTTGTGCCAACCAGGATTACGTTTTCCCATGGGAATATAAAAACTGGGCGATGGTCAAATGGATGCAAAAAACTTACTGCCTGGGCTACTGGTAGACACCAGCTTGGGAAAATCAGGTGGCTCCCGCGTAATGGTCGAATATGTGGGGAACCACCGATTTCTTTTCTCAAAAAATCTGTCCAAGAACCGGTGGCATTGATTACTACGCGGGCAAAAACTTCAGCTTGCTTGTGCTCGAGTATATCGGAAAGCAAAACGCCTTTAACATCCTGCTGTTCAATAAGTAATCTTTGTGCTTTAACATAATTAATCGCCGTAGCTCCATCGGCAACAGCCTCGCGAATTACCCGTAAGGTCAAGCGTGCATCATCCGTTTGGGCATCACCAAAGCGAAATCCCCCTTGCAAATCGTTCTGGCTGATATGGGGGGCTAATAACTGAAAATCTTGCGGAGAATAGTATTCGTGGTCCCAGCGTAAGGCAAGCAAGTCATACACCGTGAGACCCATGGTATATGTCCACCTGCCTGGAAAATCACCTTTATAAACGGTGAGCAAAAAGCCTAATGGGTCAATCAATCCGGGACCTTCATGTAATAGTTGGTTCCGTTCGTGAACTGAATCACGGGTGAGTAGTACCTTGCCCTCCTTGAGGTAGCGGAGGCCGCCATGGACAAGTTTTGAGGAACGGCTGGAAGAACCCCAGGCAAAATCGCTTTGATCAACAAGCAAAGTATGCATCCCGAGTCGAGTAGCTTCGCGCAGGATGCCCGCACCCGTGATACCACCCCCAATGATTAAAATATCCCATGGCTGGTTGATTGATTGCCAGATTCTATCCCGCCATCCATTCTCCCACATGATCAAAACTCCGAAAAAATTTTATTTTTATTTGAAATCGAGCCTATGCCACAAGCTTGCCAGGATTCATGATACATTTTGGGTCAAATTGGTGGCACAGTGCAGAAATGGTTGCCATTCCTAAAGGCCCTTTTTCTACGGCAATATATGGTAAATGATCTATACCCACCCCATGTTGGTGACTGATGGTTCCACCGAGCTTGATGATAGCCTGGCTAGCAGTGGATTTCATAGCTTGCCAGCGGGTAAGTGTCTGCTCAGGATCAGCAGCTAACCTGAATAGGTAGGTTGTATATACCGATGATCCATAGGGATAGACATGAGAAAGATGGGTAAAAATGTGAACCCTTTCTCCAAAGGTTGACATGGAAGATTGAATTGCAGCTTCTATCTGCTCAATCATCCTGGAGGTATTGCTCCAGTCGGTAGCTGTCTCTAACGTATCCACCCCATAACCCATTTCCCAGAGTGTGTTTCGCAGATATGGTGTCCGGAAGCGATTTTTATGCCATTGTTCTCCAAAAGTTTTTCCGACATGCACGCCACCAAATTTTGCTGTGATATTCAATGCCTCACTTCGATTGGTACGTACAAGGGATGATTTCCCTGCAAAACCAAGCAAGAGCATGCATTTTCCTTCACCAAGACCGCGGATGGCTAATAAGCGCTCCAGCGCTCCAATCAGATTTTCGTGTCCTGCAAGAGCAAGCGTCGTGGTGGTCTCGTGAGCAGTGCTTAAACGCAACATGCAAAGGGATAAACCTGTGGAAAGTATCTGCTTAACGGCATCGACTCCATGCTGAAAATCGGGGAAAAAGACAGCGTGGAACTCCTCATGTTCAGGGATTGGTCTGATGCGGACACAAGCTTCTGTGAGGATGCCAAGCCTTCCTTCGGACCCCAACACAATTTCTCGCAGGTCTGGTCCGGCAGCAGAAGCTGGGAAGGAGGGTAAGAGTAACTCACCAAGAGGAGTGATTAACCTTCCACCGGAGAATAATCCTTCAATTCGACCATAAAGCAGAGATTGCTGCCCGCTTGAGCGGGTAGCTACCCAACCACCCAAGGTGGAAAATTCAAATGATTGAGGAAAGTGTCCAAGGGTAAAACCATGGGCGCGTAATTGAGCTTCCACATCTGGTCCGCATATCCCGGCACCAAAAGTTGCCAACAAGCTTTGTTTATCAAGATCAATCAGGCGGTTCATGTGGCTCATATCAACGGTTAAAACAGGAGATTTACTTTTTATCGGATCAATATGCCCTACCACACTGGTGCCACCGCCATAAGGAATGAGGTGAACGCCTGCTCGTTGTGCAAAATCGATCAGCTCGGTCACATTTTCGTTGGATATAGGATACGCTACCCCATCCGTAAATGAATTTATATGGCCGGAATGTAGATTTACCCAGTCTGGGAAGCTTTGCCCACGTGAATGAAGCAAGCGAGTGAGAGTATCGGTTGAGATCATGGCGTGCTTGGGGAGCTTTGATTCAGGAAGATTGGGTAATATCTCCTGTAAACCACTATCCTTGGGTCGCTTACCAGTACCTACCAAGCGATCTAAGAACGAGATCGCAGATGTGGGGATAGGGTAGGTAATTGCATCATCACCCCACCCATTCCAACGTCGCATATATTCCCTCCCGAATAAATATTCCTCACATCAAAGTTATTTTATTTCTTGATGTGGTCTATTATCAGCCTGATTGCTTCATCTAACATCGTAAATAATTATCGATAATGCTCGATTAGCATCGGAAAATATAGAGATCATTATATTTTACTTTTAATATTTGAATAAATGGGGAATGGATCATTTGAAGCTTTCTGGAAAGCTATATTGATTTCATCATCTACCTCAGCCTCAAGGGAGGTTTTTTCCGTTTCTACCAACCGTTGACCATGGATTTGCAGCGGATCGAAATCCTGACGAAGCCTGGTAATTAAATCTGCCGGGCGAGTGTCATCACCCTTCGAGTGTGGACCGAAACGATGTGTATCTAGGATCAAAGCATAAGGACTTAATTCCTGACGAATCCTGGATATAAGTTCATTGGCAACTGGCATGATATCAAGGACATCCGATGAGTTGAGCTGCTGAGATGGGATTCCAAATGCGCTAAACCTTCCACGGATATCGCCTGCCACGGCAGTCTTTATAGAGGTTGTTTGGGCAATGTGATTGTTCTCGAGTACATATAATATTGGAGCTCTCCACAAAGCAGCGATGTTAAATGACTCATAGATTACGCCTTCTCCTAAAGCGCCATCACCAAGGAAGGCAATGGCTATCGATCCAGACTGTTTATATTTTTCTGCTAATGCCATTCCAGTAGCAATTGGTATAGTACCTCCCAGAACTCCATTCGAATAAAAGTTGCGCCAATGAAGATGTTGCGAACCACCCCTACCTCCACAGACACCCGTTACGCGGCCCATTAATTCTGCGAATAATAAATACGGATCACCTCCATAAGCTAGAAAGTGGCCGTGACAACGATGATTACTGAAAACAATATCATTTTCACGCATATTCACGAGGACACCGACCGCATTGGCTTCCTGACCCAGGTAGGTATGAGTAGTTCCGAAGAATGAACCACGCGAAAAATTATCCAAGACAGTTTCTTCAAACCGGCGGATGCGATACATTGCACGGTACAGCGTAAGGTTTGTTTCCATATTCATGATAATTATATGCTTATAACCAAAAAAGTATGCCGACTCCGGCGATGGCAATGACGGTTCCTGCAACTGATCTCCAGGATATTTGCTCTTTGAATATAAAATGACCAACTGGCAATAAAAAGATTGGAGGTAAAGCGATGAGAGTACTGGCGATGCCAATATCTGTGTTTTGAATGGCAAATAATGATAAAGAAACCCCGATCAGTGGACCGACAACGACCCCAACCAGGAGATATAGTAAGCCTGATCTTTGATCATTCGCACGCTGGACAGTGGAAATTACCTCACCTTGGATGACCGTTACCAGCCAGAGTGCTAAAAAAGCGGATGTCATCCGGATCACATTCCCTGATAGTGGTGAAAAATTACCCTTCAAGCCAATTTTGGCGAGGACTATCCCGATCGCTTGCCCTGTAGCTGCAATCATTCCTGCCATGATTCCTTGTATGCTCAGTCTAGCTGGTGGTTTCGAGTTAGTACTCACAAAGGTCCTATGATTCGTATTGCTTTCCAATACAACCCAGGCAATACCCGCCAAGGTTAGAATAATCCCCAGGACTTTACCAGCGCTTAAAATCTCGCCTAGAAAGAACCAGGCCAAGATGGACACTACAGCTGGTGATAAGCTCAGGAACAATAATCCCAGTCTAGGACCGATCGAGATGTACGCCTGGAAAAGAAATAAGTCCCCAATGGCTAAACCGACAATGCCTGAAAGTCCCAACCATAGCCAGCGTTCAAGCCCAGCATTCAATGGCAGCGGATATCCAAAGACAATCCAATGGGCAATGCCGAGTAGTACTATAGCAAAAATGAGCCTGAGGCGATTAGAAATAAGTGAGCCGAATTTTCGCCCTGCAGTGGTGAAAAATATGGAAGAGATTGAGTAACACATGGCAGTAAAAAGTGCTGCAATCTCACCCAGACCTGGCATCATGATTACCCATGAACTCCTCTGCAGTAGCTTGACCGGGTTGATTGATACCTTCCCTGCGGAGTACTTTTACAATAGAGAGAAAGATGATTTTAATATCTAGCCAAATTGACCAATGATCGACATACCACACATCCAAATCAAATTTCTCTTCCCAGGTAAGTGCATTGCGACCATTGACTTGTGCCCAGCCGGTGATTCCAGGCATTACCTCATGCCTGCGAGCCTGTTCAGGTGAATAACGCTCCAGATACCGCATAAGTAAAGGACGAGGACCTACAATACTCATCTCCCCACGGATAACATTGAACAGCTCTGGCAATTCATCGAGGCTGAATGAACGTAAAAGATGACCCAGGCGCGTAATGCGCAATTCATCTGGGAGCATATTATCCTGTGCATCGAGCTCTTCGGTCATCGAGCGAAATTTATAAATCATGAATGGTTTTCCCCGATAGCCAGGACGCTTCTGGCGGAAAATGATCGGAGTGCCATAATTCACCAAGACAACCAAACTGATGACCAACAATAAGGGTGATAATATAAGGATACCTAGTATAGCCAGCGATAAATCCAGGATGCGCTTCGAAATTGGTATACTCATAATCTTCCTACTTTGAAGCATGCAGAGAATTCTACCAGATGTTGTGTGGGATATAGTGCGATACAAATTTTAGCGAAAACCCTAACTAACTACATATATATTATTTATTACTGTTGGCAGATATTGAATGAAATAAAAAAGCTGAAACCAAACAATAGGTTTCAGCTATGTTATTTATTGTGTGAAAGACTTTATAACAGTGACATCTCACATGGGCGGATAATCATCACAATTTTGCCTTGAATATCCACCGTGGTTGGATCGTCAATATAGATCGGTTTCATGGTCGGGTTTGCAGGCTGCAAACGAACTTTCCCATCTTCCAGGAAGAAGTACTTGAGCGTGGTCTCATCTTTATCATGCAACCAGATGGCTACCAGATCCCCATTGTGAACATCCTTTGCGGGTTTCATGATGACAATATCACCATCATTCACCATAGCATCGATCATCGAATCGCCATTGACTTCCAAGGCAAATAATTCATCGACTTTTTCACGTGCTGGCAACATATCGCGAGCTACACTGACCACTGATTCTGCATCGAGGTAAGCAAAATCGGAGGAGGGGACGGGAACTGGTTCACTAGCGAAGATACGACCCATCACCGGGATACGTAAAACCTGCTGTAGAGACTCACGCACGTTTTGGGCGGTTTTGGCGGCAGTTTGGGTAAGTTCAGAAAATGGACGGATCAACCGTATGCCACGTGAGACACGCCCAGATCGCTTGATATGCCCCATTGTTTCAAGCTGCTCAAGATAATAATTAACCACTGAGGTTGAAGAAAAGCTTCCCATATCCTGGATATCGCGGATGGATGGGGGAAAGCCATTGGTATTTTGGTATTCTTCAATGACCTTCAACACTTTTTTTTGAGGGTCGGTTAAGGTTGAGCTGCGTCGCCTGGGTGTCATCTTTCACCTCCGAGTTATTAATCAGTACAGTTGTTCTATAAATATATAATACCAGAACATTCGTTCGATGTCAAGTA
>JBAQFX010000097.1:0-2027 GCA_049287485.1 Anaerolineales bacterium
GATTCGGCAGCCCTATCTCTTAGGTAGGGTTGCCGAATGGCTTATTTGTTTGAGTGCTGTTGTATTCATTACCAAACAGAACACATTAAAGAAGGAGGAATTCCTAAAAAATGAAAATAAAAGAGCCATACGCGACACCTGAAGAGTACAACAGGAGCATTACTAAATATCGCAACGTTCCCCTGATAGATTTGGTCCCAGGCATACAAAGCCACATCGTATTCGGCGAAAGGATTATGCTCAGTTTTTTAACGGCGCAGCCCAATAGCTACATGCCTAACCATCAGCATGAATCGGAACAACTCATGGTCATCTTAGAAGGAGCATTGGATTTAGTAATCGATGGTAAAGTACACCATATGGAAAAAGGAGATGTTGTAACGCTCCCTTCAAACATAGACCATGCAGCGTATGTTTCCGATAAAGGTGTCACCGTCATCGATATCTTCTCTCCGCCGAGGCAGGACTTTATAGATAAACTTCAACAGGTGATCAAGAGAATTTAAATTCATAAATGGCAGGTTGATATGAAGACGATTCAGAAAATATACAACGGCATAAGCTTGCTAAGTGAATGGTCAGGTAAGGCAGTGAGATGGCTTTTGGTTCCATTGATCATTAGCATTGCCTATGACGTATTCATGAGGTATGTTTTTAACGCACCCACCATATGGTCATTTGCCCTCAGCTATATGCTTGGGGCTACTATCATCATGATCGGTTTTGCCTATGTGCTTTACCATCGTGGCCATGTGAATATTGATTTAATTTACTCTAAGTTTCCAACAAAGATTAAGCTCATCATCGATATCGTTTTTACCGTTATTTTCTTCTTCCCCTTGTTCTTTATGCTTACCAAAGTATCTATTGAGCATGCTATCTGGTCCTGCTCAGTCCATGAGACAGCGACCGATAGTGTGTGGTTCCAGATCATATGGCCCTTTAAGATCGTGGTGGCACTTGGTTTTGCTCTCTTATTCTTGCAGGGAGTAGCCAACTTCCTCAAGGATGTCATGTCGCTGATCCAAGGAGGAAGTGAGCCATGGTAGAAATGAGTCCTGAATTAATAACCATTTTGATGTTTGGTGGGGTCCTCTTTTGCATTTTTCTCGGTTACCCGTTGGGCACAGTCCTCGGTGGGGTAGCATTAATTATCGGATATCTGTCTCTGGGTGAGCCGATATTCAACCTATTCAGAATGAGGCTCCTGACATTTGTGACCGACTATGTCCTGTTAGCGGTGCCTATGTTTATATTTATGGGGGTGATCGTGGAAAAGTCGGGAGCTGCCGAAAAACTTTACGGAGGCCTTTATACGTGGTTTGGAGGACTGAGGGGTGGTCTGGCGATAGCCACCATCGTGATGGGCGTCCTTTTGGCAGCTTGCGTAGGTGTCATCGCTGCCTCAGTCATCACGATGGCGCTGATCGCTCTTCCCAGTATGATCAAGCGGAAATACAGCAAGGAATTAGCCTGTGGCACTGTCTGCGCGGCCGGGTCACTGGGCATTCTCATCCCGCCCAGCGTGATGTTGGTACTCTATGGACCCATGGCAGGCATTTCAGTAGGCAAGCTCTTAATAGGAGCCATTGTTCCTGGTCTTGTCCTCGCTGGTCTGTATCTAATTTATACGATAATCCGTTGCTGGCTTTCGCCTGAGATGGCACCGCCAATACCAGTCGAAGAAAGGGCGATACCCCTGTCAAAAAAGATCAACATCCTGGTGACCGGAATATTGCCTCCGTTATTTCTAATTACGGCGGTTCTGGGAAGCATCTTCTTCGGTATTGCTGCCCCAACCGAGGCTGCTGCCGTCGGTTGTGTGGCGGCAGTGCTGCTGGGTATCGCTTACCGCCACTTCAACTGGCAAATCCTTAAAGAATCCACTCTTCAGACAATAAAGGTCACCTGCATGGCTTTTTTCATCGCCTTTGGTGCTACCATGTTCACCGGCGCTTTTCTCAAGCTCGGCGGCGGCGATGTGGTGACCAACTTGTTACTGTCTGCCCCTGGAGGCAGATGGGGTG
>JBAQFX010000098.1:0-15296 GCA_049287485.1 Anaerolineales bacterium
CTTATGTCAATTGTCAGACAACTTTATCTAAAAAAAAACGACTGCAGGAACTAATTTAATGCAGTCGTATATGAGAAATCTCATAATTTACCCGCTTGTATCTTGGCTGCCCTAACCGTATTCCTCAACAGCATGGTGATCGTCATCGGACCGACGCCACCGGGATATGGAGAAATCCACCCGGCTACTTCTTTCGCTTCATTGAACGCCACATCACCAGCGAGCCGGTACCCTTTTTCGGTCGTTGGGTCATCTACTCGATTGGTGCCAACATCAATGACCACCGCACCTGGTTTGATCCAATCCGCCTTTACCATCTCAGCTCGACCAACTGCAGCAATTAATACATTTGCTCCGCGGCATATGCTTGGTAAATCCTTAGAGCGTGAATGGCAAATCGTTACCGTGGCGTCTCTTTTGACTAACAATAAAGCAACTGGCATACCTACAATGTTTGAACGCCCCAACACAACTGCATTTGCACCCTTCAGTGGAAATCCAGTTTGATCAATCAGGTAAATACAGCCATCTGGGGTACAGGGCACAAACAATGGCTCCCGCCCCTTTTGTGCTAAGCGTCCAATATTTATTGGATGAAATCCATCCACATCTTTTTCGAGGCTGATTGAATTTAGAATCTTTTCATCGTCAAGATGGTCTGGTAAGGGTAACTGAACTAAAATACCGTTTACTTTCGGGTCCGCATTAAGCTCTTTAACCAATCCTTCCACTTCTGCTTGAGTGGCAGTTTTTGGTAGCTCATATCCGTATGATTCAAGTCCATTTTTTTCACAAGTTTTACGCTTCATCCTGACATATTGCTGTGAAGCCGGGTTATCCCCCACCAATACTGCTGCTAAACCAGGTCGTGGTAACCCATCCTTTACCATAGCATCCACATCCGCAGCAATCTGGGTTAGTAATTTCTCTGAAATTGCCTTTCCATCAATGATCTGCGCTGTCATAATCTCTCCTTATTGAATATAAATAGAATTGCATACTCTCTATTGCATTTCATTGCTATTTGAATATAGATTTCATTATCCATGAAAGTAATTAATTTTACAAGTTACATTTATCATGAATTCCGGTAAAATTGCGTTACCTATGAGGTTTAGGAGATTGCATTGAGAAATTATTCACGCTTTTTTACTATTTTTCTACTGATGCCACTCTGTTTCCTGTTAATAACTGCATGCAACAACAAAAAAGGCGCTGCATCTCAAGCGATCGAGGCATATATTTATGCATTGAGTAATAAGGACTCGATACAAATCGTTAACTTATCTTGTGCTGTATGGGAGCAGGATGCACTATTAGAAATTGATTCCCTGACTGCCGTTGGATCAAAGGTTGAAAATCTTGCTTGCAAACAAACTGGTGAGGATTCTAGCGCAGCTTATATTTCCTGTACAGGCATCATCGCTTTAGACTATAACGGTGAAGCACAACAGATAGATTTATCCTTGCGTACATACATCGCCAGACAAGAAGATGGCGAATGGCGTATGTGTGGTTATCGCTAATCGCAGGAGGAATGAATGCTCCGTCGTATATTTACTCGCGAAAATCTTTACGCTTTGCTATTTTGTCTCATCTTGATCGCGATTATTATCATGACTACCAGTCAGGCACCATTATGGATTTATCAGGGTTTTTAAGGGGCAAATCCTCGCATCGAATCTTTGCTGATACCCAATAATTTGTGTCCATTTTCTCCCTTCTCATCGTAATCATCGCATCTTTTTTAATCGGCTTGCTTGCCAGAGGCTTTTGGCGAAGTTGGATTTTATTAGTTTCAAGCCTCCTGGCAATCTATTGGCTACAACCAGCTTCAATAATCCGTCACCTTGATTTTTGGTTGCCAACTATCTGTATTATTCTAACAATCCTTTGCTGGGTTTTTACCACACCAAGGGGTATTTCAGAATTACGCACAAACCTGCTTTCCTTTGTAATTATCTTTGTTGTAATCCTTGCTATTGGTCTGACCCGCTATTTAGGACCATTCTGTTGCCTGACGCCAACCTTGCCACCCACTATCGGTCAGATCGTAATGACCATCATCTTAGTCACTGCAATTATCCTTTTCTCCGTAAGATATATAACCAAACGGACAGCTTGGATATCTGGCATGATGGTTCTAATCATTGGTCTTTTCGTAGTAACAAAATTCGATCCATTAACGAAATTAATCAGTGAAAGTCTGCTATCCATTAATTCTCAATCAACGCAATTAGCTTCAGCGCTGGATATCCGGTGGCTTGGTTTTTCCTATGTGGCATTCCGCTTGATGCATACATTGCGAGACAGGTTGACCGGAAAATTACCCGAGCTTACCCTGATGGAATATGTAATATACATCATTTTTTTCCCAGCCTATTCAGCAGGGCCTATCGATCGAGTCCAACGTTTCATCCAAGATTTACGTCAACCATTCCAACCTTCCACGGAAACCTCACTGCAGGGTGGAAAACGTATATTCATAGGGATTTTTAATAAATTTGTTCTGGCCGATGGTCTAGCTCTGATTGCCCTGAATTCTAATAATTCCAGTCAGGTAAATACCACAGGTTGGTTGTGGGTTATGCTGTATGCATTTGCCTTCCGCATATATTTTGATTTTTCAGGTTACACGGATATTGCAATTGGCATGGGTCAGCTCCTGGGGATCCAACTTCCTGAAAATTTCGAGCGACCCTATCGTAAGCAAAATTTAACCTTATTTTGGAATAGCTGGCATATCACCCTGGCTCAATGGTTCAGAGCCTATTTCTTTAATCCCCTAACGCGCTCCTTACGTTCTAACCCGCGCAACATTCCATTGCCTCTCATTATTTTTATCGGTCAGTTGAGTACCTTTACCTTGATCGGTTTGTGGCACGGCATCACCTGGAACTTTGCCATTTGGGGCGCCTGGCATGGGTTGGGTCTTTTCTTTCATAATCGCTGGACTGATTTGATTCGCTCGAATGTTTCGATTGCAGCTCCAAATCCACTTATAAACCGCTTCTTGGGGTTTGGAAGCATATTTCTGACATTTAACTATGTAAGCCTGGGTTGGGTATGGTTCGTTTTAGCTACGCCTGCACAATCCTGGCATATTTTGTTAAAACTATTCGGCCTTGCATGACGAATGACTATGTTTGAAAGTAAACCTCTAAATAAATCTTCTCTAAAGAGAGTAATATTAAAAGGTCTTCTGCTCTTCATCATAATTGACCTGCTTTTTGTTCCACTTGCTCCGTTAACCATTTTAGGTCATATATCTGCATATAACCATATATTTCCTGGTAGGGTACGTTTGCCATACGGGGAACTTCCTGATCAAGCTTATAACCTTAGTTTATATAGCCTGGAAGCCATGTTCGCTTCCCATGAAATAACATCACCAAAACCCTTTAACGAATATCGGGTGTTACTGATTGGAGATTCTTCTGTGTGGGGCTATCTACTAAAGCCTGAAAATACCCTTTCTGCGTACATTAATTCTGCTGACCTCAAGCTTGAGGATGGCAGGGTTGTACGTGCCTATAATCTTGGTTATCCTACCCTCTCATTGGCTAAAGATCTAATCATTCTAGATTACGCCATGCATTATCAACCCGATCTAGTTTTCTGGTTGGTTACCCTTGAATCCTTCCCACGAGAAAAACAGCTCGATTCTCCCATAATCCAGAATAATCCCTCTATTATCAAGAAGATTATTTCTACCTATTCTCTTAACCTTAACCCTCAAGACTCCCGGTTGATAACTCCGCATTTTTGGAATTCCACTTTGATTGGGGAAAGGCGTACCCTGGCGGATCTACTTCGCTTACAACTTTATGGTGTAATGTGGGCAGCAACCGGGATTGACCAGTATTATCCTGCATCGTACGATCCACCTCAAGAAAACCTCCCACCAGAAGATACTTTCAACAATATGCTTCCCCCTGTATTGTCTCCAGATGGCTTATCACTAGATGTCTTATCTGCAGGGAGTCATATGGCTGGAAATGTTCCCTTGGTTTATGTCAATGAGCCGATTTATCTTAGCCATGGAGAAAACTCCAATATCCGTTATAATTTCTTTTACCCGCACTGGGCATATGACCAATATCGTACTCTTATGGCAGATACCTGCCAGTCTCAAAAATGGCGATGCCTGGATGAATGGAATCTTGTACCACCGGAAGATTTTACCAATAGCGCCATTCATATGACATCCGCAGGTACGCAGATGCTAGCCTTACAGATTGAAAAAGTAATTTTATCCCTGCCATCACCTTGAAGAAATATGATCCCAGACTTTTCTAAACACTATTCACTTGTTACCGTTTTATCATTTCTGGTAATATTTTTCTTACTTAGTTCATGTAAAAATTCAACCCAAACACTCGCGCTTGGTATTCAACCGCAACCACCAATCCTTACTCCGACAGCTTCCCCAGATACAGGGATCTTTCCTTCCACTCAAACCCCAGGTAATACTCCACGAGCTTCGCAGAATGAATTGCTTACCCCCACACCAACGCCTCCGGTTGCTGCATCAGACTTTACCTCACCCATCCAACTAAAATCATCGGCTGACCCATCTCCAAATGATTGGATGTCCCTGCCGGTAATTCCGATTGTAAGCCAAAACGCAAGATCGATTTATCAGCGTGGTCTTGAAATGGGAAATGATCCCCATGCATTTTCGAAGATTGGAGATTGCCAGAGTATTTCCACGTATTTCCTTAGCTATTTCGATTCGCCGGGATATTACAATTTAGGTAGCTACATATCATTACAGGAAACAATTGATTGGTACTCAGGTTCGTTTTCTCGAGACAGCTTGTCAGTGAAAGGTGGTTTTAACGCCGCTGCGATTCTTTCTCCTATACGCGCTGATCCACAACAATGTAACCCGAATGAAAATCCTATCGAATGTGAGTTCCGTTTGCATCGTCCCAGCATCGCAATCATCAGCCTGGAGGAGTGGTGGGCAGGTCATCCTGAGAATTATGAAACCTATATGCGCCAGATTATAGAATATACTATTCAGCAGGGGATTGTACCCATCATCGCTACCAAAGCTGACAACCTGGAAGGTAATAATCTGATTAACCAAACCATTGCCAGGCTAGCCAATGAATATCATATCCCTCTTTGGAATTTTTGGTTAGCCGTCCAACCCCTTCCCAATCATGGATTGATTTCATTCGATTCCTCAGGTAAGGTGGACATGTTTCACCTGACCCATAGTGAGGGATATTATTTTTACAATGACCCAGCAAACATGCAATCAGGATGGTCTATACGCAACCTGACAGCTCTTCAATCTCTGGACGCTGTCAGGCGAGGTCTCACTGAAAATCCCTAGACTTACTCAACATCTATTACATAAGGAAGTATATGCCTGCAGAAATCTTGGAAACATTATCCTCATTTATCGCTACACAGATCCTAAAACAGCCAAATCGTGAAATAAAACCAGAAGAACTCCTCATATCGAATGGAGTGGTTGATTCATTCAATCTGGTTGACCTTTCCTTATTTATCGAGAAAACTTTTAATGTGATGATCGACGACACAGAATTGAATCGTGAGACCTTTGATACTCTCGCCCAGCTAACAGAACTTATCCAATCTCGTATGCAATCTTAGGTTATGAGAACGCTTGCGCGAAGGTTACTCGATATATCCAACAAATCACCTCAGTCGAACGCTGTATGTTTGTTGTTCAACCAGGCACCTGAGAGAGTAATCACCTATTCTAACTTAGTTCAAGGTTCAGCTGGTTATGCTATTGCTTTAAAGAATACTGGTATCCAACCTGGAGAAGTAGTCATACTCATCCTGCAACATGGTGAGGATTTGCTATATGCCTTCTTTGGAGCGATATTACACGGATGCATCCCATCTATCATGCCGTTCTTAACCGAAAAACTCTCAGTAGAACAATACCGTACCTCATTGATTGCCCTTTTTAAAATTACCTCTCCTGCTGCTGTAGTAACCTATCCCGAATTTCTTGGCGAAGTACAACAAGCAATCAAACCTGGCAGTTCTGTAAGAGTAGTGCTCGTTTTAAACCAAATTAACCCTCCACCAGAATTAAACGCCTCATTTTTTGAACCTGGAATCAAACGCTTGGAGGATGATATCGTCTTATTACAGCATTCTTCGGGAACGACAGGTTTACAAAAAGGAGTCGCCCTATCACATCGTGCAGTCTTCAACCAGCTTGAGAGTTATTCAAGAGCCATCCAACTCAATTCATCGGATGTGATTGTTAGTTGGCTTCCCCTTTATCATGATATGGGATTGATAGCCGGCTTCCTTTTGCCCATATTATGCAATGTTCCATTGGTATTGCTTTCTCCATTTGATTGGGTACGTGCCCCCCACAAGCTATTACAAGCAGTCACGAATTACCACGGCACCCTCACTTGGTTACCTAATTTTGCCTATAATTTTTGCGCTCAAAAGATACGACCTCGAGATATGGAAGGTGTTGATCTATCCACGTGGAGGGCAGTAAGTAATTGTTCAGAACCGATGTATTGGAAAAGTCATCAGATGTTTTTAGAACGCTTTAAATCGTATGGTTTACATGCTTCAGCTCTGACCACATGCTATGCCATGGCAGAAAATGTATTTGCAGTATCCCAGGGCGGTATTACTGAACCCGTAACAATCGATCAGATCGGCCAGCGAGAACTATTAATTGATCGAAAAGCTATTCCCTCCAACAGAAGTGTCGATACATTAAGCATGGTTTCAGCAGGCAGACCAATTGAGAACACCCAAATTAAAATCTTGAACCCGCAACATGAGAAAGTTATCGAACGTCAACTCGGAGAAATTGTTATTTCAAGTGACTGTATGCTAACTGGTTATTACAACCGATCTGACCTGAGTAAAAAAGCATTCTATGATGGTTGGTATCTCACGGGTGACCTGGGTTATATCGCTGACGGAGAGGTTTTTATTACTGGCCGTAAAAAAGACCTGATTATCGTAGGCGGAAAAAATATATACCCACAAGATCTGGAAAGCCTTGCCAGTGAGGTTGAAGGAGTCCATCCTGGTCGAGTAGCTGCTTTTGGTATTCCCAATGAGACCTCCGGTACTGAAGATGTAGTTATCATTGCTGAAGTTGATTTGGAAATTCCTGACCTGAAAGGTGTAGATTTTGAGAGTTCACCAGAGATCGAGCGAATCTCTGATGAGATTCGCTCACGAGTAACGCGTGGTTCGGATATCGCTTTGCGCCGGGTAAAATGTGTAAATAGAGGCTGGTTAATTAAAACCAGCAGTGGGAAAATTGCCCGTAGTGCAAATAGAGAGAGGTACATTGCTGAGACTATGGGGGTTTAACAGGGTTTGGTCGCCATACGGGGTCAAAATCATAGGCCTGGTCCTGTAAAATTGGATGCCGATCAACCCCATTTGCTCGCATGATATAGATGTCATGATTTCCAGAAAACCAGCTTGTAAACAACAACCAGAATCCGTCGAAAGAATAATTGACATCAGCCACTAATTGAGAGTTAGGCACTTCTACAGGCATAGCACCAGTATCTGTATATGGGACTGCCATAAGAACCGTTGCACCGGTGGTATCAGAAAGCACCGATCTAGAATAGATCACAACAGATCCATCAGGTGACCATGCCGGTGAATTGGTCATGTAATCTCCCCCTCCAACGGTCAGGCTGTGCCGATTTTCTCCTTTTACATCCATGACCCAGATCCTGTTATCGCTATTTACATATGCGATTTCAGACCCATTCGGAGACCATGCTGGTTGTGAGATTGCCCTGGTTTCATCCTCAACCAGGGATTTTATTGAGTAATCGCTTAGGTTTAAGATGAATATCCCTGGCACCCCACTTTTACGCAGCGATGTAAAAGCAATCTGTGTTCCTTCCGGTGACCAGCTGGGATCATAATCTCCTCCCGGAGCATTTGGGAGTGGGATCAACCCCGTCCCATCTGCATTGATTATGAATAGACTTGCA
The DNA here is from genome assembly GCA_049287485.1 of Anaerolineales bacterium. Classification (GTDB taxonomy): domain Bacteria; phylum Chloroflexota; class Anaerolineae; order Anaerolineales; family UBA4823; genus FEB-25. Next base: position 7,992 of record JBAQFX010000098.1, read on the forward strand.
CCGGGGTATGTAATCAAGTGCCTGACGCAAGGTGAAATGAAAACAATCTTCATCCCGTCAGGTGACCATTTTGGTTGGCATGCACCTTCCGGGATATTTGTAATCTGCTTTAGTCCACCACCATCAATATCCATTAACCATATTTCCATAGCACCTGAACGGCTGGATGCAAACGCGATCTGTGCTGCACCACCCAGGGGAGTTGGTAATGGGGTTAATGTCATCGTTGGTGAAGCAGTTGGAGTTGCACTAATCGTTGGTAATTGTGTAGCGGTGACAGTCGATGTAGGAGTTTTTTGAGCTGTGGGGGTCTCTGGTATGATACCAGGATTTTCTGTCTGAGTTTTCGTTGGTATGGGTTCAGTAGGCGTGTTAGTCGGAGAGTATCCAGGGAAAACATATCCGATGGCTTGATGAATGATCTGTGGTTTTATGGTATAGGTGATAAATCCACCAATGATCAGGATAGGTAACAGCACAAATAATAACCATACTGTGGGACTTCTACGCGATTTAGATTTTTGAGGTAGAAGTTCGATATCATCCATTTCCTGGTTCAGTGGTCTGGTGGATTTTTTCTTTCCATTATTTTGATTAAGAACATTTATATCCTTAGTGTTTCGTTGATATCCACCTGCATCCTCAGGTAAGTCTTCATGTAGAGTCATCGGGGGTGGTTGGAGTACCAGTTCTAAAGGTAATTTTCGCTTGGAAATACTCCTCGCTTGCATCAGCGCATACCTTAAATCGTCTGCAGTTTGATAACGGTCTTCAGGTTTAACTGCCATACATTTTTCAATGATTTGTACAATATTATCAGATACTTTATGATTCCGTTTATGAATGGGCGTCAACCTGGTTCGATTCATGGCACGTTCAAGCCCATCTTCAGGCAAAGCATTGGTCAAAGCACAATATAAGGTAGCGCCTAGTGAATAAATATCCGATCGACCATCGGTTCGCGCTGACCCATATTGTTCCGGTGGTGAGTATCCAGGGGTCATCGCCCTTGCGCCTGTATGCGTAGCTTCCCGCCCTTCAACGACCTTCGCCAGACCGAAATCTACTAGAAATATATGCCCGCTGGGTGTAATGCGCACGTTGCCTGGTTTTATATCCCGATGAAGGATCACCGGTTGGCGTGAATGCATGTAGGATATAGCATCACAAATTGCCACCCCAATAATGATCACTTCTTGTTCGGGCAAGGCTCCTAAACGGTCCAGTCTTTGCCGAAGATCTTCCCCCTCAATAAAATCCATTACCAAATATTGGCCTTGTGCTTCGATGACAAAATGATCAGACACACGTGGTAAATTAGGTTGGCGAAGGCTGGCTAAAATAGTTGCTTCTAAGCGGAACTGTCGGGCGTATTCTTCAGTAGTAAACAGGTTTTCTTTTACCGCTACTTCAACACCCAGGTTTTCATCAATGGCTTTATAAACTGCTGCCATACCGCCTTGCCCTAACACTTCCACAATGCGGTAACGATTATTAAGCGATGAGCCAAATTCCAATGCCATTAATACTTATTATACGTGAGAGCAGACATTCTTGACAGACAAAAACATTGCCCAACTCCTGGATGTATCAAGCAATCCTCCAGGAGTTGGGCAGATGTAAGTAAATTATTTAATCCTTTATATACGCGTCACCTGCCCACAATATTCACATGAAATTTCCGATTGTCCTCGTAGAATCGGTGCAGTGAACCCTGCTCTACAATTAGAGCATTGCCGAGGTGCATTCCTAATACGCTCTAATTCTTTTGGATCGATCTCTATAGCACGATCTATGGCATATTCTCCTGAGCGAGCACGTCCGATCATTTTCAGCCAGGTATCTGCCACAGGCAATGCTAATGAGAAAATTATTGTCGGATAAGGCGCCGTATTATCTAACTTGAAAATCATTGATTCTTTATTACTTGTTGCATCCTCTGCATAGCTTACATCAGTGATGTGTTCCAATGGAAGATCAATTTTTAATTCATAATCATCTACTCGATCTTCCCATAACAATCGCTGGTCAGTTAAGAAAAGAATTCCGTTTTCTGGGTCAAAACCCTGTCTAACCCAAACTGCTTCATTAGCTGCAATTCCACTTTCGGTCGCCATGAGTCGAAAACTTGCTGTAGATAAGGCATCCAACATCCAACCTACCCACTCCAGATGTGCTGCCATCGATTCAACCTCGTCTGCATATTGATCATGGGTTACTATGACAGCATCATCAGCTACATCGGCTTGTGCTTCAATGGAAGCGATTTGTGACTTAACTTGCATATAGATTGGTCTAGCTTCATTCAAATTTGACGACTTCCCCATCAAGAATGTCATATTTTGCTGGATTTGTGCCATATGCTCACCCAGCAAGTTTGTTTGACTTTGTAAAGCTAAATCTGCGTTGGTTTTGATCCTTTCCCACTGCGTGGCCAGGATTTTAATATCTGCCTCAAAATTTTTCTCAATGGCATAACCACGTGCTCTTAATTTTGCCAGGTTTCTTTCTAAACCTCGCATGTCACTTTCTATCTTGCCTAATTCCTCCCTTACAGATTTTAACGAAATCACACCCTGTAAAGCATTAACTTCAGTTTGCAGAGCTAATAAATCTGCTGTCGTAAGGGGCCCTGTAATATCCACAAACGAAAGACCACTGCCGGTAGATCGTTCTTTATTAATTTCTCCACATCTCGCTTTTTGTATCCAGGTAGTCCATAGATTACAATCTTGACCATTCAGGTGAAAAGAGATATTTCCTACTTTATTTTCGGAAAAAGAAATTTCAAGGAAATCTTGGTTATTAAATAAACCTTTATGAATGGCTTTTTCTTTACCGCATGTCTCTAATTTTTGGTCAATCAAAACATCCTGGACTAATTCTGAGGCAGTTGTAATGAATAATATCTTTTTTGTGGCAACTTTTTCTTTACGCTCAAAGATTAGCCGTTTATTCGTCAGGTATAGCACTCCTTCAGGATCTTGGTCTCCCTCTTGATCCCACCTGGCCTGGACTGCGTGTATAAGCTTTTCTGCTTCTTCAAGGGTAAATTTTGCCTGGTTGAGTTGATCCAAACTCCAATGAATCATGTTTAGCCGAGCTGTAATTAGCGCCGATTGATGGTTTATATCCGCAAATTTATTTTCCAATGAACTCTCAATCTGGAAGAGTTCACTGGATAATGTGTTCACCTGTGAGGTAATCTCCCTTAATAATGGAGTCGCAGATGCAGGATTTCCCAATACATTATTTAATCTAGCCAATTGAATTCCCAATGGAAGCATTTTGTTTTGGAATGCTTCAGCTTGTTGAGGAATGCTCGCCAGCAATTCTTGCTTGATCACCTGCCATTGGTCCATCGCTTTGTAAGCTATTTCTTCAAGCTCTTTTTGGTAAACATATCCTTCCTGGCGAGCACTTTCAAGTAAATCTAGCGCATGTGTAAGGTCAGTATCCAAGCGGTTTATCTTGTCAACAATTCCATTCATTGAACTTCGTGTCTTTAAATCCTCAAGGGAGGAATTCAATGAATTCGTTTCCGTAGAAATTTGAGGATTTGCTGTGGCAACGTTAACCATCAAAGCAGCAAGAGCAGCTCCCCCCATTGCTATTCCAGCTGGGCGGATGATACCTGTAGATCGTTCGTAGCTCCCCACAGATGAGGGATGTAGGGGTTTTGCTGCCATTTTTATCGACCCTGATTGCGTTGGAGCTGGTTTTAAAGAAAGGTTCATTGCTGTTTTAGGCGCCATACCAGGTGGTGTTATTGGCCGAATAGTTAATGGCTTTTTCGCAACCTGCACAGGTTGTGGTGTCTTCGGCATGATCCTGACTGCCGGACTAGCAGGTCGCACAGCAAAGTGTGGCTGATTTCTTACCTGCTGGGTAGTCTGTTGAAAGGCATTTCGCCTGATCTCCCGTGCAAATGCTCGATTAACACTCGCATCTCGTACCGGATTCACTATTGCAGGTCTTTGAATGGCTATGGGTCGTGGAGAAAGTATTTTTTTTCGTAAAGGTGGTTTGGGACGAAAGTTAGGTCCGCCGGGTTTCGTAGATTTAAATTTACCTATATTCTTCTCCCTGGAAATAGATTTATTTATTAAATTTTTGTTTTCTTCGGAGTAAAAACAATTTATATATCTAAGTTTTGAACATCACGTGCATGGGTTTGGATAAACCTTCTACGTGGTGGGACCGCTGAACCCATTAACATATCAAATGTGCGATCAGCTTCAGCAGCATCATCGATGGTTACTAATAAAAGTGTGCGAATACTAGGATCCATGGTTGTTTCCCAAAGTTGCTCGGGATTCATCTCGCCTAATCCTTTGTATCTTTGGAGGCTTACTTTTTCACCAGATCCTCCCATATCCTTAATGATTTGGGCTTTTTGCCCTTCAGTGTAAGCAAACTTTACCTGATTTTTATACGCGAGGCGATACAGGGGTGGTTGTGCAATGTACAGATGACCTTCTTCAAAAAGCATAGGCATATAGCGAAAGAAAAATGTTAATAACAAGGTACGTATGTGACTGCCATCCACATCTGCATCCGTCATTATGATTACACGTCCATACCTTAGACCAGATATATCAAAACTATCTCCAATGCCCGTTCCAAGTGCAGAAATTAAAGCTTTGACTTCATTGTTGGCCAGGATCTTGTCCAGTCTGGCACGCTCCGTATTCAGGATTTTTCCACGCAATGGCAAGACTGCTTGAAAATGTCGATCCCGTCCTTGTTTAGCAGAGCCACCGGCAGATTCACCTTCTACAAGGTAAAGTTCAGTTTTCTCTGGATCACGTTCAGAACAATCAGCCAGTTTTCCTGGCAGGGTCAAACTTTCCAGGGCCGATTTCCGAATCACGAGGTCTCGTGCTTTTTTTGCTGCATCTCTTGCCCGAGCGGATGTTAGGCATTTTTGGACGATTGCTTTTCCAGCTGAGGGGTTTTCTTCGAGAAAGGTACTGAACCTGTCTCCCACAACTTGTTGGGTTAAGGTCTGTGCTTCAGGATTCATCAGCTTAACCTTGGTCTGGCTTTCAAATTGCGGATCTGGATGCTTGATGCTAATGATGGCGGTTAAACCCTCACGAGTGTCATCCCCTGTGAAGTTCGGATCAGATTCTTTAAGCAACCCACTTCGGCGTGCATAGTCGTTTATCGTCCTGGTAACTGCCGCACGTAAGCCGGTAAGGTGTGTTCCTCCATCAACCGTATTGATTGTATTCGCAAATGAATATACTGATTCAGCATAGGATTCAGTATATTGAATAGCTGCATCAATGGTAATTCCTTCAATTTCTTTCTCCGCGTGTACCACTGGATGTAATACATCTCTGTTGCGGTTTAAATAGCGTACAAAAGATGTAATCCCCCCCTCAAAATAAAAAGTCATTTCACGATTAATCCGTGCGTCACTGAAATAAATTGTTACACCCCGTGTAACAAATGCCATCTCACGAAATCTCTGCGCCAGTGTATCAAACCGGTAATCCAGATCTCCCTTGAATATCTCGGGGTCAAATTTAAACGTCGTTCTTGATCCAGTCTCTTTGGGAGAAGCGTTTCCGATAACTGATACAGGACCTGTAGGATAGCCTCGCTCATATCGCTGGAAGTATTTCTTGCCATCTCGTTTTACTACAACTTCGCACCATTCTGATAGCGCATTCACTGCTGAAACGCCTACACCGTGTAGGCCACCAGAGACTTTATAAACACCTCCACCAAATTTACCCCCTGCATGGAGCACGGTCATGACTACCTCAAGTGCTGATTTATTCATTGTTGGGTGAATATCGACCGGGATACCCCGACCATTATCTATAACAGTCACACTGCTATCGGGATTAATGACCACCTCGATGCGATCACAAACACCGGCTAATGCTTCGTCAATGGAATTATCCACCACTTCATATACCAGGTGGTGAAGAGCTTTAATATCTGTTCCGCCGACATACATTCCCGGACGTCTTCGCACTGCTTCAAGACCTTCCAAGACCTGGATGTCTTTTGCTTCATATGATAAGGGAGTAATATCGTCAACCACACAAACCTCCAGGTCTCAGCTACCTTGAATTGACATTTGTTTTTGTGCATTAAGGATTTTTATCGTCGCCTGACTCCAGCGATCCGCATCCCGATAAAATATGAAACTTGCTGCCATCAATGCACTTGAGATAAACGCATGTCCACCGACACCTAACAAAGTAAGCCACGATGTTTCCGGTGGGACCCGCCATAAAATATCCAAACCTTCACTAATTGCTATTACGGCTAGGAAAAATAATGAAGTCGTGGGGAGTGTCATGCGCGTGAGGACCATACTTCTTTGGACGGATATAAATGCATTATTGTGATTCACAAAGATGCCGTGTGCTGAGAAAATCAACGGGAATGCCAGCCAAATTAGTAAACCAAAGTATAGAAAAAAGCTAAATTGACCCAATGGCAAGCCAATTAATGATACTGCAAAAATTGCACAACTGGATGGCACACTCACCACAAAATAAAGAATGAGTAATGCCAAAGCCAAACTAATTACTTGTAGCGATGACCATATCCACTCTTTAATTACTTTTTTAAAATCAATTCTGCCGAATAAAGCTATTTGGGTAATAATAATATAGTAAAAACATCCGGCGATTATTCCAATAATTAATAACCCAATAACTGTGCACGCAACAACCAACACGTTATTCAGATCGATAACGATTGGCTGACCATTGGGGATTTCTACCGGTAGTCTGAAAGACATCAAGCTTGGAATCCCTACTGGAATTGTCCTGATCAGGCTAAGTAAATTAAACTTTTCCCCGATGGATTGGATCAATTCCATGCTCTGAGAAACCACATCGCCTGATTGAACACTGCTGGATGTGCTTGAAGAAAGTAAAATATTTTGTAAACCGGAGGTCAGGGTTTTAATCTTCAGGTGTGGACCCAACCATAATAATAGGTCAATTGCGATAGGGAATGCGATGATTATCATGTGGTTCGCAACTGCATCGAAACCCGCTCGCAGAGAGGCGATCATATTGGGCGGTTTTGGTAAGATTTGAGGATCGATTTTTTCCATACGGCATTTCATTTTACCATAGACAATTCATTGAACTATTTCTACCTTTCTATATTCGCACCTGACTTGCTCACTTTTTCCATTTTTTAGCAATTTGTCGAGTAAAAAATAAATTTTCAGGGCACTAAGCCCGTTCGAAATTGGCAGAACCAAAGACCTCTGAAGAGGCAAAAAATGTGCTATATAAGTTGCTTTTGGGACACTAAAATGAGCAA
>JBAQFX010000099.1:0-3202 GCA_049287485.1 Anaerolineales bacterium
ACCCTCGATCACCTGCAAACAGCTTTGCGCCAGGCGAGTGGTCAGGCTCAAACTTCTTATCTTTCCGTCACACATAATTCGCTGAGTCTGAATCCAGACGCCGATATCGATTTTGATCTAAAAACGATAGAATGTGCTTATATGCTGGCACGCGCTGACCGTTCGAGCCGGACGCTGCCAGAGGGTTCAGCCAGTCTGCCTTTATTACAATCAGCGGCAGCCTGCCATCGCGGAGATTTTCTGACCGGATTTTCATTGGGCGATGCACCAGGCTTTGACGATTGGGCTGCCATTCAGCGCGAAGTCTGCCATCGCCGCATGGGCCTGATCCTGGACCGGCTCTCTGAAATCCAATTTGCGCATGGCGAGTTTGCTGGCGCTACAGAGACTACTTCGCATTGGATTGCTCTGGATGCACTGAACGAACTTGCCTATCGCCGCAAGATGCGGGCGCACTTTGCGGCTGGCGAGCGCGGGCAAGCGCTTGAGACCTATGAAGCTTGTCGCTCCATCTTAGCGGCTGAATTGGGCGTGGAGCCAGAACCAGATACGGCAGCGCTGGCTGAGCGCATTCGCTCGCAACCACCGCTTGTACATCCTTATACCCATAAAACCACGCCTCAGCCACGGCGTCCAGATACCTCAGTTAATTTCCTGGGAAGCTTGTTTACCGGGCGTAACCGCGAATACCAGGTGCTCATTAAATGCTATGAACGCGCCGCTGATAGCCTGCCCCAACTCGTAGTGCTGCGTGGGGAGGTTGGGATTGGCAAGACCCGCCTGGCCAGAAAATTCATCCATTGGGCTAGTGCCCAGGGAGCTGAATTGCTGTTGGGAAGCGCCTTTGAGAGTGACAGCCATTTGCCGTTTCAGCCGCTGGTAGAGGCACTCCGGTTACGGATTGAAGGTGGTAGTTCGTTATTAAATTTGGTGGATGAGATTTGGTTATCGCAGTTGAGTCAACTGCTACCAGAATTGCGCCAATACCATCAAAATATGTCCCCCGCTCCTGTGGCGCTTCCTTTTCTGGATGGAGATGTAAGTCAGGCGCAACTGTACGAACCCTTGGTGCAATGTATGCTGGCTCTGGCCAAACGAGCTCCGTTGGTGTTGTTTATGGACGATTTGCAGTGGACAGACAGCGCCACGTTAGACCTTCTGCAATATGCCATCCGGCGCTGGCGAGACAGCTCAGCGCGGGTCTTATTTTTAGCTAGCCTGCGGTCAGAAGCTTTGCACCCAATGACCCAACCCCAGCAAACCGGCGGCCCACCGGGTTTGAGCGAGTGGTTGGATCGCGTAGCGCATGAGTTAACGCCGGTTCATATCGAGCTGGAACCACTTGGGGAAAGTGAGACAGTGCAGATGATGCTGTCCATCCTGTCACCGCCCGATGCCGATTTCGCCCAGTGGCTATACAATGAAACGCATGGGCAACCCTTCTATATGATTGAGACGCTCAAGGATTTACTCGAACGGCGTGTGCTCCATCCTAAACGGCGGGTAGAGGATCAATGGACCTTCTCCGTTGACGCTGAGCATGATCTTAGGCAGGCAGTGCGCGTCCCGTCTACTGTGCATGCGGTGATCCGCTCGCGCTTGAATCGTCTCAGCCCGAGTGCCTTCAGTCTGTTGGCAGGTGGAGCAGTGCTCGAGCATCGGATCACCTTTGAACGCATGTGCACTATCTCCAACCTGAGCGAAGACCTGGCTTTACCCGCCCTGGACGAATTGATCAGCGGTCGGCTCTTATTGGAAACAGTCCAACCGGGTGCAACCAGTGCATACGCATTCACCAACGACATGCTGCGCGATGTGGTGTATACCGAAGCCGGGGATGCGCGGCGGCGGCTATTTCACCGACGGGCATTGGAAGTGCTCGAAAAGGGTGGGGAACCGGCGGCGGTACTAGCCCACCATGCACTGGCTGCCGGGCTGGCACAGGCAGCTTTCCACTACAGCCTGGCTGCCGGACGAGAAGCGCTGCATCTCTCGGCGGTGAGTGAGGCCATCGTCCATTTTGAGCACGCCCGCCAATTTATGCGAGAGGCAGCGCTACCAGAAATGCCAGATAAGGCAGATTTACGGGATCTATACACGCAGCTTGGTCGGGCTTATAACTTGGCTGGTCAGACGGAAAAAGTTATGGCGATTGATGCTGAACGAGAAAGATTCTTGTTGGATTGAAAACTGTCAATTAAGGGCTTTTGGAACCTGCTGGGCAAACGGCAATACTTTAAGACGGTTTTCTTTTTCGTCGGATCGTCGTTTGCAGCATCGTACTTTTCCATGCCGCTCCTGGTGTACCCTAACGACATTCTATTAATCCCAACAGTCGTTTAGGTTTGGTCGTGGCTCATCTGCCTGCTTGCGGTAATTTATTAAATCGGGTATACAGAAGCGTGCCAGCTTGGAAATATTGCATTGGCATATCCATTCGCATGGGTAATAACGGTGATCCGCGTGGCATTACATACAGCACTCTTGGGGATTAGCAAACCATTCAGCGCTGATCGATGCTTACCCTGGCAGGGATTATCTTGGATAGCACCTGGGGATGTCAGGGAGTGCGCAGCGATTAGTATGGGATAGACGGAAGCGAATAAAGCGAATGTGGCCGCGCCAGATCATAGTTTGAATGGTGATACGATAAACAAATCTAGTCGGCGTTCTGTGACGCTTTTGAGACTCTCCGCCACTATACTTATAGTGGGGTAATTTCATGCTGGCTATAACAGCAACCCCAAGAGGAGCTAAGCATTCAAATTGAAACGGTCATGAGAAGGGAGTCACCCTTCGCATGAAATTAATTGATAAACCTGATGCAAAAGAAATGGAGATTTGTATGGAAATTCCTTTGAATGCTCAAATTGAATGTACGGATGGAGTCTGTGGGCGCTCCGTTTATGTGCTGATCAACCCGGTTGTCGAGCAAGTAACGCATCTGGTGGTGAGAGAGGATTCGTTCCCCAACACCGAATACATTGTACCGGTTGATTTTGTATCCGAAACCATAGCCAATACGATACTACTGCGCTGCAGCAAGGCGGAATTGGAGAAGATGGACCCGTTTATAAAAATGGAGTTCGTTGAAGAGAAGGTACCCAAGAGCTATGTAAACTATGGCGGTGGAATGTACACAGCGGGATCGTACTACTATATGCCCTATGTTACCCCTGGAATGACAGTGCAAGTGCCCGTG
>JBAQFX010000100.1:0-4424 GCA_049287485.1 Anaerolineales bacterium
TAGATGCAAGGTGTCCAATACTATGTAAAGTATTGTATAGAAAATGCGGGCGCATTTGATATTGAAGTGCGCGAATTTCAGCATCTATTTTCATTCTTTCTGTATTCTTCAAGTCCAGAATGAGACGCCTAATACGAGCAAGCATCTTATCGAAAGTTAATGCCAAGGTTCCAATTTCGTCCTTCCTCTTTGGGACACGAATCCCATGAAGTTGGTCTAGATCCACTCTTTCCATTTCCCGTGCGAGCGCTTTGATCGGCATCGAAAACCATCTAGCAACAACCCAAGCTAGAAACAAGCTTACGAAAAAGGTGGAAACTAACAAAACTAAGCTCGTTTTTCTAGCAGTAATTAGTGTGTCCTCGAGTTGGTGATTATCACTAAAAAGAATGCTTCGCCAACCAAAAACATTCTCATCACCTGCCATGACAAGATAAGTATTGTCCATGATTTCTTCTTCTATCATGGTGTACGATGTTCCTGTTAACACCTGATCGACAATAAAGGAAGTGGATTCGCTTATCTTGTTTGTTAAAAGGTTATATTTATAATCCATAGATCGATGGTCACCCATGACTGGAATATCACCAGACATAACCAAGAATGACATTGAACCGCCATCTTCGAATTTCGGTAGAATATTTATCAAATCTAGAAGTGGAATATCAATAGCGACTGTTTCATGCCCGCGCTTATTTTCAGAGACAAAGTTTACCCCGACGGTTACCACCCAATTCGATAATGGAGATTTATGTGGTTCTGTCCACCAAATTCCCAAAGGATTTTGTTGCGAATACCCAAGCGTCAAAGGAATTGACATTTGGCCAAGAACCCGGACTTGGACAATTGGAGAGCCGACAATATATTGGGAATCAGGAATGTAATACAGATACTTGGCATATTCATTAAAAGAGGAATATGATTTTAATAACTTTTCTAGTTCTTCATTACTTCTATTAGTGTTATTAATATTATCTGCAACTGATAATAATAGGTTTCTGAGATCATTAAAAAGGTTGTCGATATTGGAATTACTCTGTTGGATCATACTACGCATGAACACTGATTGATTGTACATTATTGATGTTGCGGTGTTTTTATAATTTATCCAGGTAAATAATAACAACACACCAAAGAGCAATAAAAAAATAACAATAGTGAGTTTGACACTGATACTATTCTTATCAATCATGGATATTACCTAGATGAGATAATTAATATTATAAACTACTTCAAAGTTGAATCCACGGGTTCAATGTGGATATAGTTTTTGGTAATAATATTTGTCATTAGATAAGTGATCCTTATATTTCATCTTGGAAATAATAATCCATTTATACCCTACTTGGGGTTTGGAATATGCCAAGGTATGTATACATTCTTGTCAGAATATAACATCAATTCCATAGTTTGGTTAAATTGGTGATGAGGTAAGAGAAGAATCTCATTAATACTTACGCGACCTATTTTTGTAAATTCAAGTCAAAAGTATCCATCGTTCTTTATCAATCGAATGAATTGCCAACACAATATTGCTTTCCGATCCGTCATTCTTCAGAGATCTCCATCAGAAGTGCTGAGATCAACCTTAGGAACAAAGCCTCGTTTGGAAAGACACCTACAACTCTTGTCCTTCTCCGCACCGCCTTGTTTATCCGATCCAAGCTATGCATTGTCCAGATGGATTTTCGATGCTCAAGAGGAAAGTCAAAAACAGTAAACCCTTCTGAAAGGTTTTCCTCCTACTAGGCAGATAATCTGGGTGCTGATACAGCGAATTTCTGGATAGCAGCTTGCAAGAATACTTCTGCAGCCTTTCGATCTGGAGAATTGAACATAGACTGGATATCTGCTGCTACTTCCACACGCATGGATTGTTTGGGCATATAAGCGCCAGCATTTTGTTGAAGGTGAAACTGGCATCTCTGCCAGGGAATACTGCCCAAGACAACTCGTCTGGCTGCCCAAGACCTTCATGATTGTCACTGATAACCAGATTCACGCTACTCATTCCACGGTCCTTCAGTCCCTTCGAAAAGGCTTTCCAGTGGCTTTCATGCTCGCTGAGCGACACGGATACCCCTAAAACATGACTTTCACCTTCTGGAGTGATCCCTGAAGCCATGAGAACTGCCGCATCCCGTACTTGACTTGCCGATCGGACCTTTTCGTGACGGTGTAAGGTGCAAATATTCCGTGCATTCAGAATGCATAAAAGAATCTCATTAACCCAAAAGTAATACCCAGGAAATTCTATGGATGAGTAAAGTTGTAGCCAAGACGGGTTTCTTGGTCATATGAAGAAAATAGAAAAATGAAGGCGATGTTTTTCAAGGACATCATTCGCATCAAATCTCCCTCAGGACAGGGCTACGGGCCGCCTATCCTTGCTTTATTCTGCGGGTACAGCGCGGGTACAATTCGGGTACTAATACGCTGAAACAGAGTGTTGATTTTGGGCGATATTAGACGTAAAAGACAGCTAAATTTCCCATTTCGACTGCATTTTTATCCATCGCACTGAAGAGGCCGCGGGTTCGAATCCCGCCAGGTCCACAAAATTTCATGCATTTTCCCACACTAATGCCGATTTATTAGTCGGCATTTATATTATTTCTGATAGTACATTGGGATTACCGTTCATTATTTGTTGCATTTCGGTGTTCTGATGGTGCTTCGGGCACAATTGGGCACAATTTGGGTATTAATGTGCTTTAATCAATATGGTGATAATGGGATTTCCTAGATGTAATAGACGACATTTTTCCCCTTTTCCCCTATCATTTTATCCATCCACATGAAGTTGACGTTCTCCCGCAGCCCTTGGTGATCTACCGGGATGAGTTCGCTTTCTGAGTGTATACATATACCAGTCCTTTCAGCATCATGCGCGGATGGTAGCTGCGCGTTCCTCCTCCTTTGTACTCGTCCAGGATCGGCTCTAGATTCAGATTGTCGAACATTCGGTTCACTACCCGCACCAAATGATCTTCCGGGATGAGATCTTCCAGGTTCTGTGGTAGCAGTGTTGGCCGGGCCATTGTATATGGTTTGAATGATACTTTGTTGTGTCCTTTTTTTACACCCCCATTGAATCACGGTTCCTTAAAAATGAATAGGGCTATCCCTTGCTTTTTGGACAGTTCCTTACACTTCGAATCAGGTCGGTTGCACTTTTTCGACAGGTTTTCTTTTCTTGATCTGCTTACGGATGAAGGTCTCACTCTGGCTGATGAGCTGCATGATGCCTCCTGGGAAGAAGAGGATGATGAGACAGATGAGCAAGCCGAGCAAGCTGAGACGGAGCGTGCCTGCCAAGCGTAGGAATTCACCTCCGAAGACGATTACAGCGGCACCCAAGATGGGACCAGCAAAGGTACCGATACCGCCCAGCTCAAACATGGCGATGCTCAGCAGGAAGGGTTCAATGCCCAGCGTGGTCGGTGAGATATCCCCCAGGCTGTGGACGTAAAAACCACCTGCTAAGCCCGTCAGGAATGAGCTGATGGCAAAGACCTTGAGTCGTTCCCTGAAGCGGTTTACTCCCAGAGTGGTGGCGAAGTTCTCCGAGTCACGCAGTGCCATGAACGCCAGCCCGGTGTGGGAATGAATGGTGCGGTATACAATAAACATTGCAATCAGGAAGAAGACAAAGCAGAAGTAATAGGCATGGATCTTCTCCATGTGCGGGATGAACCCGGGGATCTCATGCAAGCCCATCGCCCCTCCCGTGATCTCGCGCGTTTGGGTCAGAATGGAAGGCAGCGAATCAGCGAAGATAAGAGAGAGCAAGGCAATATAGATACCGCTCAGCCTGAGGGCGGGGAAACCCAGAAATAGGGTTACCAGGACGCAGGTGATGATGCCTCCGATTGGGATACTGATCCAGGGTGATAACCCGAAGGATTTCGCCAGGATACCCGAGGCGTAGCCACCAATCGCCATGAAGCCGATATTACCCAGCGAGATGATGCCCGCATAACCGTTGAGCAGATTCCAGCTAGCAGCCACCACACTCCAGATGAAGAAGAGAATGAAGAGGTGCTTTATATAACTGTTGGCACCTGCAAATGGATAGACCAAGATGAAGAGACCGATCAGGATGGCCAGGATATTTTTCCAGGAGAGTTTCTTGATGGATTTCATGTTCATCTCCTCTACAACCTGCCGCCCAGGATACCCTGTGGGCGAATCAGCAGCACAACCATAAATATGACAAACCATATCGGCCAGACCCAGATGGCACCTATATATAGGGTCACCATGGCTTCGACAATACCCAAAATCAAACCAGCGAATATCGCCCCGTTGGTTGTCCTGGCTACTTATCACATCCGCCAAGTTTCATGAATATCAACGTTGTTACCGTTAGCGTGTGAGACTCTACCAGCAACGATTTTTTAAGCTATTGTTAGATATAAAGG